>NZ_CP050699.1:4230000-4330000 GCF_005116675.2 Desulfosediminicola ganghwensis
CTGCAGGGGATTGGGCTCCCCGTGTAGACATCATTGAGACCGATAAGGCATTCGTAATCAAAGCAGAAATTCCCGAGGTAAATAGAGAAGATGTCAAGGTTACAGTAGACAATGGTATCTTGACGATTCGGGGGGAGAGAAAACAGGAGATAGAGGAGAAAGGAAAAAAAATCCATCGAATCGAACGATCTTTCGGAATCTTCACCCGGAGTTTTACCTTGCCCGACAATGTCGATGAAAAGAACATCAAGGCTTCGTTCAAGGATGGCATGCTGAACCTGCAGATTCTGAAGACTGAGGAGGTAAAGCAAAAAGCCATTGAGATTAAAGTAGAGTAACAAGAAATGAATTCTAACTATCAATAGGACCTGGGAAAAGCACTTGCTTTTCCCAGCCGGTTCACTGCTGAACGTTTACAAGCCGATAACGTAAGATCATATAAACTCTCTTGTCCAGCTATCAGGATGGCCAACCAACTCAAAACAATGGATTCTCCATTTCCAACTGAAGCATTACAGGACAGCCATGACATTGTCAGCTTTTCGCATATTTTATTCCCTTTGCGAGAGCTTGAAGTGAAGCACAACAGTGAGCACTAAGCATTGCGTCGCATACAAGATGCTCCAATAAAATGGGAATGGCTGCATCGACAGTGAGGGTCTAAAGGTCATATTTGCCCAAGTGGTTAAATATGACCTTTAGCCTGTGGGTGACGACACACATTCAGAGGAGGCGGCATAAGTGAATTATACTAAAAATGCAGAGTGATGGGGTGTAGAGAGAGCTGGTATCGGGCACTTAGCATGGGAATTGCTGAACTAAGATTATAGGTACACTTCTGCTGCATCTCATGTGGAAGACAGGTTCTGCCATGAGTATTCAGATGAGTCCTCTGCACGACAGCCTGATCGTGCGAAGATGGGGTGCTGCTGAACGCATACGATCGTCTCACCTTTCTTTATTTGAGGAGAATACAATGAGTGATAAAAAAAAATTACAGGAAAAGCTTAAAAACGATGTTGAACTGGCACAAGTCAAACTTGCTGAGTTCAAAGCTAACATCAAAAGCGTAGCAGGTAGTGTTTGATCCGAAAATGTCGGACGTATTGATTTGCTGGAACAGAGAATTGAAGAAGCAAAGCAGCGGTTGCTCGAATTGAATCGGACTCAGGACAGTGTGTCGGAGCAAATTATGGAAGGGGTTGAGGATACCTGGAAAGCATTGCAGGATTCCCTTCAAGATGTCATCTCCACTTTTGAAGGGCATCATTAATGCTGCCCGTGAATGCCGAAAATATCACATAATTGTGGTAGCTGGTGATATTGTCAGTGAAATTCTCACCCATGCAGAGAGCCAGAAGGCCGATATGATCATTGTCGGGACCCATGGCCAACAGACACAGGGTGAAATTGTTCTCGGCAGTATCTCCGAACAATTTCTCAGAAAGGCTCCATGCCCGGTATTGGTTATAAATCCATATAGGTAGTCAAGTGCTGAGAGAGCAAGAGCTGCCTTGAATGTCACTCAGGACAAACTACAAGTAATCCAGCTAACCGTAAACGGATGCGGATCCAGAAACTGAAAACTAGCTTTTTGAAAGACTATGAGATGATAACTGGAGTATTCAAACTGACTGAAGGAGGCGGACCATGAACCCCGAACGATACCTGCCCCGGTCTCTACCAGCTTCGCTTAAAGGGCTGACGGACTTGGCGCTGGATCTGCGATGGAACTGGAATCATTGTGCCGATGTTCTATGGCGGGCAATTGATCCGGAGATCTGGGAAGGTACGGAAGATCCATGGCTGATTCTGGAAAGTGTTTCGAGAATGCGGTTGGAAACGTTGGCTGCCGATCCAGCCTTTATGGAGGAACTTCGGAACCAGCTGGCGTATCGACAGGCGTATATGAGACAGCCCACATGGTATGATGAGAGGTATGGAAGTGATCGCCTGGGATCTGTGGTCTACTTCAGCATGGAATTCGGTTTAAGTGATGCACTGCCCATCTATTCGGGCGGTTTGGGTGTGCTCGCAGGGGATTTCCTCAAGACTGCAAGTGATCTGGGTATTCCCGTGGTGGGTATTGGACTGCTCTATCAGCAGGGGTATTTTCGTCAGGCGCTTGACACCAATGGGGTACAGCTGGCATTTTTTCCGTTCAACAATCCCACCATGCTGCCGGTGCTCCCTCTCCAGGGCCCGGATGGCGAATGGCTACGGGTCAGTGTCGAACTGCCCGGCCGGACACTGCATTTACGTGGCTGGCTGGCGCAGGTTGGAAGAGTTCCTCTGTATTTGCTCGACAGTAACGATCTGCTCAATGCGCCGGGCGACCGTGGCATCACCGGTGAATTGTATGGTGGCGGAACCGAAATGCGCCTGCGACAGGAAATCGTTTTGGGTATCGGCGGCTGGCGGTTGCTGGACGCACTGAAGATATCACCTTCGGTATGTCATCTCAATGAAGGGCATGCCGCTTTCGTCGTGCTGGAGCGAGCCCGCCGGTTTATGGATCAGCATGATCGTTCATTCAGTATTTCTTTTCAGGCAACCAGGGCTGGCAATATATTTACAACCCATACGCCCGTAGCAGCAGGTTTTGATCGTTTCCCACCAGGGCTTATGACGCAATATTTTTCCGAATATACGAAGACGCTCGGCATATCCATGGAAGCTCTACTCTCGTTGGGATGTTCACGGGAGGCCGAGAACCATGATTCCTTTAACATGGCATATCTCGCACTCCGGGGCTGCGGTAGGACAAACGGCGTCAGTCGCTTGCACGGAGAGGTGAGCCGTCAAATTTTTCGTCCCCTCTTTCCCCGTTGGCCCCAACAGGAAATCCCCATAGGACATGTCACAAACGGTGTGCACGTGCCATCGTGGGATTCTGCGGCTGCCGATACGCTCTGGACTGAACGGTGCGGCAAGGGCAGCTGGTTCAGCACCCTGGAAACCGTCGAGTATGCCTTGAAAAACGTTGACGATGAAAAATTGTGGACTATGCGCAATGAGGCACGCCAACCGCTCATTACAGCGGTGCGCCGTCGTCTAATTTGCCAGCAGGAAGCTTGCCGCCTGTCTGAAAAAGATCTTCGGCAATGCCGTGAGACGCTTGATCCGCATGTGCTGACAATCGGCTTCGCTCGCCGCTTTGCCAGTTACAAGAGACCAGGGTTGCTACTTACCGACCCGGAACGATTGACCCACCTACTCACGCACCCACAGCATCCTGTTCAGCTTATTATTGCCGGTAAGGCACATCCTCAGGATGAAGAAGGAAAAAGGCTGGTCCGCGAATGGAGTGAGTATTTGCGCCGACCGGAAGTGCGTGAGCATGGAGTTTTCCTTGAGGATTATGATATGGGCCTTGCTGCTGAACTGGTCCAGGGTGTTGATCTGTGGTTGAATACACCTCGCCGGCCCTGGGAAGCCTGCGGTACCAGTGGAATGAAGGTGCTGGTTAACGGAGGGCTCAACTTGTCCGAACTTGATGGCTGGTGGGCCGAGGCCTATGAACCTGGAGTAGGTTGGTCACTTGGTGATGGAAAGGAGCACGATCACGATCCCGCCTGGGATGCCAAAGAGGCTGAAGAATTGTATATGCTGCTGGAGGAGGAAGTGGTACCGGCATTCTACACCCGCGACGAACGCGGCATTCCCACGGCATGGGTGACCAGAATGCGGCATAGCATGGCACGACTGACGCCACTATTTTCCTGCAATCGGATGGTGCGAGAGTACACCAGCGATTACTATGTGCCGGCAGCAGCGGCGTATCAACGGAGGGCCGCAGACAATGGTAGTCTTGCAACCGCCCTGGATGAGTGGCATCTTACTCTTCTTAGTCACTGGCAGCAGCTGCGTTTTGGGCAATGCACTGTCGATGAGTCTTCCGTGCGAAACCTGTTTCTCGTTGAAGTCTATCTGGGTGAGGTGCATCCGTCAGCAGTTAGGGTTGAATTGTATGCTGACCCGCTGTCACCTGATTCGAATCCCGTCCGCATAACCATGGATCGTGGTGAGAGGCTATCAGGGTCTGTTATCGGCTATCAATATCATGCAGTTGTATCAAAAGGGCGATCTGCACAAGACTACACTCCGAGAGTGATACCATATCATGCGGATGCCTCAGTGCCTGTAGAAATCAATTTTATTCTCTGGCGGGAATGACGCTTCCATAAGAAATTGAATACTGGGGCCATTCTGGGTGCAGCATTGCTTGCTTCAATATGACATACTGTGGGCATGCTAAGGATGCCTAAATTATCGGTTAAATAGTGGCCGATAATGGCTGTACTGACATCGTTATTACCCCTGTTCCAAGTGGCTTGTGCTGGGACAAGATGCTCCATCCAATAACGCGATTAATATAGCCATTCCGAATGACTGAAGATTCCACCGAATCTTGAAGTTGAGATGTCTACTGTTCATTTATAGTCGAGCCTTCCCAGATTTTGGTCTCCAATAGTCTTAGGCAGCTTGGAAGGTAACGACACAATCGTGCAAGGCGAGATTGAAGATGTTCATCGGCTATCTGATGTGATTGGCAGATAGGACAACTGAAGACGATTCCTGATGTTTTTCAGAGCCAGGATGCTTGAAATCAAACCGACCCAAAATTTCGGGATCAGCGATGCACAGTAGGTAGAGACTATTCTAAACCATCAAGAATTTGCTGAAACACTATTTGGCAATTATTATATTTTTTGGGTTAGATTTTTCTAGTACCGAGAAAACAAATCTGTTCCATTTTCCATCCATGCCGTCGTTGTTTACGTCGCGCCGCATAAAATGCCTGATTACGTCATTCTATCGAGTTGTTTATCATGTACTCGGGCAAGAAGAATTACACTACAGATAGAACCCAATAACGCTAGTGCCATATCTGACTGAGTATCCCAAACGTAACCTTGGGTTCCCAGAAAGGCTTCTGCAGACTCACCTGTAGAAACGGCTACCCACCACTCTATGAGTTCATAAAATGCACTGAAAGCTAAACAAAAGCATACGATGAAAAAATTCATCCATGTTTTGCCGTTGATTATATTTTTTCTGATCAGGATCTCTCTGGCAACAAGTGCGGGGATAAATCCTTGAGCAAAGTGACCAACTTTATCGTAATTATTTCTATCTAGATCAAACACTTCTTTTAACCAGTCAAAGAAAGGCACTTGAGCATACGTATAATGACCACCAATCATTAAAATAATGCAATGAATTAGAATTAAAGAATAAGCAAGATACGTGAATTTGAATTTTATATATGTCAGTATTAAAACGATACAAGCTACCATTGCGGGTAACACTTCAAGAAGCCAAGTGAAGTAATCACTTGGCTTAATTGCAGACCAGAGCAAAGAAAGAAAAAATATTGTTACCCAGATATATTTCATAGATTGACCTGATCACCCTTGAAACTCAGTCAAAGCTCAAATATTGAAGAATAAATCCTGATTATATCTTCCCTTGATAATTCAGGAGACATCTGGTCAGCTTACAGCAGACTTTTAAGTACATTTACCACAGATTCCTTTCTATTCAGCAGAATAGCTTTCACCTGCTTGTCCTTTAGACCAAGGATACTTCCCATCAATATGGAATCAATATCCAGACGGCAAATCAGCACTCTCCCTCCCTGCTTCTGCTGAAGGAACTCTAATTGGCGATAAAAGCGAGGCGTTCCGTCATTTGTTACAATCAACAACCTTGACACACGGTCGCTCTTGTTATTGACCTTTTGCAATCCGTGCTGTTCATTTTCTAACGTCTTTTCTACAGACCTTGAACCAATTATCAATTCACCACGAAATTTCGCAGAGAAAATCTGCTTACGCAACTCTTGGTTGAGTTGCAAAACAGGAATATACATTTTCGAATCGCTACAAAGTTGGATGCTCTCTGTTTCTAGTGCTGCTCGAACTTCTGATTCGATTTCTTCCTTCGCTAACTGTTTGGGTAATTTCATTCGATTCCTATATTGCAGCTACGCACACAATGTTAAATCTAGGGGTGCGTGCCTGTTATGTTTTTTTAATTTCTGCTTATCTCTATAAGTGCTACTTCGATCAAACCTGCCACGATTAATAACGGGATTATTATTAATATATAGTTGTGGGCAGCTCTTTTGAGGGTGGTTTTAATGTATTCAATTTTATTTGTATTAAAAGGCCATAGCCCCAATTTTACTCCTAGTGCTATTGCAAGCACAAAAGCTGGAATTTCAAAGATACCATGGGGTATTAACCGCAATATACTTTCAAGACTACTTATGCCGATATTACTTTTTGAAGTAGAAACAACACAACCTATTATCAATCCATTAGTTATAGCAGCAAAGACAGGAAAGATGGAAAAAATAATTCCAGCTAGTATTACAATCAATGCCGCTCTCGCATTTTGATAAAAAATCTTGGTAAACAGTTCAATTCCATGAAATTTTTGAAATTGAGCTACAAAAGTTAAAACCATTTTGTTTACTTCTTCGTTAATCCCCAGAACATCAGCAAATCCCGTGATACCGCCGACAATTAACATTAATACCGTAAAAAGGGTGTATTTTTTTTGCTCTTCAAATGAAGCCGCAACATATTGTATATAGATTTGAATGATTTGGTTACTGTTAAATTTCATTTATTTCAACGTATTTCATTGGGGGCTGGCCTACTTTTCTTAGAGTGCGTGCGTAGCCGGCACTTTGCCACTAAATTTTGCCTTTAGGCACACTTAGAACAGTATCATCTGTTTGTTTCCTGTTTGCTCGCATAATAATAGCTGTACGTCATAAGAATAATCAGAGCAATTGCAAAAAGAAACAGTGCCAAATTAAATTCAATAGTTTCGCCCAGAGAAAATATGGTTCTTACCATGGTGATCAATGTAACAACGATAATAGTTGGAATCAGCACCCACTTTCGTTCAATTGGTTTTCTGTCAGCCATTAGCAACATTAAGGTCCAAGAGAATGCAATGACAGAAAAGAGCCCCATCGGATAAGCAATTTCCTCTAAACCCATCCTTTCCGGTATCCAGGCAAGGATGGCAATAACGAAATCTGCTATTGCGGCGATCCAGTAACTCAACCTCAATAATAGTATCGTTTTTTTCATCATCTGTTCCGTTAGAAGACCTCAAATTCAGAGGCTGTCATGGTGGGATGAAATGAGTAAGTGACTAACACCCCACTCTCCGGAATTTCGAGAGCGAAGCGAGTTAAACTTCCAAGTTCGGTGCTTTACCAGTATGTTTATGTTTTAAATTTATAATATTTTTTAGAATAAATTGATTTTCCTTTGATTTTTTAAAGCCCAATTCCTCCAAGAAAAACACCAAAAAGATAGGCTCCATAGCACTCATTCTGGGTCCGTCCCGAATATTTATTGCATATAATTTTTCAAGGACAAAAGACCTTTTATCTATAAGATTGGAGACGAGGTACGTTCTTAGTGAGTAAACGAAGAACGAGTGTGCCAGCTAAAAATGACACTATCAATTAACACATTCTAACTTCTCATATATTGTTTCATAGCCTTGAGATATAGTATACTCAAGACCTGGATACTTTGCAGCAAAGTAATCAATAATAATTCCCTTAACTTTGTTATAGTTACGAACTTCTAAAAAATTTACTTCTAACTGATAGGCGCCGCTACTATGTCCATCGAATTCACCCAATTTCTTATTTTCTATTATTTCAGCAAGTTCATCAACTATAGCAAGGTGGCTGTTATCCCTAAAGAATGAATTTTCTTGTATCATTACCCATAATTCATTCTCGCCATCTTCTATACCATCTGATTTTCGAAATAATTTTCCAAATATTGTAAACATATTATTCTCTTTAACTATGACGTATGCAAGATTTAAGTAATAAGTGCAACACTCTTACCTTAAAAGGCTTCCAAGGGAGTTAGCCCTCCAAGTACCTTTCTCGGTGTTAGGTTTAACAATAAAATCCTATCCTCTATTTTCTGCTCCGACAGAGATGAGATATCAAATCCCTTGGGCCAGAAGCGCCTGATCCTGCCATTTGTGTTTTCATTGGTTCCACGCTGCCAACTCGCATCTGGCTTGGCAGATTAAATCTCCGCCCCTGTCGCTTCAGAAACTGTTAAATGATCGGCAATTTTCGAACCGTTAGCCAAGGGTAATTGTTCGGACCTCAGGCACTTTCTCAACAACGCTGTCATTACTGAGGCCACCTGATCTTTTGTTTTCTTAGAACTTCGTCGAACCAGTGTGAACCTGCTCATTCGAGCAACAAGTGTCATCAGGTAACCCTTTCTTGCCGTGGACAGCCTCCCTTTCCCAGTCACCAATGCGACTGCGCCTGGCTACAATTGCAGGTCTTTTTGAAATATCCTGTCGCTGAGGTATCAAACGAAGCTCCCGCCAGATGTCTTCTCTTGCCACCTTTCCAACGTTTTTTACCATGCCTTGGCAGTCGACTGAATAACATCCATCCACACGCTTTATCGTTATAAGTTCGTGTGTAGCCAGTACTAGGCATGGGGCCGATTCAGGCGGCAATTCAACTTTCATCCTCTGACTTATTGCTTCAGGAGACCAGCCAGGTGCTAAAGATTCAGAAATAATACGATCAGTTTCCGGAGATCGTTTGTTATGTTTATGGCTTCCTGAGCGTCTTTTGTCGGTAGTTTTTGTGTTGTTTCATACAGTGCAGACCTTGGTTAAGTGTAGGAGCTGACACCATGGACAACTCTCTCGCTTTTCCATCTTCAGTCTGTTGCACCTATTGTACGAATCCAGCACCTTTCGTCATAATAAATTAGCATAAATTATTATAGAGTTATACACTACTATGTAGTGGCTGTTATCGTCAGAGAACTGCAGTTCGTTTATCAGAATGTGAGTATTTCGTTTCTTCACTCTTCAAGATCTCCTTGTATGCCATAATCGCAGATTATGATGAATGCCTTAAAAGGCCAAACCTGAGGAGGACCTATGCCGGTCATAACAATTTCCAGAGGTTCATACAGTCGTGGTAAAGAAGTGGCGGAAAGACTTGCCGGGGAACTCAATTATGAGTGTATATCCCGCGAGATTCTGGTAAGTGCTTCAGACCAGTTTAACACCCCGGAAATTAAGCTAAAAAATGCTCTTCACAATGCTCCCTCAGTGCTGGATCGTTTCAGTAATGGACGGGAGAGATACATAAGCTTTTTCAAGACCTCCTTTCTTTCCTGTATGTCGAGAGGAAATATAATTTACCACGGCTTAGCAGGTCATTTCTTCCTTCAGGATATCCCCCATGTTCTCAAAATCCGGATAAACGCGAAAATGGAAGACCGGATTCAGGAGGAAATGAGAAGGGAGAAAAACAGTTCACCTGAAAAAGTTCTCTACAACCTGAAGAAAGATGATGAAGAACGACGGAAATGGGGGCTTAGCCTCTATGGGAAGGACACATGGGACAGCCGTCTTTATGATATGGTTTTCTGTGTAGATTCGCTAACAGTCGATGACATCGTAGATATTATTATTAAAACAATAGGGAAAAAGCAATTCCAGGAAACACCTGATTCAACAGCTCAATTAAGGATAAAAGCTATGCTCGCCGAGATTGAGTCACAGGTTGTTCAATTGTCTCCCAAAACAAAAGTAACATTATCTGATGACTTTACCATTCAGCTTAGCGCAGTTAATGGGAAGCTGAAAGACTCTGATACCCGTGAACACTTTTTCAGACGGATGAAGGAGCAGTTCAATATTCAGCAGATAGTCTACCAGGAACCCTCTTCAAAAGGACATGTAAACAATTTCCATAATATTGATGCAGGCTAAACCACAAAGACCTGCCTGACAACCGTAACACTCTTACAGGAAGAGCCCCAGCAACTTGATATAATGAATCGATTCAAGGAGGGCCACTTGCCAATCTGCCACGTCTCACACCTGCCTCCTCTCACTTCACACCCCTGATCTTCTCCTTTTCAAGCCGAAGATCAGGGGTAATCAGAAATCAATACATCATTTCACTTCAACCGTTTTACGACTATAGCGCCTGAGCATTCCCTCATCCACCTCAATCCCGAATCCCGGACCGGCCGGCATTGGCGGCAGACTTCCGCCGTAACCAAACTGTTTGAGTGGGCTGACCGGATCCTCATGCAAAAGATGCAGGCCGAAACACCCTTCGGCATACCGAACCTCGGGCACAGCCGCCAATAAAATGAGCTGGGCCGAAGACAGAAGAGAAGTTTCACCAACCTGAGCGCCTACCTGGATGATCATACCAGCCTCTATTGCGCGTTTGCAGCGGTTAAACGCGGCAACCAGCCCACCACACTTGGAAATCCGCACATTGACCGAAGTACAGGCCTCCTGCTCGATAAGTTTTTCCAGCGATTCAGCATCATTAAGGCTTTCATCCACCATTACTTCAAGCCCCGTTTCATTAACGAGCCGCGCCAGACCACCAATATCATCTGCCGCTGTCGGTTGTTCGAACGAGCGAATACCAAACTTTGCCAGCTCCTGCATAACCTCGACCGCCTCATCAATTTCCCAGGCCATATTGGCATCCACCCGGATATCGAACTTGCTGCCCAGAAGCTTTCGGCAAAATCCGGCTGCTTCGACCGCATCTCTTTTTTCTACTTTTAGCTTGGCCTGACGAAAACCATACAATCTATAGACAAGCGCCATTTTTACCGCCTTCCACCCCTTCTCGGCAGAAAGCACAGCACTATAGCGGATGTTATCAGCAGGTAATGCGTTGTTGGTCAGCTTGACCGGTTCAGCAAAAGCTCTACCAAACCCATCGAGCAGGGCAAGATCCACAGCGGCCCAGGCTGCAGTCTGAGGAGTCTCCGGATCAAGCCAATCAACCGGCGCTTTGCCATTGCATTCGGACAGGAAAGGAATCAACTGGGAAAGCGAATCAAACTCCATGCCCAGCAATGCAGGGAGAAGAGTGTCTTGTAACAGTTTAAACGCTCCATCGCGTGTTTCGCCGGTGACATAGGATCTTGGCAGACATTCGCCATAACCGTAGTGCACTCCGGGGGAATCAGCCCCATCACCACTTTCGACAGTACACTTGAGGAAAATACTGGAACTGGTTTTCCTGCTTGCTGCCGCATGCTTGAAAGAGTGTTTAAACGGGATGTCCAGTAAAAACAGTTCGAATGATCGTATTGCAGCCATAATAGTCTTTACGCTAAATTGGAATAACTACTCGCCCACCCTTCCATTCAATGGTGGACAAATTCATCCCGTTCATTCAGCCAGTTGAGAAGGTCTGTAAAAAACCGTTGTCTCTCAGGGCTGTATTCCAGAATGTGCCGGGCATCCTCGTATGTTACCAGCGTCTTATCCGGGTATGGTATCTTGTCGAAGAATTTTTCATTTTTCCGGTTATCACCAATGCGATCTTCACCGGCCAGGGCGACAAAGAGAGGTACTTTGAGCAAGTCTACCTGACGGGTGATAAATTTTCTCGCTTCATTTACCTGATAATAAAAATCTCCCGTTGCTGCCCGCAAGGCAAGGGTGTCACTTTCAATAAACACTTCGTATTCATCCAACTCAGAGAAGAGTTCCGGCTGTAGCATTACCGGCACCAGAAAATCCCGTTCTCCGGATTTACTGAAACCGATCCTCAGGATATCGCTGAAAGGAATACTGGTCCTGGTGTAGAACGCCGGTGTAGTAAGTACCAGCGCCTGCACTTTACCAGGATAAAGATATGCATACACCGTCGCCGGTATCGCACCGAAGCAGTGCCCGACCAGCAAATGTCGATCATAACCATGTCTGGCAAGCGCATATTCGGCGACTTCACTGATTTCTTTCGCCCATAATTTGAAATCTTTGATATCACCACGTGGAGCGGCACTTAGCCCGGAACCGCTTCGATCAAACACATAAACCGGATGGCCACGTTCAGCCAGTAAAGACGCTGATAAAGAAAACCATGCAGAATGACTTTGCAGACCATGGGTAAAAACAACAGGATAGTTTTCTCCCTCTTCACCAAACACCCGCACGGGAATCTGCACATTGTCATCCCGCTCAAGATATATCAATGATGACTGCTCCAGTGCCTCAATATACTCCGCCGGCGCAATGATATTCGAACGCCAGCTTTCCTCGGTGATGGCAGGCGTATCTTTTAAGCCGAGGTTACTCTTACTGCACCCCAACAACGCAATAAGCAGGAACAGGCAGCTGCAGAACTGTATTGCTGCGGGATGTCTTTTTGCCAAGGTGCCGATCATGAACTATATTATCTCAGGTTGATATTGCCCTTTACGCCAGTCAGCCAAGGAGAGACTACCGGTCTGATGGAAGTTGATATTCTCGTATTTTTCCTTATGCGGTAATTTTTTACTATTGTCTAAATCCACCAATTAATCCAGTTATTCGTTTCCAGTGTGTATATGTGTAATCACTCATTACTGAACAGGGCCTATCAGTTCATCTCTATTCTGCTGACAGCAATAACCGCAACCATGCTTATCCATCCGGCCTGTACCATTGCCGCTTTTCCAAACGAGATAGATCATGAGGCGATTCTTCAAAAGAATATTCCCTTTACCGGTGATTTCGATAAAATTCTTGAGCGCAGACTTATCCGCGTCCTTATTCCATACAGCAAAACATACTTTTTCTATGACGGCGCCGAACCTCGCGGGCTCAGCTATGACAGCGCTAAAAAGTTTGAAGCATACGTCAATTCAAAATTGAATAATCCCAGCCTCAGCATCTGGTTAGTTGTGGTACCCACCGCCAGGAAAGACCTTCTGACAAAACTTAATGAGGGATTCGGCGATATTATCATGGGGAATCTCACTATCACTGAAAATCGCCTGGAACAAGTGGATTTCAGTGATCCCTTCATGACAGACGTCAACGAAATCCTGATAACTCCCAAATCATACAAAACTCTGCATAGCGTTGAAGAAATTGCAGGGATTGAAATATATGTCAGGGAATCTTCCAGTTACTATGAGAATCTGCTGAAGCTGAACGAGCAGTTCAAGGAAAAAGGAATTGAACAGATCAATCTCACTATAGCCAACGAGAACTTTGAAGACGAAGACCTGCTGGAGATGGTAAACGCCAACATGATACCGGCAATCGTTATGGACGATCATAAAGCAGATTTCTGGAATGAAATTTTTGATAATATCCGCCTTCATCCCGATGTAAAGGTCGGGACTGAAGGGAACATTGCCTGGGGCATCCGTAAAAACAACCCTGAGCTTAAAAAAATAATCGACGAATTTCTGGCAACCCACAAACGGGGCACGCTCTGGGGAAACATACAGTTTGACCGCTACCTCAAAGACACCAGCTACATTACAGATGCTACCCACGCAGACAACCTGACTAAGTTCATGACGGTTGAGCCTTTTTTCGAAAAATATGGGACGAAATACGACTTTGACCCATTACTCCTCACAGCTCTTGCCTATCAGGAATCACGACTGGACCAGAATGCTATCAGCCTTAAAGGCGCCGTCGGAATCATGCAGATACTGCCTTCGACAGCCAAATCACAAGAAGTGGCTATCGGCAATATCAATACCTTGGAAAACAATATCCACGCAGGCACCAAATACCTGAGGTTCCTGGCAGACAGATATTTTTCCGAGTCTGAGAACATGGACCAGTTCGATCGCTGGCTGATGTGTCTGGCGGCATACAATGCCGGACCTGCCAAGATAATACAACTCCAGAAAGAGGCAGAAAATGAGGGCCTGAACCCGAATATATGGTTTGACAATGTCGAAATTATCGCCTCCAGGCGAATAGGTCGGGAAACTGTACGATATGTTCAGAATATCTTAAAATACTATGTTGCGTACAAAATGCTTACGGACAAGATCAAACGTAAGCGCGGCCTCACTGACGTCAAATGAAATACCAGGACATCCCGGTTACTTTCATACTCAGTACTGGTATAGCCTTGTTGTCTCCGCCACAGCACCTTGAGCTGGCCAAAGCCTATCCTTCTCCTGCAGCCCCTCACAATACAGAGATTTCTTTAATTTTCTCAATACAGGGCCTATACTGACTGTAGTATCAGCACACTAACAGCAGGGGACTCCACCTGTCCCGGCATACTTTCGTTTTCAGGCAGCTTGACGTCGTTCCCTCGCCGCAGATATGCATTTGCCGGATATTGTTTAACGTTCTTTCCTTTTGCCGAGCCAAAGGATTGTTATGGATACACGGGAAACACAACAGTACAACCTGGAGAAAGTTTTTGTAGAAGCAGCTATTCGTATTGCTCTGATCGCTATATTGGCCTTTGCCACAGTTCGCATAGTCACGCCCTTTATTATGCCATTTCTTTGGGGGGTAATTATTGCTGTCGCAGTCGCCCCGCTGATAGAAAAGCTTTCCGCGAAAGCAGCAGGTAAAAGAAAATTTTATGCAACTTTCTTTGCTCTCACGGTGATTACTGCCTTAGTTGTGCCTACGGTTATGCTGGTGGCCGAATCGGTGGAGAGTGTACAGACGTTTTCCGAACAGCTTGAAGAGGGCAACCTGCATATCCCCGCTCCACCCGAAAATATTCGCCAATGGCCGATTATCGGAGAGCCGTCATATTCGGCCTGGAAGCTTGCCTCCACAAATCTTGAATCGGCGCTGAAGCGCTTTAAACCCCAAGTGCGCTCTTTTGCAACCTTCCTGCTTGCCAAGGCAGGTTCAGGGATTCAAGGACTTTTGATGTTTATTCTCTCCATCGCCATCTCAGCGGTGTTACTTGCCACCGCCCCAAAGGGCGCTGTGGTCATGAACAAAGTTGCCAACCGTTTTTTAGGTAACAAAGCCAAAGAAATGGTCCCTCTTGCAACCGCTACAATCAGGGGAGTTATGCAGGGAGTCATCGGCGTCGCTATCATCCAGGCAACGCTTGCTGCTATCGGCATGGTCGCGGCAGGTGTTCCCGCTGCCGGATTCTGGGCGCTCGGTGTTTTGATTCTCGCCGTAATCCAACTACCTGCGGTACTGATACTGGGCCCCATTGCCGCCTGGGTATTTACCTTTACCTCTACCGTACCGGCGGTGGTCTTTCTGATCTGGGCTCTACTGGTCAGCGGTTGCGACAGTCTTCTCAAACCGATCCTCATGGGTCGTGGTGTTAATGCACCCATGATCGTGATCCTCATCGGGGCTCTAGGCGGTATGATTTCTTCTGGCATAATCGGGCTTTTCGTCGGGGCGGTTATCGTCGCAATAAGCTATACCCTGTTCATTGCCTGGGTGAACGATTACGATGAAAACAAATCACCAAAAGACAAGAACGAGCCACAACCAGACAAAGTACAAAAATGATCAGTCATAAAATCATATGGCCGACTCTCTTGTTGCTTATCGCCAACTGCGGTTGCAGTCCACTCGGCCCTGATTTCACAACCCCAGACGCCCCTATAGCTGATCAATGGTATTCCGACCAAAGTAACTATGCCACCCTGAGTCAGCGGGAAGAGTTATCCAGCTGGTGGCAGAAATTCAACGATCCGGTGCTCAGCACCCTGATCACAATGGCGGCAAACCAGAACCTCTCCCTGCAGGTGGCAGGCCTTCGCATTCTTGAGGCGAGAGCAAATCTAGCCAGAGTACGCGGTAATCTCTACCCTCAGCTTCAGGAGGCCAACGGCGAACTCTTAAGGACCGGCATACCGGAGCCCGCTCAAGAGAGATATTTCACGTCACTGGGCGCAGGCCTTGATGTTGCCTGGGAACTTGACTTCTGGGGTAAATTTCGCCGTGCCATTGAATCCGCTGACAGCTCTCTCTTCTCCTCGCTGGCAGACTATGATGATATTCTGGTGAGTTTAACTGCGGAGGTTGCTCAGACCTACATTGATATCAGAACGCTGCAGGAACGAATTGCACTCGCCCAAAAAAATGCCAAATTGCAGCAGGAGTCTCTGCAACTTATCCAAATTCAGCTTGAGGCCGGCGTAGTCACCGAACTTGACCTATTGCAGGCAGAGACACTGCAATCCACCACCCTGGCGACTATCCCCAACCTCAAGTCATCACTTCGCACTGCTCAAAACGGGCTGGCGGTGCTACTTGGCATGCTGCCCGGAGAAATAGAGGGGCTCATTGCGGAACGGGAAGGAATCCCTGAAGTATCTGAAAAAATTGCGATTGGTGCTCCTGCAGAATTATTACGCAGACGACCGGATGTAAAGCGCTCTGAAATGCAGGCCGCCGCCCAAAGCGCTCGTGTGGGTATCGCCATAACGGAACTCTATCCAAGCTTCAGCCTGTTGGGTTCACTTGGTTATTCCACTTCTGACAGTGGCTCAGATAACTTGGGAGATCTCTTCGACTCCGACAATTTCAGTTATACCTTTGGCCCGACTTTTTCATGGAAGCTTTTCCAATACGGCAGACTGAAAAATGATATCCGTATCCAGGATGCCCGGCTACAGCAGGCCATAGTCAGTTATCAGGATACGGTACTCAATGCAGCCCGGGAAGTTGAAAATGCCATGAGCAGCCTGGTTCTGGCCAAAAGAGAGGCCGAATATCTGCAGCAGGGTGTGCTGACCTCACAACGCTCTACAGAACTGTCGACCCTGCAATATACAGAAGGACTTACCGACTATCAGCGCGTACTCGATTCCATCAGGTCGCTCACCCAGAGGCAGGATCAGCACGCCCAGGCAAAGGGACGGATAGGCAGTTTTACCATAGCGCTCTATAAAGCCATGGGCGGAGGGTGGACAGCCGACAACAGGCCTGCCGCAATCTCCCAGCTCAACATCAACGCTATGGAAGTACGAACAGACTGGGGTCAATTTCTCGATAACATCCCTGCAGCCAAGGCAACTCAATGAAACAACACCGCTCAGAAGAGGCGATCAATACCAGCAGCTTTCGAAATCTGCTCGGGTTTCTGCTGATCTATCTCTTTGGTAGTCCCTTTCTCACGCCGTATCCATCGCTTGCGATTTTTGCCCATCTTATGCTCTCGGCCATACTATTTTTCAGCATCTATTCCGTTGCCAAATATAAGCATCACCGCTCAATCGCCATAGCTCTGCTTCCTGTTGTGCTGGTTCTCTATTGGCTCGGAATTTTTGAATTTATCAGACTCAGTAAACATGGCGCCTATGTTATGCAAATCGCCTACTTCGGGCTACTGATCTGGTCGTACGCCGGGCAGCTCAGAAAGACAGAGCGGGTAACTCTTGGAGTACTCTACGCAACCCTCTGCTTCTATCTGATTATGGGGATGTTGTGGGGTTCCGCCTACACACTTATGTATTTGCTGAGCCCCGACTCTTTCAGCGGCGCCCTGCTTGAACAAACAAGTGGAAATCATTTAATTGTTTTCAATTATTTCAGCATGGTCACCCTCACGACACTAGGTTATGGAGATATAACGCCTCAGACTCCCGGTGCCGGTGCATTGTGCCAGATGGAGGCAATTTTCGGGCAATATTTCATCGCTGTGATCATCGCCTGGCTGGTCGGTAACTACGCGGCTGACCGGAGGGAGTCTGGAGATAAGGTTCAAAAGTAAAAATCCTCATTCAGCTCAACAAGATATGACAGACGACAAGCAGAATACAGTTAACGGGCACTCTCAAAAGAGCAATCAGGAGACAGAGGCAACCGCTCCTGCCGAAACCAGCCCATCATCTTCGTCAGTCAATCGCTGGATTAGGGCCGCCATTGTTCTTTGCCTGCTTATCCTTGTCTGTTATGTGCTTGCAGACAAATTCACCCCGTATACAGCCAACGCCAGACTTGAGGCCTTTGTTGTACCGATAGTACCTCAAGTATCAGGACATATAACCGAAGTTACTGTCAGCAATAACTCACGTGTTGAAGAAAAACAAATTCTAGCTGTTGTCGACAGGGCCAACTACAACCTGGCCGTACAAAGGGCCAAGACAGAACTGCAGCAGGCAACCCAAAGCTCAGAAGCCGACGTGGCCGCAGTAACCACAGCCCAGGCAAAAGTTACCGAGGCGGAGGCAAATCTGGCCAACGCCGAGGTAAAAGGGAAGCGGATCATCGGCCTGGCAGCCAAGGGCGCAGCCTCACAATCAAGAGCAGACGATGCACGATCCAGGATTGCTGCCTCAAGAGCAAAGCTTGCCAGCGCCAGGTCGGAACTGAGTAAAGCAAAAAGCCAGCTGGGTTATGCTGGAGAAGATAACGCCAAAGTTCAATCCGCACTCATTGCACTTGAATCTGCCCAGCTTGATCTATCGCGAAGTTACATTCGTGCCCCATCTGAAGGCATAATCACCAACCTGCTCATTGATGTAGGTCATTATGCCAGCATCGGCACGCCGCTGATGACCTTTATCTCCACAAAATTAATCTGGATTCAGGCTAACTTCAGGGAAAACTGCCTGATGAACATCAGACCGGGCAACACGGTTGATATTGTCCTTGATTCGGCACCGGGCCAAATTTTTGAAGGCCGGGTTATGAGCATCGGCTATGGTGTTTCCGACAACGCCGACGATCCCATTGGCGGACTTTCCACTATTCAGCCAAGTCAGGGCTGGCTCCGGCAGGCACAGCATATGCCTGTTCTCATCACCTTCACCGATGACCGGGCCAACGACTATATGCGGGTTGGCGGCCAGGCAAATGTACTGGTCTACACAGGTGATCGGCCAATCCAGAACACTCTGGCCGGTTTCTGGATTCGCTTCATCAGCATACTCTCCCATCTCCATTGACGGCAGATCATGGATAAAGCAAGCCTGACCATATTACGGTTGGCCGTTGGCGTAACAACCTCTGTGGCGATAAGCTACGGGTTCAGTTGGCCCCTCTATTTTATCACCCCGATCTTTACTTTCATGTTCCTCGCCATACCCATGTGGATGGGCGCCAGATCAGCAATCACCCTGCTGTTTCGTCTCGTCTTTGCTCTGTTTTGTGGAATAATCATCAGTGAGTTTTTTCTTAACTACCCCCTGGTCTGTATTCCCCTGTATACAGTTCTGTTTTTTCTCATTTATTATAATGACACACCTGCTTCGCCACCAATGGCAACACTGTTCATGACCCTTGGTGTTACTCTGGTTCCTATCTCAGCCTTTGCCGGAGCAGGTGTAGCTCCGGTAGTTGCCACCTATCTGGTTTTGAACATGGCTGGCGGACTGCTATTGGCAGGATTTTTCCATGGACTCTTATCGACTTCTCCACCAGCTGCTGCCAACTTAAAAGCTGATGCTCGTAGCCAAGCGGTTACAGTGACGGTGCCACACTCTGAACGTATCCGCCTGGCCCTGGTCAGTACCCTGGTTGCATTAGCCGCCGTAATGATCTTCTTCTTCTTCAACCTGGGCCAGTATGCCCTGGCGATGATCTACATCTGCATCATGGCCGGCACACCGAACAAGAACAGTTCGATCAAGACACTAAAAGCTAATGCCACTGCCACCTGCATCGGCGGCATAGCAATCATTGTAAACTATAACTTGCTGGTACTTTGTCCAACCTACATTTTCCTCATCGCTGTTACATTTCTGGCCACCCTGCTCTTTGCCAGAATTATTGTAACCGGTGGGCCGATGGCACCCGCCTTCAGTTCCGGCTTTACTACTTTTCTTGTCCTGCTTGGCAGTTCCACTCAGGTAGATGCCACAGCCAGCGCGAACTTTTATCTGCGTATCGCCCAGGTCCTCTTTGCCGGGCTCTTTACCCTGGTCGCACTCATGATTGTAGAACGCCTGACACGCCCAAAAGCGTTCAGGATACTCGCAACTATTCGCCAACTTCGCAGGTAATCTCAGCCAACCGGAGGGCAGATTACCGGAAATCCCGCCCTTCACCCCTCATTCTGTGCCGATTGGTTTTTTCTGATTTTGCATCTGTTTATCCGCCTTAACTACAGCTATTATTAGCCTTTGCAGAACAACTGCCCCCCCAATGGTGTATTTTCAGCAAACAGGATTGGTACCAAGTTTAAGGAGGAACAAATATGCAGGATTCTCTTCAATTATTGTCTTTATCCAACGTGCTGGCAGCCCGTGAAGTGCTGCGGCCTCTTCTAAGGCCAACCCCATTACGAAGTTATACCAGCCTCAACCGATTCATAGGTACTGAGGTTTATGTAAAACATGAAAATCAAAACCTCACAGGAACATTCAAAATCCGGGGCAGCATGAACCTGATGCATACCCTCAGGCGGAAGTCGTCACCACCAAACGGAGTGATCACCTATTCCACAGGCAATCATGGTATTTCTGTTGCCACCAGCGCACACCAATCTGAGCTCCCGGCAGTTGTAGTGGTACCCGAAGGTTCTAACCCGCTCAAAATGCAAGCCATTAGAGATGCCGGTGCAGAACTTATAGAACACGGCGCTAATTTTGAAGAAGCCGGCCAAAAGGTTAAACAGTTAGAAAATGAACGTGACCTTTACTTGGTCCATCCCGCCAACGAACCTCATCTGATCAATGGCGTCGCAACCGGTTTTTTAGAAATCCTTGAACAGGTGCCGGATCTGGATGTGCTTATCATCCCAATTGGCGCGGGGAGCGAGGCTGCGGCAGCCATCACCGTATGTAAACAGATCCGACCGCAGATTGATATTATAGGGGTCCAGGCCGAAGCTGCGCCTGCAGCGTATTCTTCGTGGCGGGAAAAAACTCTTGTCTCAGCTCCCAACACCACCTTTGCCGGGGGAGTCGCCACCGGCATCGCCTATGAATTACCCTTTATGCTCTATAGGGATCAATTGGCTGATTTCATTCTGCTCTCTGAAGATGAGCTTTACGAGGGAATTGCCCTGGCTGCCCACCATACCAGAAATCTGGCCGAAGGAGCGGGAGCATCGTGCTTGCGGGCGGCGATAAAAATACGTGATCGCATACAGGGCAGGAAGGTTGCCATCCAGATGAGCGGCGGCAATGCAGGGGCAGCTGAACTGAGGCAGGCGATGTCACTCCCCTGCCTGCAAGACGGTGTGGTTGATTAGCACAATTATTTCCAGCGATATAGAGGGTGACTGGCGTCTGTTATTCCCCATCCCGGTTAACAGCCCAAAACAGACGTTCACCACCATAGAATGGTCGCACCGTGCCATATAACTCAGGCACCACCCATTCTTTCTCAGTAAGTGTTATCCGTTTTTCAGGTGGTGAGATCCGGTATCGTTTGCAGGCGTTATCAGAAACAAATGATTGCAATAGATCGAGACATCCTTCCTCCGCAAAGATTTGCGCCAGGAGTGGCAAAGCCACCGGCGCCGTGAAAACACCAGCCGCGCATCCCACACACTCTTTTCTGTGTCTGGGGTGCGGGGCAGAGTCGGAGCCAAACATAATTCTGGGATTGCCTGAAAACACTGCGGATCGTAGCGCCCCACGGTCCCTTGGCGTCTTTGCTATGGGTTTGCAAAACAGATCCGGCTGCATAAAGCCACCGACTACGTCATCGAGCGTGATCATCAGGTGATGAAGAGTGACTGTAGCCGAAACATTGTCATACCTTTCCATAAACTCCACCGAATCCGCGGTGGTAATATGCTCCATAATGATATGCAGCTTCGGGAAGTTGACCGCCAGATCTCTATAGACTTCAATAAATTCCCTTTCCCGATCCATCACGAAGCCACTGGTTTCGCCATGCACCAGGAGCGGAATAGAGAGGTCCTGCATGTGCTGCAGGGTTTCCTCAATTTCTGAGAAATCTGTTACCCCCGCTTCGCTCTGGGTAGTGATGCCGGCCGGGTACAATTTCAGGCCGATCACCTGATCTTTCACCTTTTCAAGCTCAGCCAGCCTGTACGGTCTGAAAAACAGCGTCATATACGGTGTGAACAGCTCCTGCCCACATACTCTTTCAATATCCCTTCGATACTGAGAGAGTTTATGTTCAGAATCCACCGGGGAAATGAGATTTGGCATAACCACCGCACCAGCGAAATCCCTGGCTGTCAGCGGTGCCACACATTGCAGCATCTCACCTTCCCGCAGATGCAGATGCATATCCAGTGGAGAATCAAGAATTATACTCATACAGATGGCCTCTATTGAATGGGCTAAGCCCGTATTTCTTATGAGAAACCAGGGCTCATACCCGGAGCTCTGTCAGTGTTGCTCTATCAATTCTTCTTTATACCATCCGGCATATTTTATGTAACTGTCAGCAATCCGCTCAACTTCACCGGAGATCAGCTCTTGGCTGATATTTTTGACCTTTTTGGCAGGAACACCGGCATATATCGATCCGGATTCTACGTGGGTTCCCTTGGTTATTACCGCACCGGCTGCGATGATCGTGTTGCTCTCCACCACACAGTCATCCATGACGATAGCTCCCATGCCGATCAGTACATTGTCATGGATAGTACAACCGTGAACAATAGCGTTGTGCGCAATGGAAACATTATTGCCGATATTTGTCGGCGACTTCTGGTAGGTACCATGGATTACCGCGCCATCCTGTACGTTCACCTTATTCCCCATACGAATATAGTGAACATCACCTCGAACCACGGTGCTGAACCAGATAGAACAGTTATCGCCCATTATGACATCACCGATGATGGTTGCGTTCTCTGCTATAAAGCAATCCTTACCAAATTGAGGAGTGTGTCCATTTAGTTCTCGAATAATCATGATTTCGCCTTAAATGTGAATATATGCATAAAAAAACGGGTAGAATCCCTAAAGGTCTTCTACCCGTTTGCACTATTTGACCATATTTGTCAAATCAAGCAGCTATCCTGCCGGCGACTGATCATCATCAGCCCATACCTGCTTAAGTGGAACCGGCGGATTCCAAGGCTTAATACTTCGGTCACAATGTTCGTGGAAATTCAGGCTAACCAATTACAGCAAGAGTCGCGCCTTTCACCACACTGTCACCCACACTAAAATTAACCGCATTAATGCTGCCGTCACAAGGTGCAACCAGGGCATTTTCCATCTTCATCGCCTCGAGAATCATAATGGTATCACCCTTTTTCACCGCATCTCCAACCTTCTTCTCAAAGCGTACGACCATCCCGGGCATCGGCGCAGTAAGCAGTGTGCCGTTGACCTCCTGGACCGACTCACCGTTTTTAGGTGCTGCCGCTGCAGTCGGTTTCGGAGCAGCCGCTGCCGGCGCTGGTGCTGCGGCACGTACAGGAGCAGGACCGGATGCAGAAATTACCGGCGCGCCACCAACAGGATCAACATCCACCGTAAAGTACTCGTTGTCGATAAAGACATTGAAAGTCCTGGCAGCCTCTGATTTCTCCGGAGCATTTTCCGGTTTTTCAATTACTTTGCCTGCCTTGGCTTTCTTCACCAGCTCATCGCGCTCTTTCACTTGCTCCATGGTAATCGGCTTGACGCTGTCCGGCACCTCGGCCTTGCCATACTTCCATTCCAGAAACTTCTTTCCGGTAACGGGGAAGATTGCATAGAGAATCTGATCGTCGATATCCTTTGCCAAAGATCCAATTTCTGCTTTCGCCTTCTCAAGCTCTGGCTCAAGCACCTCTGCCGGACGGCTGGTGATTGGCTCCTCACCACGCGGATACCCCTTAAGCGCCTTCTTCTGTAACTCAGGATCAATTGGAACTGCGGTTTTTCCGTACAAACCGTAGCAAAGATCTTTTACCTGACCGGTGATCATCTTATACCGTTCTTCCGGGGTATCGTGCAGTACGTTATTTACAGTCTGCACACCAACGATCTGACTGGTCGGGGTAACCAGCGGAATCTGTCCAAGCTCTTTACGTACTCTCGGCAGCTCTTTGTACACCTCGTCGATCTTATCGAGCGCATCCATCTCCCGCAGCTGGTTCACCAGGTTAGAGAGCATACCTCCCGGAGTCTGATGCAGGAGAACGTTGATATCGATAATGGACATTTTTGAATCGTCCAGCAGATGCTTGTACTTGGGCATTACCTCTTTTTCGAGGATTTCATTAATTACAGCCAGTTTCTTGATATCAAAGCCGGTGTCACGGTTAGTACCCAGAAGTGTCATAACCAGTGGTTCCAACGCTGCGTGGGATGTACGGTAGGCATACGGGGTCATAACAGTATCGATAATATCAACACCCGCCTCAATTGCCTTGAGGTGCGTCATCGGCGACATACCGGAGGTAAAGTGGCTGTGCAGGTGAATCGGCGCCGTGACGTGTTTCTTCAGTTCCTTGATCAGGGCATAGGCATCATACGGGGACATCAGCCCTGCCATATCTTTCAGGCAGATAGAATCGGCACCCATCTCTTCCAGGTCGCGGGCCTTCTTCACATAATATTCGATATTGTACACTTCACCACCCAGACGGGGTGCGGTAAGAGTGTAGCAGATACAACCCTGGAAGTGCTTACCGCACTTTTTGATCTGCTTAACTACAGTCTCAAAGTTACGGTAGTCATTCAAGGCGTCGAAGGTACGGAACACGTCCATGCCGTTTTCCGCAGCCCTGTCGACAAAAGCATAGGCAAGGTCATCAGCATAATTCCGGTACCCCACCAGATTTTGCGCCCTAAGCAGCATGGAGAACGGGGTCTTCTTAATATACTTCTTCAAAGTACGCAGACGCTGCCATGGATCTTCATTCAGGAAACGATGCATGGTATCGAAAGTCGCCCCGCCCCAGGTCTCGATGGCCCAGAAGCCTACCTCGTCCATGAGTTCTGCGACCGGGATCATATCTTCAGTACGCCCTCTGGTTGCAAACAGGGACTGATGTCCGTCACGCAGGGAAAGATCCATGATTTTCACAGGATTCTTTGCCGCCGGACGGTCAGCATCGTAATTCATTGCGGTCATTCTTACCTTGTCGCTCATTGTGCTGTCTCCTCTACTCATCTCAGTAGCCCTACCGAACTACCGTGAAATTCTGCAACCCCGCGCTGCCCTTTCCCTGCTTCTTCGATTCACTCTACTTTTTAAGCAGGTCACCATCAGCCGAGGCCGGCAATTTTATCGAAAACGATCAAAAACCCGTAACTGGACCAGGCGGCGCATAGCCATCATTTCCTGCCTGCCGCTGAAACTCCATTGACTGATCCCGACCTCAGAGGACACGGATGGCACTGCCGAGGCCTGCTGCACAGCTGCCTCTTCCTCCTGCATGTAGGCGCTCACAGCAGCCAAAGCCGCTGCCATCTTTTTCTTCTTATCTGCCATCTGTTCACCCTTTTATTTCGTTCATCAAACAAACTCTTCCGGGAGCCTGTCGGTGTTTGCAGATTTTTCCCCAAGCTAAGGCATCAAGTGAAAATTAGACTGACCCGTATAACCCAATATCTACGTCTCACTCCGCTCGCTTATCTGCGAGCGGTCATTCTCCCTCGATGCCGAAGATTAGGAGAAAAAAAGCACCCTTCGACAACTACCTTTTGTGGGTAATCAGCCATATACCTCATACTCGGTCTGCTTACCGAGCAGGCTGTCAATTTCACCCTGGATTGACGCCCTGTCCGGGTTAGTAATCCAGGCGTTCCAGTCGTCCAGAGAGCGCCAGGTTGAAATCACCACACACTCACCCTCTTTGTCCATGCGTCGTAAAGTCTCACCGGAGACATAACCGGGCTGGTTCAGCGTAAGGGTACGAAGCTGTTTCAGCAGGTTTATCAATTCAACAAGACTTGCATCGGCTACCTTACGTTTAATAAAAACCTTTACCATATCTTGATCTCCCTGATGTATTACCTGATAATCGCGGGCATCCCAATCTCGTTTCCATACGAAAACAAGTCTATAGAGGAATATTCCCGTGCTTTTTCATAGGATTGGTATCCCGCTTATTCTGAAGCAACTGTAAAGCTCTGACAATACGCTCGCGTGTTCTGGCAGGTTCGATGATGTCATCGATATAACCGCGCTCGGCTGCAACATATGGGTTAGCGACAGTATTCTGGTACTCCTGCTCCTTTTCGGAAAGAAACTTCACCGGATCGTCTGTACTGTTGGCCTGCCGGCCGTACAGTACACCAACTGCGCCTTTCGCGCCCATTACAGCTATTTCTGCAGTCGGCCAGGCATAATTGATATCACCGCGAAGATGCTTGGAAGACATTACACAATAGGCGCCACCATACGCTTTTCTGGTGATGACCGTAACCTTGGGAATTGTGGCTTCGGCAAAGGCATACAGAATTTTCGCACCGTTTCTGATCACCCCGCCATACTCCTGAACGGTACCTGGCAGAAAGCCCGGCACATCGACAAAAGTGACGATGGGAATATTGAAACAGTCGCAAAAGCGGACAAAACGGGCACCTTTCACGGAAGAATCAATATCGAGAACCCCGGAAAGATGTGCCGGCTGGTTGGCAACCACACCCACACTCATGCCGTTATACCTGGCGAAGCCAACGATGATATTGGGGGCGAAATCTGCTTTCACCTCGAGGAAATTGCCGTCATCCACGGTGTTCAGGATTATCTCCTTCATGTCGTAGGCGGCATTGGGGTTTTCCGGAATAATCCCGTTCAACTCCTTCGTCGGACGTCCCGGAGGATCTTCACATGGAATAACCGGAGCGCTCTCCATGTTGTTTTGCGGCATGAAAGAAAGCAGTCCCTTGATATATTCAATCGCCTCAGCCTCGGAAGGCGCAGCGTAATCAGAAACACCGCTTCTGCTGGCATGCATTGCTGCACCGCCAAGCTCTTCAACCGTGACATCTTCATGGGTCACAGACTTCACCACTTTCGGCCCGGTCAGAAACATATATGACTGGTTCTGGACCATGGTTATGAAATCAGTCAGCGCCGGGGAGTAGACTGCGCCTCCTGCACATGGGCCGAAAATGGCAGAAATCTGCGGTACCACACCAGATGCCATTACGTTTCGCTGGAAAATTTCTGTATAGCCGGCAAGGCTCTCTATGCCTTCCTGGATGCGGGCGCCACCTGAATCATTTAGGCCTATGACAGGTGCCCCGTTTTTCATGGCAAGATCCATTATCTTGCAGATCTTTTCAGCAAAGGTCTCGCTAAGAGAGCCACCAAGCACGGTGAAATCCTGGGCAAACACATACACTACCCGGCCGTTCACTGTGCCATACCCGGTAACCACACCATCACCCGGATAGACCTGGTCCTCCATGCCGAAATCCCTGCATCTGTGGGTCTTGAACATGTCGAATTCTTCGAAGCTACCCGGGTCGAGCAACATATTAATCCTCTCCCGGGCTGTCATACTGCCTTTGGCGTGCTGCTTGTCTATTCTCTCCTGACCACCACCAAGACTCGCCTTTTGCCGCAGCTCCATCAATTGGTTGAGTCTATCACCTGTATCCATGCTGTCTCCTTGCACTGAAATTCTGCTGACAATCCTCTGCACTACAGACAAACATCTGACCCTGTCCTGTATCTGCTCAGCCTGTTATGAAAACGCCTCCTTACAAAGACGCCCCAAATGCCCCAGATCCTTACAGACGTAGATTCCACCCTCTTCCATAGCAGCTATTTTTGCTTCTGCTGTACCTTTTCCTCCACTGACGATCGCACCGGCATGCCCCATACGCCTACCTGGAGGTGCAGTCAGACCTGCAATAAAACCCACCACCGGTTTCTCCATGTTGGCCTTGATCCAGGCAGAAGCGTCCTCTTCAGCGGAGCCGCCTATTTCACCTACCATTACTACTGCGGTAGTCTCATTATCTTTGTTAAACTCCTCGAGACAATCGATAAATCCTGTTCCGTTCACCGGGTCACCACCAATACCTACACAGGTGGTCTGTCCCAGACCGACTTCGGTAAGCTGGTGAACGACTTCATAGGTCAGGGTTCCTGAACGGGAAACGACCCCGACCGGACCACCAGCTGTATGAATCGCACCCGGCATAATACCTATTTTGCACTGGCCAGGAGTGATAATTCCAGGGCAGTTAGGACCGATGAGCCTGCTGTTTGTCTGAGCCAGATAGTTCTTTACCTTGAGCATATCCATTACCGGCACGCCCTCTGTGATACAAACGATCAGCTCTATGCCCGCATCTGCTGCCTCGAGGATAGCGTCTGCGGCAAATGGCGGGGGTACAAAAATCATGGTGGCGTTGGCGCCTGTCGCTTTGCGTCCTTCGGCAACAGTGTTGTACACCGGTACATCATCCATTTTTTGACCGCCTTTACCCGGAGTAACACCGGCTACGACGTTTGTTCCATATTCAATGCATTGTCTGGTGTGAAACTGCCCTTCTTTACCCGTTATGCCCTGCACCAGTAGACGGGTTGTATTATCAATAAAAATGCTCATGTCGCACCTTCACTTTGTTATGGTCATTACAGTTAGGCCACGATCCCAGCAACCTTGCCTGCAGCATCAGCCAGGTTAGTTGCATTAATCAGATTCAACCCGGATTCAGCAAGAATACGCCTGCCCTCTTCCACGTTGGTTCCTTCCATACGCACCACTACCGGCACATTCAGTTCTACCTTCTGGGCTGCCTGGACAACTCCCTGGGCCAAAACGTCACAGCGGAGAATGCCGCCAAAAATATTGATCAGGATGCCTTTTACATTCTTATCGCTTAAGATGATTCTGAAGCCATTCTCAACCATCTCTGCACTGGCCCCACCACCGACATCAAGAAAGTTGGCAGGGTTGGCCCCGGCCTGCTTGATGATATCCATAGTCGCCATAGCGAGACCGGCGCCATTGACCATATTGCCGACATTGCCGTCAAGCTTGATATAATTGAGATTGTACTGCGCAGCTTCCGCCTCGGTCGGATCATCCTCGAACGGGTCATGCATCTCTTTGACATCCGGATGACGATATACCGCGTTTGAGTCGATATCCATCTTGGCATCGAGGGCAATCACTTCGTTGTCTTCCGTCACTATCAAAGGATTGATTTCAACCATTGAGCAGTCATAATCAACAAACAGGCTGTAGAGATTTTTCAGAATCTGCCCGAAGGGCTTCATCAATTCCTTCTCCAGCTCGAGACCAAACATCACCTCGCGCAAGTGATAGCCCTGTATTCCAATCAATGGATTGATAAAAACTTTGATAATGCGGTCGGGAGTGGATTCTGCCACCTCTTCAATATCCATACCGCCATCCTGACTCGCAACTATGGCAATGGAGGCTGTCTCCCTGTCTGGAATAATTGAGAGATACATCTCTTTTTTAATGCTTACACCTTTTTCTATGAGCAGTTTTCTTACCAATTGCCCAGAGGGTCCGGTCTGCTTGGTCACCAGCGTCATACCGAGGATATCCCCAGCTGCTGCTGTTAACTCATCCTGGGTTCTCGCGAGACGAACCCCACCACCTTTTCCTCTACCACCTGCATGAATCTGTGCTTTAACAGCAACCGGCAGGCCAAGTTCCGAGACAATTTTCTCTACCTGAGCAACTTCTTCAGCCACTCCTCCCTGCGGTGTGGGAACTTTGTATTTACGGAACAGTTCTTTGGCCTGATATTCATGAATCTTCATAAATACCCCCTCTGGGATACAACCGGCTCCCTCCCTCTCCAGGGGAGCCGGTTGTATCTATGGAAATAGTGAGATTTCAGCTATGGAACATAGCTGCTTGCTTGAAACTAAGCCTTTGGATAACCTATAGTTTTCAAGGTCTCGGTGATCTCGTCAAGAATTGCCGGATCATCGATGGTCGAAGGCATGTTGTACTCTTTGTTATTGGCGATTGCGCGCATGGTTCCACGTAGAATCTTGCCGGAGCGTGTCTTCGGCAAACGTGCAACCTGTGCTGAATCACGGAAGCAGGCAATCGGTCCGATCTGATCACGAACCATCTGTACCAGCTCTTTCTTGATATCTTCCTCCTTCCTGTCAACTCCAGCCTTCAACACAAAGAGTCCGACAGGCAGTTGGCCTTTCATGGTGTCGTGGGTTCCGAATACGGCACATTCTGCAACGTCTGGATGGGCGGAAATTACTTCTTCCATGGCACCGGTGGACAGGCGGTGACCAGCAATATTAATAACATCATCCATACGTCCCATGACGTAGACATAACCTTCTTCATCCATAAAACCGCCATCACTGGTCTCATAGTAACCAGGGAAATTGGTCATATACGACTTGACGAAGCGTTCCTCGTTGCGCCACAAGGTGGTGAGGGTGCCTGGAGGCAGAGGAAGCTTAACGACAATATTACCTTCGGTATTAGGAGGTACCGGCTGGCAGTCGTTGTCTACGACCTGCACATCCCAGCCCGGCATAGCTTTGGTCGGAGAACCAACCTTAACAGGCAGCTCCTCAATACCACGGCAGTTGCCGACGATGGCCCAGCCAGTTTCTGTTTGCCACCAGTGATCTATAACAGGTACACCCAGCATATCTTTTGCCCAGTTCAGAGTATCAGGGTCTGTACGCTCGCCTGCCAGATAAAGGCACTCGAAAGAAGATACGTCATATTTCTTGTACAGCTCGCCGTTAGGATCTTCTTTCTTGATTGCCCGAAAGGCGGTAGGTGCGGTGAACAGGGCTTTGACCTTATGCTCAGAAATGACACGCCAGAATGCACCGGCATCCGGTGTTCCCACAGGTTTACCCTCATAGAAAACTGAGGTTGCTCCATAAATCAGAGGGGCATAGACGATGTAGGAATGACCTACGACCCAGCCTACGTCGGATGCCGACCACCAAACCTCGCCCGGATTAATATCATAGAGCGCCTTCATGGTGTAATGCAGGGCTACCGCATGACCACCATTATCTCTCAAGACACCTTTCGGCATACCTGTGGTGCCGGAAGTATAGAGAATATAAAGTGGATCGGTAGCATCAAGCTCAACACAATCAGCCGGTTTGGCATCTTTCACGAAGTCCTGCCAATCGATATCCTTGCCTTCTGTCATCTCGGCAGTGATAAAATCACGCTGAAACAGCACCACGGTCTCGACCTTATGGGTCGATTGCTCAATTGCAGCATCTACCAATGGCTTGTATGCCAGTTTTTTAGCGCCTTCAAGGGCACCTGAAGCAGTTATGATCAGCTTGGGTTGAGCATGATCGATACGAATTGCCAGTTCATGGGCCGCAAAACCTCCGAAGACTACAGAGTGGATCGCGCCAATTCGGGCACATGCCAGCATGGCAACAGCCGCTTCAGGGATCATCGGCATATAGATGATGACGGTATCCCCTTTAGTTACCCCTTGGGCCTGCAGTGCACCTGCGAAATTAGCCACCTGCTCTTGCAGCTCTTTGTAAGTGATTTTGCGGATGGTGTCGGTGACAGGGCTGTCATAAATGATTGCAGTCTGATCTGCCCGACCGTTCTCCACATGACGATCGACAGCGTTGTAGCAGGTGTTCATTTTCCCGCCGGAGAACCACTTGTAAAACGGTGGATTTGATGAATCAAGTACTTTGTCGCACCACCTATACCAGGTGATACCTTTTGCAGCTTCTGCCCAAAACTCTTCTGGGTTGTTGATACTACTTTGAAAAACTGCATCAAAACTAGTCATAATCACTCCCCTTTTGGTCTGATGTTTTGTCCACCTGTCCACCCTAACCACTCCCACTTGTATACAGCAATGTCAGCAATACATCAACACCTTTATTAAACATTGTTACATAAGCTCAACCTTATCTTGAAGACAAGAACACACTTTACCATGATTAATCCTTTTATATTCAGCATCTTCAACCAACATGGCTTCCCAGGGAACTTTTCACCCACAAGGGCTTCAAACAATACCGTTATTACCTTTATACCTACTGTATATACAGTAAATAACGCTATTTAATTGACACAACAGTCAAAACTTGGAATAGTTCGGATAACATTGTTACTGTCAACTTTTTTAGTGAAATTTAATTTATGAAAACTCCAACAATTCCTTATTGTTCCAGAACAACAGCCTGTAGCAGGGAGCAAAATATGCTGAACCCTATCCCACGGTTTTCATGTTTTTTTCATATATATGACAGGCTAGATATATTTCTTTGCACCTTGAACACCCGGCACACCGGCAACCAAATCAGCACAAGCTGAACAAGGGCATTTCTGGACAGGAAAAATATTGTTTCACATCAATGGAAATGAATTGAACCCCTTGAAATGCATACAGGCACCAGCCAATTTTGCATGAACATTCTGTCGCGACATGGAACACTGATGAACAATTCGGACTAAAAATCGATTCACAGACAGTTGCCCAGGTCATATCTGCACTTTGCATTCAGAATTACAGGATAAAATGGTTTCTTCTACTTCAACAAAAGCTGCAAGGTCTGTACCGCACACCATTCCGGTAAAAATAATCCTGCCGGTACTGCTCTCCATGTTTCTTTTTATCGCTACTTTTTTTGGCTATATTCTGCCAAGGATGGAAGAGCAGCTCATGGAGCGCAAGCGCGAAATGATTCTGGCACTCAGCACCTCAGCCATGAGTTCAATTCAGCACTATGCTAAAATGGCTGACGCAGGTGAACTGTCTATCAAGGATGCTCAGGCCAAAGCTATTGCACATCTGCGTGATCTACGATATGGCCCTGAAAACAAAGATTATTTCTGGGTCAACGACACGTACCCCCGAATGATCATGCATCCGTACCGGCCTGATCTGGAGGGGCGTGACGTTACTGATGAAACCGACCCTGCGGGCCAAAAACTCTTTCAGGACTTCCTCGCCGCCGTTAAGCAGGACGGGGCCGGTTACGTCACCTACCACTGGCAGTGGCAGGACGACCCGAATCGCATATTCTCGAAAATTTCCTACGTCCAGGAGTATAAACCATGGCATTGGATTATCGGCACCGGTGTCTATGTTGAAGATGTCCATAGCCAGATAGCCGCGATCACCCAGAATATGACGTTCTTTTTTCTGGCAGTGCTGATTGTCATTGCTTTTCTTTCGGTCTATATCATCCTGCAGAGTGCCACTGTCGAGAACAGACGAAGATTGGTAGAAATTTCTTTGAAAAAGAGCGAGACCCGATACCGGTTGCTGACCGAAACCGCTCGCGAGATGATCCTGCTGCTCGACCAGGATCTGAGGGTCAACTATGCCAATACAGCCTTCAGTAAAAACTGCAACTATCCTTTCTACATGATCCACGGCACCTCCATTCTCGATATTCTTCCCCAGACCAGGCATCAGCCATTCCTCAGGAAAATCGATTATCTCAACAGTGATGCCAGTGACGCCTCAATACTCGAGACGTACTTCATAACCAATGAGAGGAAGGAACTCCCCATCGAAGCGACTTTCGCCCGCATGGAATCACCTGAAGGATTACCCACTTTTCTCCTCACAGCCAGGGACATAACAGATAAGAAACGGGCAGAGGAAGAAGCCAGACTCCGACAGGAGCAGCTGATGCAAACCAGCAAGATGGTTGCTCTCGGTACCCTGGTAGCCGGCGTCGCCCACGAAATCAACAACCCTATTTCCTCAGTTATGCTTAACTTCCAGGTATATGAACGGTTCTGGAAGGCAGCTCAGCCTGTATTGGATGAGCATTGCGAGCGAAGCGGCCAGATCGACATCGGTGGCATGAATTACCAGCAACTCAAAGAACGAATGCCAAAGCTTCTGCAATACTCCCAGGAAGGCGTCTCGCGGGTGAAACGGATCGTCGGCGAGCTTAAAGAATTTTCACGTCAACACCCGGCCGATCTGCGTGAGGCAGTCAGCCTCAACCAGGTTGTTGAAACTTCAGTGGGATTACTGGCCAGCTTCATAAAAAAGGCGACCACCAACTTCAGTGTAGAGTATGATGAAAATTTACCGACCTTCCCCGGCAACAGCCAGAGACTTGGCCAGGTGATTATCAACCTGCTGGTGAATGCCTGCCAGGCAACAAGCAGCACCGACATGCCAATTTCTGTCCGCACCTGGTATCTCGAGGAGTCTGAAGAAATCATCCTCGAAGTGCAGGATTCAGGTATAGGTATGACCCCTGAGCTGCTTGAGAGGATAAAAGACCCCTTTTTCACCACAAAACGGGACAATAACGGAACCGGCCTTGGCCTCTCTATCTCGGATACCATTATCCGCAACCACAGGGGCTGGCTGAACTTTAAATCAGAACCCGGTCGCGGCACAACCGCCACAGTAAGGTTGCCGCGTTATGACATGAACGAAGTTGCAGGAAGAATGATATGATGAACCTCAAAAATCCGTGCGACCCGATACTCGTGGTCGATGATGAAGAGTCCATTCTGCTCTCAGTTGACACCATTCTGCAAATGGCTGGCATGAACAACGTCATTACCTGTTCAGATAGTCGACAGGTACTATCCATTGTTGAACGCAATTCACCAAGTGTAGTGCTGCTTGATCTGAACATGCCCCACGTGAACGGGGAGGCGATCATTGAAAAACTGAGTGCACACTATCCGAGAATACCGATAGTCGTCATTACAGGACGAATCGATGCCGAAACCGCAGTGGATTGCCTGAAATCTGGTGCAGCCGACTATATTGTCAAACCGGTCGACGAAGAACGGCTTTTAGCAACCATCCGAAAAACACTGCGTTCAGGTGAATTGCGGGACAGCAAATCAGACTCGACCAGTAGCACTGGTGACAAAATTATCCGCCCGGAATGTTTTAGCCATATCATCACCCAGAGCCCGAAGCTGATAGAGATATTTGAGTACCTCGAATCTATCGCCTCCACCTCTGAACCGGTTCTCGTTCGCGGCGAGACAGGAACCGGCAAGGAACTCATCGCTCGGGCAATACATAATCTCAGCGGTCGAAAAGGTGAATTTGTCGCTGTTAATGTCGCAGGTCTTGATGACAACGTATTTTCCGATACATTGTTCGGCCACGTCAAAGGCGCTTTCACCGGTGCTGACATACAACGCTCCGGCCTTATCGAGCGGGCAGCTGAAGGCACCCTCTTTTTAGATGAAATAGGCGACCTCAGCCCTGCCTCCCAGGTAAAACTTCTGCGCCTGCTGCAGGAGCATGAGTATATGCCACTTGGCCAGGACAGCCTCCGCCGCAGCAGCGCCAGGATAATCACCTCCACGCATGTCGACATCTGGGATCTGCAGCGCAGGAATATTTTTCGAAAAGACCTGCACTACCGGCTGCGAACCCACCGGGTCCTTATGCCGCCACTCAGGGACAGAAAGGAAGATCTGCCGCTGCTGCTGGACCACTTCATTGACAAAGCTTCGGACTCACTCCTTAAAAACCGCCCGAACAGGCCGCCGGAATTGCTCACGCTGCTTGAGACCTACACTTTTCCTGGAAATGTACGGGAACTACAGGCAATGGTCTTTGATGCCGTGGCCCAGCACAAAAACGGCACCCTCTCAATGATTGTCTTTCGGGAACATATGGCCCGCATGAAACAGCTTGAAGCAGACGAACAGACCATACACTTCGCTGACATCACCGGAACCACGAACGAATACGCCGGCAGTCCGGCTTCATTCAAATCACTGGAGACCCTCCCGAGCATCAAACAGGCCACCAAGATGCTCATTGAAGAGGCGATGGAACGTGCGGATAACAACCAATCCATTGCCGCCTCACTCCTCGGCATCTCCCAACAGGCACTCAGCAAACGTTTAAAGAACCTCTCCCAGGAAAAATAATGTTGAGGCCCGCTATACGTTGCAGAAGCCCCTACAATAAAAGTTGTAACCACAACTTTTATTGTAGGGGCCCGGAATTGCCTGGTATAAGTGGATAAACGCTTTCCTTCCCTTCCCCTACAACTTTCGTTGTACCCCTCACCATCACACGGAATCTGCTTTAGACCCTGATTTATCGTCTATTTTATTAATATCACCATCTGGCACCAAACTTGCTCAATAATTACCAACATTAGGTCACCATCAGACAGAAAGGATGGCACACATAAACCCTTATTAATGGAGAGTAAAGTATGGCAGATGCAAAAGCTACCCCTATGGGAAATCCGGCAGTGGTCGGCCTGGCAGGTTTCGGTCTGACAACATTGATCCTCCAGTTCCATAACCTCGGTCTCTGTGGAATCGGCCCCGTCATCGCCCTGGGACTCATCTTCGGCGGTACGGCTCAGCTCATCGCCGGATATCAGGAGTTCAAGGTTGGAAACAATTTCGGCTACAGTGCCTTCTGCTCGTATGGCGCTTTCTGGATCGCACTCGCAATTATCCTGCTGATGAACAAGTTCGACATCTATAAGTCCAGCGGCACTGATGTTGGTTACTTTCTGGTAGTATGGACCCTGTATACCGGCATTATGTGGGTAGCCGCTATGCGCATCCATGGTGCCATGGCATCCACTTTCACCCTGCTTCTCGCCGGCTTCATCCTTTTGGATCTGGCCCATTTCGGCTTCCCGGCAATGACCAAAGTTGCCGCCTACGTACTTATCCTCTGTGCCCTGAATGCCTGGTACATGATGGCTCACGTCATCTTCATGCAGGTTTTCGGTCGTGACGTTCTGCCCGTCGGCAAGCCATGGATCGATCCCAAACCAGCCACAGCTGAGCTTCAATCCGCTAAAGCCTGATACAATTTGAGCACACAGTCGCTCATTTGACCCTTTCGGGAGTCAGCACCACCCACCACCCGCTGACTCCCGAAACTGCTGTACAGCTCGTCCCTGTCAGGTGACAGCTCACTTCCACCTGCCCTTCTTAAACCACCACCTTTTGAGATGGCCACCTGACAGGCATGAGTCCTCTTCTTATCGCCTGAGCGCACCAAACCGATTTCATTTGGCGTTATAACAACAGTCATTGGATGAGCAGAAAATGAGCAAATGCTACGATTCGCGCAGGGCCTCCGCCGGATCAAGCATTGAGGCACTGTAAGCTGGATGCAGGCCAAAGACGGCACCAGTTGCCAGCGCAGACAAAGGAGCAAGCACAAAAGCCGGCGTTGAAAAGGCGATCTCCCACCCGGCATAGAGCTGTACCCCATAAGCAAGCAGCACCCCTGCCAATATCCCCCAGAGACCACCGGAGAACGTCATCACCATAGAATTCCACAAATAGAACCAGAGTATTCTTGCCCGACTCGCTCCCAAGGTCTTTCTCAAACCTATTTCCCGGGTCTGCTCCGAGACATTGGCCAACATCACATTCATCACCCCGATACCGCCAACCACCAGCGAGAGTCCGGCAATTACTCCCATGACCAAAGAAAAAAGTCTCTGATTTTCACGGACTTCACGCATCAGACTGACCGGCACTACTAACCTGAAGTCTTCGATTTCACCATGATTTCGACTGAGCAGATGATGAACCTGCTCGGCAGCCTGCAACACATTTTTTTCACTGCCGTCCACCAGCCTCAGCACAAAACCATCCAGACGACGGACATCATAGATAGATTGCGATATCGGCATAGTGCTGAGCACCATCATCACACTCTTGTCAAAATTCAGGGCCGACAGACCTGTTCCTTCGGTAAGCAATCGCCCTCGAGATTTTAAAGCGCCAATGACAGTAGCTGCATATCCCCCCAGGTGGAGATGACTGCCCTGATTCAGCTTAAGTTCTCTCGCGAGTTCTGAACCAACAATACAATAACTTTGGGCATCACGTTCATCACGGGTGTCAAACCAACGTCCCCAGCCCAGTTCCAGCTTCTCTGCCTTGAACCACTCAAGGGATACCCCCATTAAGGTCCCTGTCATCCGTCCCTTATCAGACGAGATATGCAACTCATCACGTCGCTGGTAGCCACCAAGATACCCCCTTGACCCAAGCCAGTTTTCTAATCTGTAAAGATCGTCGATGGTCAACCCTTTTGACAGGTTCTGAACGTTCTCGCCAGAAGCAGCAAGACTATCGGTAGAATCTTCCACACGGAGTGTATCTGTCCCAAGCGAGCTGAGTTTTTCCACAGCCTTACGCCTGGCTCCCTCACTGATCGAAAGCATCGCGATGAGGGCCGCCACACCTATGCCGATGCCAACGCTGCTTAATACAAAGCGCAGGGGGCGTCGCCGTAAACCGAGAAATGCGTCACGTATATCACACCATAATTGTCCAGCATGCATCAGATCGCCCCGACGACTGCATTTTTACTCTTAAAAAGAGACAGGCGATAGCTGCCATACTTCACCGCATCCGCATCATGGGATACCATTATCACACTCCGCCCGAGCTCACTCTGCTGCCTGAGCAGCTTCAAAATTCGCCCTGAATTGTCCGCATCCAGACTCCCTGTAGGCTCATCTGCAAAAATAACCTCAGGATCCCGTACCAGTGCCCGGGCAAAGACCACCCGCTGCATCTCCCCTCCGGAGAGTGTCGCCGGGTAACGATTTTGCAGCTCAAGCATCCCTACATACTCAAGCATTTCACAGCTTCGCTGGTATACCTTTGTACTGCCAATCCAGGCACCATACAGAAACGGTAAGGCAACATTTTCCAGCACCGTTTTGTGAGACATGAGATGGGGGGTCTGGTGAATAAAACCAAATGATTCATTGCGCAATTGCGCAACTTTAAAATCTGAAAGCGACGCCAGGGAGGTACCACGAAACTCTACAATGCCATCGGTTGGACGGTCGAAACCACTCAGCAGATTCAACAGGGTCGTCTTACCTGAACCGCTCGGCCCGGTGACAACCCAGAACTGGCCCGCATCCACCTCTACGTCTACAGGTTCAAGCGCCCGCACTTTTCGCCTGCCGATCGCATAATCCCTACTGATATTCTGAGCTTTGAGAATCAACTCTTCCATTTGTAACCATCCCGGTTTCAATAAAGCGTGCTGCGAATACGGTCTCCTTCCTTCAAGCCCCCTACCACTTGTACCCACTGAACTCCCTGGGCACCAAGTTCGATATCGGTGAGCTCAATGGAACCACCTGCCACCTTGTACACATTGGTCGAGTCATTTTTAAAAACCACCGCCGCTGCCGGAATCACCAGAACGTCATTGACCTCCTGATGAATTATCTCCACGGTTGCAGACATTCCCACATGAACTTCCGGAATTTTCTCATCGAGCTGAATTCGTGCAAAAAACCTGCGAATGTTGGCATTTTGCCTGTCATCTTCAGCAAGTGAAGAGACGTTCTCCACTTCGCCCTGAAGTCCTACCCAGGGCATTGCATCAAGTTTGACCACCGCTCTCATTCCTGATGAAATTTTAGCGACATCCACCTCACGAATCTGTATTTCCACCACCAGTTCATGGGTATCCGGTACCTCCAGGAAGGTCTGCCCGACCCAGATCGAGTCCCCAATCTGAATTTTGCGAGTACCATTTTCTCTTGGCACCTCTGAGTATAATAAAATTCCGTCAGCTGGTGCCCGCACTACACAATTTCGCAAATCGCCCCGGGCATTTTCCAGAAGATGCAAGCCGCTGGCTACCTTTCGCCTGGCTTTTTCAACCTGCCCGACCCTATTCTGAATCTGCAAGGCAGCAGTTCGCAGAACACGCTGCAATTCACTCCTGGAAGCGTTGACCAATAACTCGGCCTCCCTCATCATCTTTGGCCACTTGAATTCATTGAAATTTGCCAGCTCTTCCCTGGCGACATTTACCTCCTCTTTTGCTGTCTCAAACTCATCCTCTGCCTTTTCGAACTCCCTCTTGCTGGCATGTCCACGCTTCAAAAGCATCCGCATATCTTCCAGATACGACGCAGCCAACCGATGACGCCGCTCTGCCTGCATCACCTTCTGCTCAACCTGTTTTTTTTCCAGCGGGCCTGAACCATTTTTGATATTTTCAGCCTCAATTGCGGCAATCTCCACTTTTCGTTCGGCCTCTTCAATCTTGCCGTGTTCTTCCTCTTCCTGAAGCATCAGCAATTTTTCCGCAGCACCCAGGGTGGCATTGGCATCGCTGTACTGCTGCTCCAGCCTGGCCACATCATCCTGAAATGGCTTCGTATCAAAACGCGCCACCACCTGTCCCTCATTGATTCGTACACCTTCCTTCATCAGCCACACGATCTTGGCCTTGTCTGACGAAATTTCACTTTTAATCGGAGCAATTCTCGCAGGCCTTACTACCCCTCGCTCTGCGATGGTCACGTTGAATGAGGCTCTTTTCACATCATAAATTGACTCGGGCGCCAAAGTTGCTTCTTCCTCCTGCCAGCTGCCTCGGGCCAAATACAGTGAAGCTGTTATGACAAGCCCGCCAACCAGCAGCCAACTCATGAAAAATAATCGTGAACGTTTGGTTTTCATAACGACTTTCACCTCACCGAAATACGCAGCCATTCGGTATTCAGAATTCCCATAACGTAGGCCAACTGGATTGCCGCGTTGTTGTACTCCACCAGCGATCGTGAAGTTCCCAACTCCGCGTCGGAGAGTGCGCTCTCGGCATCCAGCATATCCAGGTTATCGCTGAGCCCCTTCGCATAGCGACTCTTGGCCAGGTCTATTGCCAACCTTGCCTGCTCGAGTTGCCTCCGGCTCACCTGATGCCGCTGCTCTGCCATCTGCAGCTCGGCAAAGCCATCTTTTATTTCCCTCCTGATCTTTCTTCTGAGCGTCTCCCCTTCACGGCGCAAACGTGACATCTCCAGCTGTTTTCGTAAAAGCGCCGATTTTTCTGCCCTGTCATTTATCGGTGAATTCATCTGCACCTGAAATGACCAGTTCGTGTCATCCAGCTGAAGAGCCTCTTCAGCAGAATCACCTTCCCCTCGCTGCTCCACGGTAAAGCTCAGACCAACGTCGGGCAACAGGTCCCGTTCCACCTTGTACATCTCCCGCTTGGAAATCTGCACATTCATCAGATACTCCTGCCAATCCAGTCTGTTATCCAGCACGGTCCGTTCCCAGTCGGCCGGTAACACAGGCATAATTTTATCTATTCTTGCCTGCCATTCCAGTTCCGTCTCCTCAGGCAGGTGAAGCTGCTCCCTGAAATCGTCATACGCCTGTTGACGTCTGCGTTCCTGTGCTTGCAGCATACTCTCCGCATTAAGGGCAGCCAGCTCTGCCCGGTACACATCGACTTTGGAGACAAGCCCAACAGACTGCCGTGAAACAGCTGAGTCCAGGTGTTCTTTGCTTCTCACCAATGCCTGCCGGCTCTGACGCAGCAGTTGGTCTTCCAGCAGCAGGCTGTAATATTTCTGTGAAGTGGTCAATACCAGGGACTGCATCTGCCTGTCGCCATCAATGGATGTAAGTTCATTTCTCAGGCGCGCCACATCCAGATTAGTAAGGTTATATTTTCTGCCCCACCTTCTGAACAACCCCTGAGACACCCGTACAAACGCGCTGGCCGAGTTACGGTTTTCAACCACATAGTCAGTGTCTTCATCTACCCGGTTACCAACTACGCCATAGGTGATATTTGTTCCCGTTTCGACCTCCTTTCTAAACTCCACCCCAAGCTGTTGTGAGCCTGTGCCTTCGGTAAAACCTATGGATGTCAAAGGCACTATCCTGGTATCGAACTGATGTTCAGCCAGGTTGACATCTATTTCGCTTATCTGGAGCGAATCCCGCACATCCAGCGAGGTATCAGATTGGATCAATGCGACATGAACAAAGTCGAGAAGTTCATGATCGACTGAACATAGGGCCGGGATTGGCTGCAGAAACAGGGCAACCATTAGCAACATACTTCCTGTTAAGCCGTAACAACAGGACATGGGATTTGTTTTCTCCTCTACTCTTTCCACCCTGCCGGGTCGCTCAATAAACAGTACCTGTGAAATGAAATCATTATGCTCGCCTATGGTGGGCATGACTCATGGATGTCGAGTTCGCCACCGAAGCACTGCTATTCTAGAAATTATACAACATCACAGAGGCGTTTAAGGGCATTTGTGTGTCAGGCTTGGATTCCGTTTATCTCTTCTGTTTTTATCTTCAAACCTTTAAGACAAACTATCCGACCTGGCAGAATACCTGGCCGGACATTGAATTGATATACTCTGTAAACAGGTTGTTACCCTGGACGCCAACAGACCCGCAGGCAAATAGCCCCACCACAAAGTATAATGCAGCCCGCTGGAAACTTCGCTTGAGAACATCTGTTTCACTCATTATAGTACGTCGAATCCTTCATTTAACACAAATCATTTTATGGACTTTCTTCTGCCGACAATTTTCTTTTTATCCTTTCTCACAGCGCTCTCCGGAGCAGTGATGCCCGGCCCACTGTTCTCTGTTGCTGTCACCGAGACCCTGCATCGTGGTATAAGAACCGGACCTCTTATGATAATTGGTCACACAATGCTTGAGTTAGGGCTTGTAATCTGCCTGCTGGTCGGTCTGGCACCAGTTCTTACTAGGCCGGAAATCTTTATAACGATATCCCTGATTGGTTCTGTGATCCTTCTCTGGTTCGGTATCACCATGTTCCGTGACCTACCGAAACTCACCCTCGTAGTCGAAGCGGAGAACTACAGAAACAAAAATCTGGTCCTTACCGGTGCGTTGCTCAGCCTTTTCAATCCGTTCTGGTTGCTCTGGTGGTCCACAATCGGCCTTGGCTATTTGCTGCAGGCGCTACACTATGGCCTCGCCGGAGTTACCGTTTTTTTCATTGGCCACGCCCTGGCCGATCTTGGCTGGTATGCGTTTATATCTTACGGGATATGTCGAGGACGCCACGTACTCAAGAACAGCCACTACAAAGTTGTGGTTGGTTGTTGCGCCGCATTTCTCCTGGCAACCTCCGGCTGGTTCTTTTACAACGGCATTCACAAATACCTATACATTTCCAAATAGTTATACCGGAGCGCAAGAGTGAATAAAAATACTGAAAACCCTGTTCCCGAAAATTCCGCAACAGCCTCCACAAAGCCCTCATCTTCTTATGGCTGCGGTGAGTATCGTGAGGAGATGATTTTAGCAGCACTGCAACGGTCACTCCAGAATCCGGATCTGACTGATCAGCAAAAACAGACTATCGAAAAGCAGGTGAGAGAACTCGAAATATCGATGGGACTTTAAGAATATTACAATACCGCCTACAATGAATGGCCGGGAGAAGCCAGATAAAAGCGAAGGCAAGGCCAATAGCACAGGAAAGAGCAAAGCTCCTTCCTGTCTTAACCCTGCTCTGTTTTCTCATTATTCCTGAAGCCCAGCCAGAACTCGTCGGAAGTTCAACGTAACTGCGCAGGCGTATAGACTGTGAATGTAGAACTCATACACGCACTCACGGATTCAGCCATATTACAATTCATCGCATTGTAATACCAAAACCGATTTCGAGGTAGTTTCACTCTCCCCCTTTCCAGTGTCCCTTCACAAACCTTAAGCTGAAAATCAGTTATAATCAGATTACGTTTTGCACTCTTCTGCCACTCCGAGTGAACCAAATTTTCTTTTTCTATCGCTTTATTTGTGAATTACCCTGCACATTCATATACTTTAGAGAGGCATTTCAGCCAGCTTTAACCGGAAGCAATGCCCCTCAATAAAATCCGGCACAAAACCGATACGGGAGAAAAAAAATCTCACCTTCACTTAACCCGGAGGAAGAATGAAGAGTGTATTGGAACTTACAGACTACATGGGGTTTCAAGGTTTACTCGATGATGAAGAAAAGCTGGTCCGTGAAACGGCCCGCACTTTTGTCAACGAACAGGTATTGCCCATCATTGATGAGCATGCCCAAAATGAAACCTTTCCCCAGCACCTCGTTCCCATTATGGGAGAGATGGGTTTTTTCGGCCCAAGTCTGCCTGTCGAATACGGTTGTGCAGGCCTCTCCAATGTAGCCTATGGCCTTCTGATGTATGAGCTTGAGCGTGGTGACTCGGCCATTCGTTCCATGGCATCCGTACAGGGCTCGCTGGTTATGTATCCCATTTACGCCTTCGGCAGTGATGCACAGAAAAAGTACTGGTTACCAAAACTCGCTTCCGGTGAGAAAATCGGTTGCTTCGGGCTTACCGAGCCCGACTTCGGCTCTAACCCGGGGGGCATGAGGACTCACGCCGTAAAGGAAGGTAACGGACGCTGGCGAATCAATGGCACCAAGATGTGGATCACCAATGGTTCCATCGCTGACGTAGCGTTAGTCTGGGCCAGGACTGATGAAGGTATCAGCGGATTTCTGGTACCCACCGACAGCGATGGCTTTACTGCTCCACGCATGAAAGGCAAATGGAGTCTCAGGGCCTCGGTAACTTCCGAGCTGGTCCTGCAGGATGTCATGGTGGATGAAGAAGCGAGTCTTTTACCAGATTGCGTCGGCTTAAAGTGCCCGCTCAAATGTCTGACCCAGGCTCGTTATGGTATCGCCTGGGGTGCACTGGGAGCGGCGGACAACTGCTATCAGACCGCACTCGAATATGCCCAGAGCCGTATCCAGTTCGACAAACCAATTGCGGGTTTTCAGCTTCAGCAGAAAAAACTCACGGAAATGGTCACGGAACTGACCAAGGGACAGTTGCTGGCCCTGCAACTCGGACGCCTGAAAGACCAGGGGACCTTCACCCCCGCCCAGGTCAGCATGGCCAAGATGAATAATGTAAAAATTGCGCTCGATATTGCCCGTAGCGCCCGCACTATGCTGGGAGCCAACGGCATCATGGGAGAATACCCGATAATGCGGCACGCCAATAATCTTGAGTCAGTCTATACGTATGAGGGTACCCATGACATGCATACCCTGATCATCGCCGAAGCGGTTACCGGCATAGCTGCTTACAGATAAGACACCAAGCACATATCAGATCCCACGACATTGTCTGCCGCTTGTCGAACCAGTTGTCGGGCAAGCGGCAGACGTATCTCTTTTTTCGGCTCTTACAGCTCCATGATCTCCTCGGCACCAAACTCGACCACATCGCCGTCGTGGGTCAAGCCTATCCAGTTACCTTTATCATCAAGCGCTTTGACCAGACACTCGAACTGACCGCCATCGAGCAGATCGATTCGGCACTCGCCTACCTGATCCAGGGTAACGACCTGAGCCAGAGTTCTTGCTTCGACAATCTTCTTGAACCGGGCGGTACCTTCCTCGAGCTTAATTATCTGGGCGTATACTTCAGGATCAATTTCAGCGATGCTACCTTTCAGCTCATCCACACGATTTTTCATCTCGACGATCTTACCGATGATCTCTTCCATCTCCTGCTTCTGGTTCTCTTTCATTGAAACCAGAATGTTCTTATGCAGTTCGATATCTTTCTCGATAAAGCTTATTTTCTGCAGCACCTGCTCCACTTCTGTCGCGGCCTCAGTCATTATCTTCACCCTCACCTACTGTAATTTCGTGGTTCATCTGCAATAATTTCAAAGAATACACTATGCCAATTGAATGGAAAAATGGCCATCACTTTCCAATCAGGTAAGCAGCTTCTGGTGCACCGTTCAGAGAAAAACCTGCACCAGGATCAGCGTTATTTCTATTCCACAACAAGATGAAATCTATTGAAATATATGCGATCATTCGACTACATTCGCCCATGGCCTTTTAACTGCCACATTGCCGGGGTCCCAAAGTTCATAGTATGTCATACTATTATTCTTTACCCCCGTCTGAACCCTAAAATCATCGCGTGAGGAGAAATCGTGTCTCAGTGGTTGAAAAAAAACTGGTTCCTGCTTGGTCTGATAGGCGCAGGTGCTCTTCCTCTCATGGATATCAGCGGGATAACTGTTGATGCAGGCAGGTGGGCAAAAGCCAATCACGGTCCTGACATCATCATCGTACTGATATTTTTTCTCTCAGGCCTTGCCTTAAATACTCGCCAGATACGCGCCGGTTTCGCCGATTACCAGGGTACCTTACTGGCACTTCTGGTTATTTTTCTACTTTCTCCAATTGTGGCGATTGTATTTTCTTTCCTGCCACTACAGGCCGGAGTGCTGATCGGCCTGCTGCTGGTAGCCGCAATGCCTACAACGCTGAGCAGCGGAGTGGTTATGTCCGGCAGTGCCGGCGGCAATATGGCACATGCGCTTCTTATCACTATAATTGCCAACAGCCTTGCTGTGATAACAATTCCTTTCTCTCTGGAACTTCTTCTCTCTTTTGCCGGGCATGAGCAAGAGGTTGTCATCGATCAACTGCCCATTATGTTGAAAATTGCCAAGCTGGTACTGCTACCTCTTCTCTTCGGTATCTTCATTCGCAATAACTTCGGAAAATGGGTCCAGCAGGTTCTACCCTACACCTCTATACTCAACCAGACCGGGATACTCACAGTTGTCTGGATGGCCTCCTGCCAGGGTCGCGAAGCCATAGTTGGCAGCCTCGGCTCCGTTCCACTGGTCATTGCGCTTACCTTCACCTTTCACCTCGTACTGGTGCTCCTTGCCCTCCTTCTTACAGGTTGTACCGGAATTGGCAAAGGCCGGCGGGAAAGTGTTATTCTGATGGGAGGCCAAAAGACCCTGCCGCTCTCCATCATCCTGCAGGTCTCACTTTTCCCAGAGTATGGTCTGGCGCTGGTAGTCTGTGTGCTTCACCACATAACGCATTTGGCAATGGATGGATTTCTGGTACAGTACCTCAAAGAAAAACAGTGATCAAAAGTCAATTTGAAAGAGAACTTCAGCCATGAACAGTATCCCGCTCTATCCGGATTCCTGCAGCCTCTCGATGCAACTGCGGCCTGTTCTGCACGATCGTCTGCGCCTGCTGCCCGAGGGCATATCCGAATTCACCTTTGCGAATCTCTACCTGTTTCGGGAAAAGCACCAGTATACGCTTTCCCGTCTGGTCAATGGGCAGCTCATAATTCTTGGAAATGATAACGGGGCAGACTTTTTCATGCTGCCATTCGAACTGCCCGACCAAAAGACCCTGAGCCAGCTCTTCAAAGAGCATAGCTCAATGAAATGTGTCTCAGAACCGCAGGCGAGCCAACTCGAAGCCATGGGGTTTACAACGACAGAGGACAGGGATAATTTTGACTACCTCTATTCACGCCAGGAATTAGCCGAGCTGAAAGGCAGAAAATTTCACAAGAAACGTAACCTGATAAAAGCCTTTATCAACAACAACGAATACCTCGCTCAGCCCCTGCTGGACGAACATATAGCTGATGCCCTGCAGATTCTTGAGCTATGGCATAACGAAAATATCGAGAGGGGTGCTAAAGATTACAATGCCGCCCGTGAAGCCCTGGAGCAATCCTGGGATTTGCAGCTCTGTGGAGGGATTTACTTCGTTGACGGTCAGCCGGCTGCTTACAGCCTGGGTGAAGAACTCGCCAACGGAACCAGCTTTGTCATCCATTTCGAAAAAGCGGTGGGCGGTTTTAAGGGCCTCTATCAGTTCATCAATCAGACTTTTGCCGCCATCCTGCCCAGTTTTTACATGACCATCAACAGAGAACAGGATCTGGGTGATCCCGGTCTTCGCCAGGCCAAACACAGCTACAAGCCCATTGGCTATGTAAAAAAATACAGGGCAAGCCTGTAAGCGGCCGGCCCTGTACAATGGAGCTATCTCAAACTGGTGCACATTGCAGCACCTGTCGACTACATCAGCTTTTCCTTCAAATTCGAAGCAGTACTGATTTCGATATATGACGGACCATGACTGGCACCGAAGCTGCCGGCCAACACGATAATCAGGTCATCATCCTTGAACTGTTTCTCATCCAGCAGTCTGCAGATTGACTTTCGGAGCGGCTCTGCAGAACTCTCCTCCCGGGATATGGTCTCTGCGTAAACTCCGTACGAGAGTGACAGGCGACGCATCACCTGCTCATCATAAACCTGTCCGTAAATAATATTGCAGCCCCGATATGCTGCAAGCTCCAGGATTGAGTTACCAGTCTGGGAGTCTGCAACAATGGCCTGGGTCTCAAGCCGCATTGAGGCTTTTACCGCGGCTTTGGCCAGGTAGGCGGCGATCCTGTTTTCATGGCTGTAAGCGACATCCAGGGGATTTCGCTTTTGCTCTTCCACCTCTTTGATTACTTTGGCCATGGTTCGCACTGCCTCCTCAGGATATTTGCCGTTGGCAGTCTCTCCTGAGAGCATCAGTGCGTCGGCGTGGTCGAGGCAGGCATTTGCTACATCTGACACCTCGGCCCTGGTCGGCCGTGGCGATTCGATCATGGTATGAAGCATCTGAGTTGCGACGATCACCGGGCTGCGCCTTTCAACGCAGGTTTCAATAATCCGTTTCTGAATGAGTGGGATTTTCTCCGTAGGCACTTCCACCGCCAGGTCGCCACGCGCTACCATGATCCCGTAGGCGTGATCGAGAATCTCGTCAATATTTTCCACCCCCTGAGAGTTCTCAATCTTGGCGATAATCTTGATCGGCGAGTTCATCTCACCAAGTATCTCAGAGACTGCCAGCACATCTTCTTTATTTCTGACAAAAGAGTGGGCAATGAAATCAAGATTGTTTTCCGCTGCAAAGCGAATGAACCCCTTGTCTTTCTCGCTCAAGGCGGGCAATTTCACATGAACTGAGGGGATATTGATGCTTTTATGTTTTTTGATAACACCATCATTTTGCACAATACAGGAGAGATAGCTGTCGTCTTTGGCGGTAACGGTGAGCCCCACCAGACCATCATCAATCATGATCGAGCTGCCCACAGGAATATCTTCGACGAATTTATCGTAATTGACACATATCACGTCATCATGGGAGTCCTCGTCCGGCGCGCCCTTGAAGCGGATGATATCATCCACCTTGACGTTCAGAGATTCTGCCATGTCACAGGTCCTGATTTCCGGGCCTTTGGTATCAAGCAGCAATCCGATCTTGCTGGAAACAGCCCTGGTGTTGCTGATTACCTCCAGGGCATCGTCGTGGGTCATATGCGCGGTATTGAGGCGAACCACGTTCACCCCCGCATCATAGAGCCGTTTGATAAATGGTACAGAGCAGTTCAGGTTGGAAATTGTCGCTACAATTTTTGTCTTTTTCTGCATGATTGTGACCTTCCTTGTACAAGGGGTAAGCTTTAAATGCCGTACTCCCGGCCGCAATAATTACAACGAATACAGCCACGGTTCACCAGAAGTATGGCATAAAATCCTCGTCCGTTCCACGCAGAAACCAACCTGTTTATCCTCCGGCCAGCTTCACCGTGAACCCTTTTTTCTTCAGGCACTCCACCAGGGCCTGTCGATGATCTCCCTGAATCTCGATAATACCGTCTTTCACTGTGCCGCCGGTACCACTGTTCTGCTTCAGTTCTTTAGCCAGCTTTTTGAGTTCTGCCCCGACCAGAGGTACTCCGCTAACCAGCGAAACCCCGCTTCCCTTGCGTCCTTTGGTCTGGCGGCTCACCCTGACCACGCCGTCATTCGGCACATCCTGCCGCTTTGGAGCACAACGACACTTCTTTAATTGTTGCCCGCAATCGGGACATCGCCCACCAGTCTCGGTTGAATAGACCAGGGTGGAATCACCTGATTTTCTCATGTTCTCAATTTCTCCTGATTCTCTTCCTGTTTCATCAAGCCTGATCAGCCGCATCTTTTTTTGCAACAGTCGGATTTTGGGCCGGACGCTGCTGCTGGCGGTTATCTCCCCGTCGCTGATCGAAATTCATAATATCACCCGGCTGGCCATTGTTATCATGCCGTAAGGGGTGACTTGCGTTTTCACATTTCCAGAAATAGAAATTGGCATTCTTCATGGAACGTATTCGCGTCATCTGTTTTTTGCACCCCTCAGCAGGACAAGGCACCTTGGCTGCGTTGGGATCGATGAGCGGCTCACCCGGTGTACCATTTTCATCCCGCAAAAGAGGACATTTCCCTTCCTTTCCTGTGGAACATGCCCAGAAGTAACTGCCCATTCTTCTGTTGCTTTCATAACGGATGAGATAGCCTTTTTCACAGTGAGGACATTTCGGCCCTGTCTCAGGCCTATCCATAAAAGCAGCGCCGGGGGCACCATTGTAGTCCGAACGAAGCGGACAACCTTTCTCCTCACCAGCGTCACACACCCAGAAAAATCGCCCTTTCTTGGTTTTCGACTCCAGCCTGGAAAGTCGACCGCCGCAGAGGCATCTGTATATCTTGCCGGTAACCTTTTCGGAGAACCTGGTAGCAAGGGCATAACGCACCATGTTCAACATTCGCCGGGTGAGTTCAGCCATAAACGCCTCCCGGTCAAGATCTCCCTCACAAATTCTGTTAAGAGCATCCTCCCAGATTGCCGTCATGCCTGGATTCTTCAGCGACGGGTGGATTTTATCAATCAGTTCCCGGCCAAGGGGTGTGGAAATGAGCACCTTACCCTTCTTCTCCAGATAGGTGCGGTTCTGCAACTCACCGATAATATTGGTTCTGGTAGCAGAGGTGCCAATCCCCGAGTTTTCCTTGAGGCGTGCCTTGATCACAGGGTCATCCACATATTTATGTACCTCGGTCATAGCAACCTGCAGAGATGCCTCGGTGAATCTGCTGGGTGGTTTGGTGAACTTCTGTTCCTTTTCCACCTGCTCTATGCCAACAGGATCACCTTTTTTCACTCGAGGCAGCAATTTCTCTTTGGTCTGCTGATCGTTCAGCACCATCCACCCCTTATCCTTGATGGCAATTCCGCTGCCCTTCCACAGCTCTTCTTCGACCTCTGCCACTATCGAGCTGGAGTAGTACTGATAATCCGGGTAGAACTGTTTCAGAAATCTCTTTGCCACCAGCTGGTATATGTTCCACTCTTCTTCAGTGAGACGCGGCGGTTTCACCTCTGTGGGAATTATTCCATGATGGGCCTCGGCACCTTGCTTTTTCGTGTTCCAGGCCGGGGACTGAATTGTGGGATCTGCCTCATGCGCCCCTTCCATATTCTGGGCTCGCAAAGTGGCCAGAACACGTGGTGCATCCTCAAACATTTCGTTGGGCAAATACCTGCACTCTGTACGCATATAGGTAAGGACTTTATGCTTCTCATACAACCCCTGGCCAATATCCAGGGTTTGCTTAGGCGAGTAGCCGAACTTGTCTTCCGCTTTTTTCTGCAAATCTGAGAGCAGAAACGGCAAGGGCGGGCTCTTCCGCTTGAGGGTATCTTTTTTACTTTTTACGACTCCATCTTTACCGCTGACCTTGGCGATTACCTGCTCTGCCACTGCCGGGTTGACCAACCTGCCCTCTGCATCTAGCCCGGAAGTTAATTCGTCCGGTTCCCAGGTTGCGACAAAATTGCCTTCAGGATGCTGGACAGTAGCCCGTAATACCCAATAGGGTTTCTTGGTGAACTGCTCGATTTCCCGGTCCCGGTCCACCACCAGCGCCAGGGTCGGCGTTTGCACCCTGCCAGCTGAGAGTACATTGTTCTGGCCGGCTGCCAGGGTAAGGCCACGGGTGACGTTGATACCCACCAGCCAGTCAGCATTTGAGCGACAGATGGCGGCATCTTTGATATTTCTGAACTCGTTATTGTCTTTGAGGCTCTTGAATCCTTTTTCGATAGTCCGCACATCAAGCGCCGAGATCCAGAGCCGATCCGCCGGGCCGGTGTATCCCAGGTAATCGAGAACTTCGTCTATGATCAGCTGCCCTTCCCTCTCGGGATCTCCGGCATTGATCACCTTGTCGGAATTTTTCAAAAGACCTTCAATTATAGCCAGCTGTTCCCTGGAACGTGGAATTGGCTCGAGTATCCATTCATCCGGAATTATCGGCAGATCGTCAGCACGCCACCGCTTGAATCTGGGGTTATAGACATGCGGGTCGGCCTGCTCAAGGATGTGGCCTACGCACCAGGTGCAGACAATATCCCCCTTGCATTTGTAGTAACCTTTGCCACGGCCCACGATTCCCAGGTAACTGGCGAGATCCTTACCAACACTTGGTTTCTCTGCTATAAGCAGCGTTATTCCCATCAATAAAACTCCTGACAGCTAAAGGCGTAAAAACATACTGATAACATAGTTGACCCTCCCCAGCATAAACCGGTAACAATAAATTAGCAGACACTATCCTAAGAAATTCTAAAAAAAATAGTTGGGGTGAGATGAATTTTCGCGGGTTGCGAATGTACCATGGAAGAGATGATAATCACAACCGCTATTGAAAGTTTCTGACGGGGATCATGCTGCTGCCCCACGCTGAGTCCGCAGGATGTGGTAAGAATAAATAATTTTAGAGGGTGATTGTTACTCGCACTGAGGTTGCCTTATATAAAGAGAGGACAAACGTTCTCACCAATGGACTATTACCGGCAAAAATGGTAAACAGTGCTCCGTAAACTCGATATACGCTCCCATACCAATCACAAGTAACTCATGGGAGTTCAAGACATACAAAGAGAAAATATGGAAAGAGTACTCGTCATTATCATCGCTTCCCTTATCGGAACCTCGTTTTATATCTGGATTGCCCGCATGGTGCAGAGGCCATCGTTCAGGGAACTGATCTATTCACACCAGTGGCTGCTTCACCCCAACTCAATCTGCTATTGGCGTACAGCCATGGCGGTGGTCGGTTTTTTTCTTTATTTCTTCAGCCCGTTCCAGTCACTATCCATAATCATCTTCACCTTTGCCGCAATCATGGACGGTGTAGACGGAGTTGTGGCCAGGGGCGCTAACCTCGGCACCAAATGGGGGGAATGGCTTGATCCGTTATGCGACAAACTCACCTACTTGCCACCGTTACTGGGCTTTGCCTATATGGGCATAATTTCAGTAAAGCTTGTCTGGATATTGATCGTTATCGAATTCTTCGGGCAGTTCCTCGCCCGCCATGTGCTCAACCTGCTGAAAACCTCCGGTGCCGCCAATAACTTCGGCAAAATTAAGGCGATTATCTGTTTTGCACTGGTGATCTTTTGCGCCCTGCTGGATGCCAACCCTGCACTTATCAACCTTGGCAATGAGATACTCATCGCCTGCATCATTTTAGCGGCTGCCTCTATTGTCTTTAAGTTTATTCCAAACCGCCTCTATGCAGACCTGCTCTCTACCATGAACTTCTGCTGCGGTGTCGCAAGCCTCTACCTCGCTCACAATTATCTTTTTTCCTGGGCAATCTGCATCATAATCATGGGTCAGCTTTTTGATCTCTTTGATGGCAGAATGGCAGAATTACATGGTGGTACCAAATACGGGCCCTACCTTGATGATATCGCAGACTTCGTCAGCTTCGGGCTAGCTCCTGCCTATATGCTGATCATACTGGGCGGTAATTTCGCCTGGCTTTTTGCCGCCATATACCTGGCTGGTGTGGCTTTCAGGCTTATCCGGTTCGTCACTGTAGACAAGATGCGTAATGACCTGCCCGAGGGTATTTTCAACGGCCTGCCAAGCCCCGCCGGAGCCCTGTTCGTGCTGGGCGCGACCCTTGTCTGCCCACCTGTTCTCTTGCTGGGCATGGCTGGACTTTCCACCGCTTTCATGGTGAGCCATATCCGATTCGCCCATTTTGGACGCGTAATCATGAAGCAGATTCCCCGTCCTGTCTTTTTTGTTATCAGTTCCTCAATAATTGTTATGCTGGCATACATTCTTAAGACAAAAAATATCGAGATGTTCGGTTATCTCATATTGGGTTCTGTACTGCTCTATATGGTAACCGGCAGAATGTGGCTCCCAGCTGCGAACCCGCCTCCCAAGGCATAGCTTCAGTTATCGATTCCAGGGCAGTTCTTTCTAAAACTACTGCCCCGGAAAATTCGCTTTTTTACCCCATCATTTCGATATATTACAATACATTCTCTAATTTTTACGTGACAGCCTGTACGTATGTCTTACAATTTACCTGATAAAGATTATTAAGATCAATACCATTACAGGAGAGAGCGCTTACCTGATTGATCGTGATCAGATTTTATGCCTCATTTTTGTCATGTTCCAACCATTAGATACACCACAACCAAAACAGCTTCCGCGCACTGTCGAGGAGGTTGTCACCATCCTGCTAAACGACCTGCCGCTTCGAGACAGAGTTGTACTTTCCACACTCAGCGAAGAAGAACTCGATACCTCTGTTTACCTTGCTCTCGCCAAATCCATTCGCGAAGAGTTCGGTCTTTACAACGGTAACGATTCTCTTATCGCCTCCTGCAACTCGTTTCTCGGTGTGGAGTACGACAGCTATGAAGACCCGGCGATGGTTATCATCAAAGAACTCTGGAAAAAGATCAAAGGAAACCATCGCCTGAGAGTCATCAAAGGCTGAGTCGGTACCTACTCTCACCACACGTAGCCCCTGTCCCTGGTGGTGCCTGCTGGTGCTACATCCTGATCTTTGCTTCAGTCTTGCTTGGATTTTTCAATAGATGCGTATATCTATTGCATGCCGCTGCCGCAAACCTGTCGAGTATATTACTCAGATCTGAAGCGTTCCAGATAGTTTCGAAGTCGGAATTTGAAGTGATTGTATCGCTGAAGTTGAACTTACAGCTACTCTCCGGGGGAGTGGTATTGAGGGAGATATCCTCATAGCCTGGTCTCAACTTATCTTCGGAAGCCCGGTTGATAAGTTCCATAATTGTGTGAACAAAGAATTTTTTCACATCCTCTGTTGATTCCGCCGAGCCAATCTGTTGCCTGAATGCCGGCAGGAGTTCTTTCTCAATCTTGGAAAATGAATGCTGTACAGTCATGTACACTCCTCCTGATTACCACAAAGCTGTTGTGTTTGGATAACTTCAACCAGAGCTGACTTGAACTGTCAATCTCCTGACAATTTGTCCAGTTTCCTTCTAAAATTACCCCTACTCAAGAAATCTAGGATTTGATTATCCGACTGTCAATGACCCGCAGTGTCCTCGGCGAATTCCTCCGGACCCATTGCAATCACAACTCTTGTCTTTTTTTCCTTAAGGACACACAATGAAGTGATAGCCTCACCGGATAGAGGCTCGAGATGCGTTGATTTCAAGTTGACCACAGCAATAGAACAACCTCATCTTCCCGCCTCATCGTCGCAAGCCGGGTTGCATCCCATAATGTAATGAAGATATAGAGAATTATACATTCTCAGGGATTGATCCTGCCTGCCAGGAAAGAAACATGAAAGTACTGACATCTGCCATTTTCATGCTTGGCCTCCTCACATTCCCCTCGACTTCAATGAGTGCATGGGATTGCAATGGCCCCTGGAAAGTAATGAGAAACAGTAAAACTTCGCCCTGCAAAACACTTGGTTTAAACAGCAGGACCGCAAACTGCCGCGCCGGTGATAAGTATGAGGTATTCTGTGATGACGACAAAGGAGGAAAATACCGGATCTGCCAAGGCACTCGCCGATGTCCTTCAGCGCGTAAAAATGATCATGACTGCACCTATTGGGATTATAACAACGACCGCCCCTGCCCTCCTGGCTACAGAAATAACGACTGTTATGGCGACTGTAGTTCCTACCGGAAAGAAAAACACTACTATAACTGCCGGGACTGGGATTACTATTATGATCGCCCGTGTCCCAATGGATTTAAAAATTATGACTGCCGTGGCGGTTGCGAACCCAGATAATGGCTACTAATTACCACAATCTCCCAGCTTCACTCAGCAAAACGTGAGGGGTAAGAGTAAGGTATTAGGGAATAGGTGTTAGGAATAACAGCTTAAAGCAAAAAGAAAAAAGAAAATTCCCGGCAACTCGATGCGATGATTCGAGTAGCCGGGAGGGCTACCTGTCAATTTGCCATGCCTTTCATATCTCACCTTCCGCCGCAGCTTTTCGTGCTGAAGGTACGTGTGATCACATTCGTTTTAACTACCAAAACCCGTTCACCATACCAGGAGAACGGGTTTCTTTGGTTCTGAGTAAATGTATGTAGCAACACCCTGCTACACCATGTAATTATCCTGCTTCGAAATATTCATTCACCTTTTCCCAGTTCACTATCTGCCAGAACGCTTCAATATACTCAGGTCTGCGATTCTGGTACTTCAGGTAGTACGCATGCTCCCACACATCAATTCCGAGCACCGGCTTTCTGCCTAGACTCAGCGGATTATCCTGGTTGGCCGTGGTTACTATGGTGAGCCCGTTTTCCTCTTTCACCAGCCAGGCCCAACCGCTGCCGAAGAGCAGTGCAGCAGCATTGGAAAATTGATTTTTGAAATTCTCGAAGCTGCCGAATTGGGCAATAATAGCCTCAACTGCGGGGCCTTGCGCTGGTACGTCTTTCTTTAATAGCGGCCAGAAGAATGAATGATTGGCATGACCACCTCCGTGGTTGCGAACTGCTCCCCGAATTGCATCCGGCACCTGATCGAGGTGAGCAATCAACTCTTCTGCGCTCTGCCCTCTAAGATCATCATGACCCTGCAGAGCTGCATTCAGTTTATCAACATACGTCTGATGGTGCCTGCCATGATGAATCTCCATGGTTTTCGCGTCGATGAAAGGTTCCAGTGCATCATAGGCATAGGGTATTTCCGGCAGTACGTGACTCATATAGACCTCCAGCTCTGTATGTAAACGGGCAAACACATCGCCCGATTCAATCAACAGCTCAATGGTGATATGTGAATAACTCCTGGATCACGGTCAGCATTGAGTTGCCACCTCCATCCGACATTCTTCGACATTTTGTCAACGCTTGCCGAACGTTACAACTACCACATTGTGATCTGGAAACCTTTTTGTCAAGCACTGCAGCTACCGATTTTTCTATGTAATTTCAAGTCCCAAAGTAGCAATTTCAGAAAAATCTGAAGCTGACTGCTGGAGAGACTCATTTCACGTGCATTTTTCTCCATAGCGCGAGTTTACTTTCAGCCGCGCCGGCCGAAAAAAAAGGCAGCATCTCCATATGCTGGAGATGCTGCCTTGTAATACGACAACAACTATCTTGATTATAATATATAAGACAGGATTAAAACGTCACTTTCTCTGTTTTGGCCACCAGCTTGTCAAAATCGATTGCCCAGGCTTCTCCGCCAAGGGACTTGGCAAGGATAACTGCCATGTGCTGAGGCTTAACACCAAGATCACGGTTGCGTCCAAGCCCTGAAATACAGGAAGGACAATTCGTCACGATAGTGGGTTCACCGTAAACACCTTTTTTCGCCTCTTCGATGGATTCACGCTTTCTCTGCATCATCTTAAAGCTGATGTCAGGCCGGGAGATAGCAAGCGTTCCGGCTTCGGAACAGCAATTTGCCACAGGACGAACTTCCTCCGCAATCTGTCGTGCCAGCATTACCCCCTCACCATCAAAAGAATCATGACACGGAGCGTGATAAAGCACCGTTTTCATCTTACGCTCAGAGAAGTTCAGAGCACTGTTCTCCAGGACAAAGCTGCTCACATCCTCTACCCCGCAGCCGAAGATCTCTTCTGCACCGATTTCATGAAGAGACTCGCGACAGGTACCGCAACTCACCACAAACTTATCAAATACGATATAGCCCAGCATCTCACGAATCTGGCTGAGAATAATCGAATTTCTAAGGGTGATCTCGTCATGCATTTCCTTCTTGGCATTCACCTGGGCAGGGAAACCACAACAGAGGTACGGTGGCGGCAGGATAACCCTGATATTGCTCTTCAGCATCACATAGATCGCAGCCATTGAGATATCTGAGTAGAGACGTTCAGAACCACAGCCAGGAAAGTAGAACACGGTTTTAACCGGCTTCCCTTCCGGTAGCAGCATCAGCGCCTCGTTGGCAGAACATTCAGGCAGGTTAGCCCAGAGGTCCTTTCCGGGTGCGGGCATCATGGGTGATTTGAGCATGGTGACATACTGCCAGTCCTTCTCCTGTAACTTGACTGGCGCCATCTTCAGCGCTTTCACTCCAATCTGCTGGGCTGCACTACCCCACTCCAGAACACCTTTTCGGAATACAGAGTTAAAGGTTTTGTTACGATTTTTAAGAAATGTAAGGGACAACCTGGTAGCGGGCGCGGTATGTTTATACCCGAGATCACTCAGGATTTCTCGTTCAAGGACACTCACTTCAGCAGTATCGATATTCACCGGGCACGGGCTGAGACATTTACCGCACATGGTACAATGATCGGCAATCTCTTCCAGGTTCTTCATCTGGGTGAAACGCGGCTGATGGGAACGCTGAATATCATAGAGCAGAGCCTCGATCAGGGAGCCAATCACCATGTTTTTATTGCGTGGATGCATGAAGATATTGGAACCGGGATAATAGACACAGCATCCCACCATGCACTTTCCGCAACGGACACATTTGGAAATCTTGGCAGCAAGGGTTTCAAGCGAGCCATGTTGCAGAATCCTCGCTTCAAGCTCGAGCAGGTTGAAAGAAGGTGTGAATACCTTTTCAATTATCTCAGGGTCCGTCAGCATACCCGGGCTCATCAGGCCTTTCGGATCCACTTCCTGGCGGTATTTGATAAGTTCCTGGCGACGTTCCTCCTCCATGAACTTCATCTTGGTGATACCGATGCCATGCTCACCACTGACAACGCCATCGAGCTCTACCGCTTTGGCCATTACAGCCTCGGCGGTTTTATCAGCACGTTTCATCATCTCACGGTCATTGGAGAAGACCGGGATATTCACATGGTTGTTACCATCACCGGCGTGCATATGGGTGGCGATAACAATTCTGCGCGACCGAACGTGTTTATAAATGTCTTCAATGCGTTGAGACACCTTGGCATAGCCGGAAAAGAGCTCCAGGAGATCTTTCATCAGCTGCTTTATATACGCCTCGTGCCGAACAGACTCTGTGGTTCGCAGTTCGAGCTTGGACAGGGTATCTTCACAAAGTTCAAGCGCCTTTGGAATTTTGGCCTCCAGCCAGTCCGGGTCCTCGATCGGCTCAGCCTGACGAAGGTACCCCATCACCTTGTGAATAAACTGCTGCTTATTATAGATATCCTCGTTGATATTGTGCTCATCGACAAAACGCGTAAACTCCGCCAGTGCCGCCAGAGGCAGGACGATATCTTCATTCAGCTTAAAAGCGTTGGTACGGGCGGCAATTGCACCCAATCGCTTGCGATCACGCCAGAAACGGGCGGCCTCATCAGCATCCTGGGCAATAAACAGCTCGGTGTTACCATAATTTTCAAGCAGTTTTATCAAACGGGACTTGCCGCTCTCGATCTGGTCTCTGTTATGACCAACCATATCGATCAGCAGTACCGCTTTCGGATGTTCGCTACGGGCCGCCTTGAATTTGTACTGGATAGCGTTGATGTACTCTTCATCAAAGTGCTCCAGGGCGATCAGGGCTTCTTCACCCTCATTTTTAAACTCATCGGAGATCTCGACAATGACCCGGCTGGCCTCGTCCATATCTTCTCCGTAAAATTCCAGACAGTAGGTGATCTTGCGTTCATAGGCAGTGTAGAGGACGAACTCCGCGGAGGTGATGACACCATCCACACCCTCTTTCTGCAAACCGGGAACGCCGCCCAGTACCTTGTTGGTGATATCCTTCCACAGACCTTTCTTGCGGATATCTTCGGCGGCCAATTCGATGGTTTTCTGCACCTGCCCTCTGGCATCGGTAATTTCATAGCTGACTATGTCACCCGGCAGAATTTTGCGCATCGGGTGATTCAGGCGAGTTACTGTCAAAAGCCCACTGCCCGGCATTGCAATTTTAAACGAGAGCAGGTTATCAATGGCGGTTCCCCAGAGAACTGCGGTTTTGCCACCGGCATTCTCTGCGATGTTGCCGCCGATAGTTGATGCCCATGAGCTTGTCGGGTCTGTTGCAAAAACAAGTTCGGAAGCCTTGGCATGAGCCATCGCATCCGAGGTGACCACACCGGCTTCCACCTTGATTACCGGAACGTTCTTCTCCTCTTCTTCAAGATGGGCGAACTCGCGGTACTCGATGGGATAAATCTTAGTCAGTTTTTCGGTATTAATGATGACACAGCCGCTTGCCACCGGCACACAACCACCGGTAAGACCTGTACCGCCACCACGGGGGATAACATGCAGACCAAGTGATGCTATGGCGGTCATCAGCGGTACGACCTGACTCTCACGGGAAGGACGGACCACGGCCACCGGCAGATAAAGACGCCAGTCAGTTGCATCAGTTGCATGACCGATCAGCGTGAACGGATCGAACCAGACGTTATCTTTGCCGAGAATTGGTGTAAGTTTTTTTAGAATCTGCGCACGATGTGCAGCGGCACCGCTGATCTCGGTCTTCATCTGCTCTAATCGCTCACGGCAGATACGAACCAGGCTGAGGACCTTGCCGGAACCTTCGGAATCACCCTGCCAGGAACCTGCAGCTTTTTCGATAAGAGAGAGATCCTCTTCTGCGGTATCAAAGAATTGCTGACGACGGGACGACGAATCGATGAGTTCCTGATACAAAAAGGGGTTTCTGCGGAGAATAAAAAGGTCTCCCATGAAACGCATCACCAGACGGGCAGACCGACCGGTAATACGCTGGCTGCGCAATTCCTGTAAGTCCTCCCAAACCTCCTGCCCGAACAGGTGGTTGATGATGAGCCGATCATCGGCCGAGGTAAAGTTATAGGGAATTTCCCGATAATCTTCTTTCTGCATCGTTGTGTCCGCCTTTTCTTTCAAGGATTTCTTCAGAGATGAGCAAGCTTCTGGTCATCATTTTACGTTTTCTGTAATTTCCTATGGGGTACAGCTCTACATTCCTTTAAAAACAGCAGCGACCAGATCAGACAACAGCCTCAAATTACGAATTCCGCAGTCCCTGTTTTACAAAAAACACTGGTGCCTCAGCCGTCGTACTGACAAAAAAATCAGTTACGACAGACCAGAAAATTTAACATTTCAAAGGTCTTAAACGCGGGATTTGGAGCGAAACGCCCGACTGAACTGCTTCGGGATACTCGTCGTCATTTGCGACGAGCCTTACGAGGGCATTGGGACAACACCCTACGGACTCCGTACAATCACTGCCTTTTTTCGGTATCTCCAGCGAGCAGCATATCTGACAACCCACTGTATCTTGGATAATCGAACTGGAGAGCATACACTAAAATCTTTTTAGATGCTACTATATGTGCAAATTCTTTTGCCCGAGTAACACCAGTATAGACCAGTTGGCGGTTGAGCAGAGGTCCCTCTTCTTCGGGCAGCATGATCAGTACTTCCGAAAATTCCGACCCCTGACTTTTATGAATGGTCATACCGAATACAGTCTCACACCTCGGTATTCTGTAAGGAGGGTATTTTTTCACTGAGCCATCCGGCTTTTCAAACCACACTTTCATGGCTCCGTCGCCATCCGCAGCAATATCCGGTAAACATATACCAATATCACCATTAAACAGCCCGAGATTATAGTCATTTGCGGTGATCATTACCGGTCTGCCCAGATACCATGGAGATTGATCGACCTCGTATCCATTTGTTTTCAGAATCTTTTCCACACCGGCATTAATCCCCTGCACTCCACGGGCACCGTGACGACCGGCACAAAGGACCTGAAATCTTGAAAATACAGCAAAAACCTCAGCAACACCACGATGTGTCATTTGCTGAGCGACACTTCGCACCTTCTCCATATAGACGAGATACCTGGCACCGACAAAACGAAAATACGAATTCCGCAGCAGAGTGACATTGCCAAAATCATCACCGACCAGAAGCTGCCATGCCTGTTCCCCGTCTCCAGAATTAATGGCCTCGGCCAGACTCTTTATTCCCGCATCGAATCGATAACTTTTCTTCAGCTCACCGGTATTGTCCGGCAGGCTTCTAATGCAGTCATTGAGTACTGCTCCCGACTCAACGGAGGCTAGCTGGTCTTTATCGCCAAGTAGAATAAGACGTGCGCCCGACGACAGAGCGTCCACCAGCTTGCTCATCATTGCCAGATCGATCATCGAGGCTTCGTCAACTACCACGATATCCCAGCGCAAAGGGTTATCTCTATTATGCCTGAAACCGGGAGAGTTCTTTCTAACTCCCAGTAACCGGTGAAGAGTTGATGCAGTCGTCGGAATTCGCTCAATTATCTCTTCCCCGAAACTGATCCCCTGCAGGCTGTTGCCAATGGACTCCTGCAGACGCATTGCGGCTTTACCGGTGGGAGCGGCAAGAGCTATCCGTATTTCCAGTCCAAAGACCTCCAGCAGCAAGCCGATAATTTTTACCACCGTGGTGGTTTTCCCGGTACCGGGTCCCCCGGATATTATGCAGAGCGACTTTTTCAGGGCTACTTCAGCTGCTCTGCGCTGGTAATCAGGCTCAGTCCCTTCCACCCCGAAAACCCGATCCAGCAGTACCTGAAGATCCTCGGCTGAAAGTTGAAATTCACTATCGCTTACGCTGGAAAATGCTTTCAGCTGAGATGCCAGTCTGCGCTCATACTGAAAATAGCGCTGCAGATATAATCGTTCACCCCGCAAAACCAGAGGAGTATCGGAGGTGGCTGAAACCAGAGGTGAGCTACAGAGTAGATCAACCTCTTCTCCACTCACCTGAATACAGCTGTGACCGCTCTCCATGGCCAGCGAAAGTTGCTGTATCAGAGTTTCAAAAGACTCTTTTTCCTTACCCACCAGGCCGGATCGTTTAGCCATAAAACGTGCGAAGTGTAGATCGAGCAGTCGCGGCTGTTTCTCTCTGGCCGGTAATGCCACGGTTTCATCAGCAGATTTCATCCCTTCCCCCTATGGCCAGATCGAGCTGCCTGAGTATTTCATAATCGGGCATATCGCTATAAACCCCACTCGCTGGAAACGACGGATTCATTCCACGCACAAAGAGATACATCACCCCTCCGAAATGCTGCTCATAACTATAGCCACCCAACATGTTATCAAGAAACCTGTGCAGTACCAGGCTGTAAATCCAATACTGCAGACCATAATTGTGATGGGCCATAGCTTCGGTTAACTGCTGCCCCTGATACTCCTCGGATAGTTCACCGAGGAAGTTGGTTTTGTAATCGAGTACGTAAAACCTGCCCCGATATTCACAAACCAGATCGACAAATCCCGTCAGGTATCCCTGCATTTGCCGTGGTGTCAGCGGCACCACGGCAGGTTCATGGGCCAAAAGAGTATTGAGCCGCGTGGTATCGAGATTTTTCATATGAAAATAGAACGGCATCTCCTTCATGCAGCGGCTCTCATCGAGATCAGCCAGGCTGAAGCTGTCGTCATTACCAGCTAAAGATTCAGCCCTGAGAGGTGTCTTAACCACCGAGGCCAGAAGCTCCTGCACCCGCTCCGCCTGTACATCCACGCCATATTTTCCGGAGAGTCGTTCAATCTCCGGCTTATATTCAGGGAACTTGTCCCGTATCGCCAGTTCCGCAAAGGGAATCAGCTCCAGGCTGTCATGAATGAGATTACCAAAGTTGGCGCCGGCCGGCAGACCGCGATGCAAAATCGGCTCTTGGCTCTCCAAATCTATCAACTCCAGCGACGTTTCTGAGCCGTGGTCCTCCTGCTCACTCAGGGCGGCCATGGCCGAATAACTGGACATCTGGTAGTCGGTTTTAAACAGGCGCCCACCCGCGACCCTCGCTTTAAGCGGCTCGGCTGCCACCGGTTCGGGACTGTATTCTGCCTGCAACTCTGTATCCCAAGCTAAAATGCTGTGCTCAACCCCGGGATTGGCGGCAAGATCGGCAAACAATTCCTGCTGAACGGTAGAGCTGCAACTCCGCTTTGCGAACAAGAGGTAGCCGAGCGCGGACTCAAAAGACTGCATTACCTTACCGTAGCTCTTTACATCGGCCCACATGGTATAACAGCGTAACTCGGCCCTGGTCAGCGCCACATACAGCAGGCGCAAATCTTCTGCCAGCTCCTCGGCAAGGGCTCTTTCACGATGCATTTCAAAGTTATCCGAACCGATATCAACCACCAGACGGTGATCCTCATCGTGGCAACTGAGCAGTTCCTTCTGCATCTTGATCATGCCTGAGCGATACCAGAGCACCGGGCAGAACACCACCGGATATTGCAACCCCTTCGCGCTGTGCATGGTGACTATACGAACCGCCTGCTCGTCACTTTCAAGACGCAGTTCGCGGTCTTCATCCCGCTGATCTCCGGCTACCCGTGCCTGGAGCCAGAGCAGTGTCTGATCCGGGCCGAGCTTTTCTTCCGTCTCCGCTTCCTGCACCAACTCGATGAGATGCATGATATTGGCAATTCGACGTTCGGCCAGGCTTTCCTGGGCCAGGTTCACATAAACATCTTCAGCGCTCAACAACCGGTTCATCATCGACAGAAAACCTTTGTCCTGCCAGAGTTGATAGTACTCAAGAAAGCGATTGAACCAGTTATCATACTCTGTTTCGCTCTCCCAGATACGCTGCAACTCGTTGCCGGTATGGCTGAACCAGGAAATTGTCATCGCAGCTTTAAGCCGGTAACTGTCACCGGGCACTACCAGTCCCTGCAGAAGACTATGAAGTTCTCTGGCCTCTGTGGTCTCAAACACTCCTGTTTTACTTGTCACTATCGCCGGCACGCCGACCCTGGCAAAAGCCTGCAGATACTCGTTTGCCTGTCTGTTGGTTCGTACCAGCACCGCAATATCCCGGGCCTGCAGTTTCCGTTCATCGACCTTACCATCCAGCACTTTACGAACTTTAGCCGGTTGCTCATGGTGCAGTAGACGACATGTTTCGTAAATCACATACTGCTGGAATTTCTGAGCCGCTTTCCCCGAAGCCCAGCGTCCGTCTTTAGCGCTCTCCATCTCAGCCAACTGACAATAGTGCATCACACCGAGTGGCTCACCTGCAAGCAGCAAAGTACCATCATCTGCCGTTTTTGCCGGTTCTACCGGATAAAACGGCATCTGCGTCTCATCAAAGTCAAAAGGCCTGGTGCGGGCAGAAAACAATCGATTCACTTCTTCAACCAGCTGCGGATGGGAGCGATAGTTGCGTTGCAGAGTCAATTGATCGCCGGCTTCATTTCGTGCCTTGAAATACGAGTAAATATCAGCGCCACGAAAGCGGTAAATAGCCTGCTTAGGGTCGCCGATCAGGTAGAGATAGTGTTGGTCATCGCCGAACAGCCTTGAAAAAATACGCCATTGCGCCGAATCCGTATCCTGAAATTCATCAATCAAGGCCATCTTAAAGCGTTCGCCAAGCTTGTCAGACAACAGATCATCAGCCTGATCCAGCGCTTCATCCAACCTCCTGATCAGGTCGTCGAACGACATGTAGCCCAACTCCTGCAGGCGTGTGCGCAGTTCACTCTCAAGTGTTTTGATAAGCTCGCTGCGAAAAGAGAGCAGGAGTTCAGTTGCAGCCTGGTCAAAATCATGGGGGAGATTGCTGACAGGTAGTGGCCAGTCAGCCAGGAATGCATCCTGAACATTTTTTTTCACCTTCCTGCTGTTCAATTCCCCTTTCAGGCCGTCAACGGTAAGCCAGTTCAATGAATTAGGGAGAACAGAGGATTGGCCACCGAAAAACAATTCGGCACGCTGCCACCACTCGTCAAAACCTTCCTGCAACTTTTTCTTAAACTTGCCGTCCGCCAACGCATTCTCAAAAAACGGTCGCAGTGTATCGGCATGGGCAGCCCACCAGCGGCCCAGATCGTCATAGGATGTCTCGAAGCGGGTAATAATATCGGCCAGAGGCATGAGCTGAGGCTCCAGGCAGTCATAGCCCGATGCCACGCCAAAGACACTTTTATAGAGCTGACCCGGGGTCTGGTAGTGATCGGTGAGCACACCACACACCCGGGGTGACAACGGATATACCTGGTTGCGCCAGAAATCCTGCACTACCTGCTCACGAATCCGATCAATGTCGGCCAGCAACTCCACATCGAAGAGCTGACCGCTCTCAAGGGCCTGCTCGGTCAACATACGCTGACAAAAAGAGTGAATGGTGAAGATACCCGCCCGGTCGATATCATAAAGCCCAAGTTGCAGAAGCTTTTTCGCCCTCTCCCTGTCCTGAACAGTTTCCAGCCAACTCAGTATGGTCGCATCAGCCGTTGCCCCGCCATCGAGCAGGTCACGGGCCTGGGCAAGCCTTTGCCGGATTCTGCCACGCAACTCCTCCGTGGCGGCCTTGGTGAAAGTGACCACCAGAATCCGGTCTATGGGTATTTCAAGTTCGGTGATCGCCCGTAAAACCAGCATACCAATGGCATAGGTCTTGCCGGTGCCCGCGCTGGCCTCTATCAGGTTTATACCGGTATTGAGCTTCGATCTGGCACTATCGAGAAATTGATCAACCATCGGTCTGACTCCAAATCGGTAACAATACTGTCCGGCAGAGTTCTTCGAACTCCGAATCAAGAAAATCTGCCGGATCACTGTTGCGTAACAACAGGGCCAGCTCTGCATCATATCCATTGTCCAGGGTTCTGTTGAGCGCTGTCAGAGCCGCCTGCAACATACCCTCACCTTTAGGCAGCCTCTTCACCCATTCGATACCGGGCTCGACCAGCAACCTGCTTGGCGATTTATTGCCTGCCACAAACAGGTCGAGCATCAGCTCAAGGTTTGGCATAAGCCCTGAGCCACCAGACAATACCCTGCGGTCATCACTACCACATACATAGGTTGTGGTAAAACTGCCCGTTACCTCCCGGTAAACGAGATGATGCAACCAGCCTTTCAACACATCTCTGCCACGCAGTTTTCCATAGCGGCAGAGCAATATCCCCTGCTCGTAGATATTGGTAAGTCGTCCCCGTAAATGGTACCCGCTAACATCGAGTTCGATATCAAGATCCTCAGCTCTCTCTCCCATATCAAGTTCTGAAATTGACAGGGCAAACGACTCCATTTCACTTCTCTTTCTTTCAAACTCAAGGTTACCTGGGGCACCGAGCGGCCAACGGCCTGTCGTTGTCAGTTTATTGAACCTGTCGTCCAGGCTCTCCCTGTTCAATATCGCCTCGAGTATCTCCTGATCCAACAGATACTTTTCAAGTCCATCGGCCTGAAACGGCTCACTCTCATCCACGGTCTCCGCGTCACTTCCAAGCTGAATATTCAGGCAATTCCGAACAAACCAACGCTGTGGATTGGCATAGAAAACGAGGAGATCTGCAAAGTTTATCATTCCGTTTTCGATATCCCGGCTCCCGCTCCACCAGGCAGACCTTATCACCCGATCACCCCGAAGATTTTCTGCCACTTTCAGATAACGTTCATCATAACTGAACAGCGTATCGGACAGACCTGAGAAGTAGTGACGGCTAAACGGATGCAGAGGGTGCCGAACAACGAAATTCCGGCGTTGATAATAATCTTCGAGAATTTCAAGCAGCTCAGATACTACCACCGAGGGGGGAATCTCCTCATTGGTTCTGATGGACTGACCGATGTAGCTTATATAGAGCTGATCACGGGCCGCGAGCAATGCCTCCAGGAACTGGTAGCGATCATCCATCCGCCGCGATCTGTCACCCGGTTTATGTTGAAGGGCAAGCAGATCGAAAGTTGCATGGCGGTCATTGGTCGGGAACACCGTATCGTTCATGCCGATCAGACACACCACCTTGAAAGGAATGGAACGCATGGGCAGCATTGAGCAGAAGGTTAACTGTCCCCGCAAAAACCCTGAACTGGAACGAGTTTCCCGAGCAGTATGATCCAACCAGGTTCGTACCACTTCAAAATCCACAGGACTGTTGTGAAAATGCCCCGGCCCATCGGCCAGATCAGCCAGTACTTCCTGGAGTTCCAGGAATTCCTTGGTGATAAAACGTTCACTCTCGTCGCGGAACAGTTCACGGCAATAGTGAATAAACAGCTCAGCCCATTCTTTTAAGGTGTAACGTTTACTGAAATCTCTCTGGGCCCGTTCTATGATATCGATAAATTTGCAGAGACCACCGAGCGAGGCGGCACCGCTTCCTTCAATATCCGTGAAAGGCAGTACACCAGCCACGAACTCGTCACGGTCCATGGCATAGCCCATCAGCAACCGCTCCAGCCCGACCTGCCAGCTCCCCTCACCCATCTCAGGCAGCCCCATCTCTTTCCGTTGCCGGGCCGACAGCCCCCAACGAATACCGGCCCGCACCACCCAGTCATGGAGCTTTTCCAGATCAGCCGGAGCAAGATGCAGAGGCTCGGCAATGACCGGCTCTTTCAACAGGGTCATGACCTCATCCCAACCGAAACGTCCCTTGAACAGAGCCAGAAACTCATCAAATGCAGCAAAGACACTATTTCGCTTACGGAGGCTTCTATCGGAAATCGAGTGCTGGATATCATCAAAAACTGAGGGAATCAGCGCTGCATACTCCTGGATATCCGGGGCCATAACCACAATATCCCGTAATTGGAGTGCAGAATCATCATAGAGCCAGCTCTTGATATGGTCTTTGAGGATGGAGAGTTCACGCAGCCTTGAATGGCTGGATACAATACGGATGGAGTGGTCATCTTCAGGCCATTCCTCATCGCTTCTAGCCACCTCTCCCGCCAGCAGGTCGGACTGCAGCGTCTTGAGCAATGACGGTTCACCATCCTCCAGCGGGTCGTAATAACTGTCAAAGTCGAGATCGAAATCGACACCCTCAAGCAGCATCCGTTGAAAATCCCTGCCTTGCCGTCCCAAGGAAATAAGCAGAGGATGGCTTTCCGGTGTTTCTTCGATTTCCATAGGAAAGTTCGATGCACTTATATCGTTTTTCAGGCTCCTGAGCAGTACCTGCCGGCGACTTTCGATATCTCCCCAGTACTCCCGGCATGGGGAAAGCAGAAAGAGATGAACGTCGGAGTGACGGGCCAGGCCCTGAAGAAAATTCAGGAAAAGCGGCGGCATTATGGAAAGACCGAAAACCGACACTCGCTGGGGTACAATATGGCTCAGATCATCCCCCTGCTGCAAACGTGTCACCAGTCGGCCCAGTACCTGGCCACGATGGGGCATATTGCCAAGACGCGCGGCCAACCTGTTCCACAGTGCGCACTGCCAGCGCTCGGCGGGATCGCTGGACACCATCCTTTGCTCGGCCCAGGAATCTATCATCTGAGGGCGCATAAGCTGGTACTGATCAAATACATTTGATAACTGGTCGGCAAGCTGAAAGCGCTTCAATTCCAGATTCTGCCCCTGCAGATAGTTGATGAGCGGAGAATAGACCTCGCCATCGAGGTCACGAAGGATCTCTTCCAACTGCCAGGCTACGGATTTTCTGTCATAGCCATCAGGCGTGATATCCATATCGAGACCGGCGGCAATATGGCGGAGAAAACCGAGCGGCAGATGGTATTCGAAATTACAGAAGCTGGTGAAATGATCGGCCAGGGTCTGGGAGATCATACGCTCCATCCCCTGGCTCTGGATCAGGAAACACTCCGGGGCAAACAGATCCCGGCGCAGATCCACTTCGAACAGCTGAACCAGGTGATAAAGCAGGTTTTCCGTTCTGTTGGAAACGTGAAGATAGAGCATAGCAGCTCACAGTTGTGAAGTTCAAACCGCTGCGGAACCCTCGGCAGAGCCTGGAGAGTAAAGCGGTTGCCGAAGCGTTAGCTGAACAGGAAATTTCAAAATCAACAGGAAAATTCAACAAACATGTCAAGCCGATACAACTCCGCCTGAATTAACCTGGTGATACCGGGAAATCTCAAGTTCCGTGTTTACACCTATGGTACAGATGGTATTATTGCGTTACGCCTGCATAATCGTAAATGCCGTAGATCAGGCCTGCCATAATACCGATGGCGAAGAACAAACGTAAACGTCGATCCCAGGGCATTGTTTTGCCGCCTGCCATATATTGCAGTAGGGCAATAACAATATAGGTTATACCTGCCACATACGGTGCAGTCTGCAATATCTGCCAGCCGGTGGCCTTGGCGGTCGCCATGGCATCGCTACCCAGCCTGAGGTTAAAGAGCAGGTAGAGAACTGCTGACAATACAAAAGTAATTCTTTCCTTAATTTCTGACATATGAGCACACTAGAAGCGTTATATTTTCCCGGAACAGAACTTTACTCCGGAAGTCAGTTCCCGATTTTTCTTTTTTTGGACAAGGTTCATCTGCTTCAGCCGGTCGAGGAAGAACATGCCGCCGGCGACACCGCAGATATATTCATAACACGAGGTCTCTGTCAAGCACATACTCCGGTGGTTCTTGGCGAAAATCGTGACCGATTCTTGCGCCTTATCTCCGACATCAGGGAGCGTAAAGATGACTACGCCGCCCAGCTCAGCGGTCTGACCATAGCCTCATTATCGCAAAAAAAGAGTTCTATAGACGATAGTCAGTTTGGAATTATTTCCTCCCTCCTGGGTAGTCAGGGGGTTAAAGCACAGCCTGAGCAGGAGGATGATGTAGAACTCTGGCAGGCTCGCCTGGTATTAAAGATCGGGGAAATTCTTGACCGTGAGGATGAAGAGATAGCTATGCAGATGGCTGTTTTGGAGGACGATGAACAAGGTCTGTTCAAGGCGCTGCAGGGCGAATTTGATGATGACGAGGAATCTCTCTTCGATGAGCTGAAACAACTCAAGGAAAACATCTCCAAGCCAACCGCATCCACAATAGCGAACAGACTTTCCGCGTGGTCGAAACTTTATCGGGCAGGAGAAATCCCTTCCCGGTACATCTGGCTGACTCATTCTGAAGAAACTGGTGATACCATGCTGGAGAGGTATCAGGAGCAAACAAACATCGCGCCCGTGAAGCTGGTACAATTTACGCTGCCGGCCAATATCGGCTGGGCGCGCACAGAAGCAAGCGATGCAGCCACCGCCTTTCGCAGTCAATACCCTGAACTGATACAAAAGATTAACGAAGCCCTGCACAAAAAAGACAGCACCAGCCTGCAGGAATTGTCAGTCGAATGGTCACAGGCACTGGAAGCACATTTCCCTGCCTCCCAAACCGGCAGAACCGAGCTTGAGTTCTATACCATCGCTGACCGGCCATGTGATGAACTTATCGGCTCTGAGAAAAAAGATTCCGGCATGCTGCTCGGCATCGTTCGCTGGAAAGAGTGACAGGCTTTTTCCGGCCACTAGAAAGCTCAACAGCCTACAAATATGAAAAGGGGCTGCCCGTACATTACGGGCAGCCCCTTCTTTTTTGTGAGGTCTAAACGTATTTCAGCCCTCACTTCTTTTCAGGTGCAATGCCACACTTATATGGATTAATGGTTAAAACCGGACACTGGGCTGCCCGAACCACTTTGTCTGCCACACTGCCGAACATGATCTTCTCAAGCCCTTTGTAACCATGGGTTCCCATGATGATCATATCACCTTCCACTTCTGCCACAAACTCTACAATCTGTTCAGCGACGTCGCCCATGAACACTCGACTTTCCAGTTTTGTAACACCATATTCGTCGCACTTTTTCTTAAGCTCTTTACAAAAACTCTCCATCTTATCCTCAGCACCTTCCACCAGTTCACTTTCCAGATTGGGCATGCTCATCTGGGGAACAAAGAATCCCGAGTAATCTTCAAAGTTCTGCACAACAAAAACGAGATACATCTCGGCCTGGAACTTTCCAGCCATATAGGCCGCCGACTCTGCGATCATTTTTGAGTTATCAGAGAAATCGATAGGTGTGACAATGCGGCGAACGTCCATAATTGTATTCATACAAACCTCCTGTTGCTCCAGTCCAACTGCTTATAGAATGATATCCCATAGAGCCGGACATCACCCAGCTGCAGCACCGGTTTAGGGTTTCGGTCTATTGTGTTAATTCTTATATTATCTCTATTTTTTCACAGCACTGTAGAATAATCAAGGGGTTATTCCACACCTGATTACCCATTCCAGAAGGAATTATCATACCACATCAATAACTGACCTGTTAACTGTTGAAAATTTGTCATTACTGAATATTGTGTTCGGGTTATTCGAATTTATCAGACGCCCAGACAGTGAGCGTATTCTTGTATTTTTTTGGAGGAATGAGATGATGCGGATTAAGGCAATCTCGATCAGTGATCGTAAAGGTGTTCGAAAGAAAAATATCGATTCAGTCAAGCTGATCGAAAGTTTTGGTCTTGAAAACGACGCACATGGTGGAAAATGGCACAGGCAGGTGAGTTTTCTTGCTGAAGAGTCCATTCAGACCATGCGCGATAAAGGCCTTGAAGTAGTGGCAGGAAACTTTGCCGAAAACATTACCACAGAAGGTATCGATCTCTGCAATCTCCCGGTGGGTACCCATATTCGTCTCGGCCGGACTGAGCTGATTATCTCCCAGCTTGGTAAAGTCTGCCACAATCCCTGCGCAATCTACCACCAGGCCGGTGATTGTGTCATGCCGCGTGAAGGGATTTTCGGTGTGGTCATCCAAGGTGGTGAAATCTCCGTTGGTGACGAGATAGAGGTTCTTGAAAAGCGCTCCAGTTCAGCAGCTATTATCGGCAACCGTGACAGTGAGAAACAGTTCGGTGAGCAGATCGGTGAGATTCTGGTAAACAAGTGGCAGCCGGGCTTTATCCGTTTTGACACCTTAAAGCAGAAAGAGGATAATCTGGAAGCTGTTTTAACGGATTTGATTGAGACTCAGAATGTGAGCAGAATCGTGATATTCGACCCGAGCGGAAAGCATGCGCTGGCGCTGGCCGGAAGAACTATACCTGACAGTGTCGAACTCCACTATTGCAAGTCCATCGAAGAGCTTGAGCAGCTTTAGAGCACGGCTTCTGTCCATGTGCGGTCACATCAAGCTGTCCGCACATGATCAATTACTATAAGATTCATTCATTTAACCTCCCCGGATCACTCAAGTATGACCGTATACCGCGTTCACTTCACCTGGAAAGAAAAAGAATACTCCCTGAAGGCGACCAGCCTTGACCTGACCCATCCCTATTTTGTCTGCATCAAGCATATTCTGCTGCCCGAAGAGAAAAGCTACCTGATCAATCCTGCTGACGATGAGATCCGCAAACATTTCTCTGAGGTGAGGCAGTTGATGCTGCCTTTCCAGTCTGTTTCCCTTATTGAAGAGTACCCGGAAGACCCCGACCTGAAGGGAAACGACGACAACGAATCACCTGCCGGCAAAGTAATTACCGATCGATTTTCCAGAAAAAGCTGAAACGAAAAAAGCCTGACGGGTAATCCCGACAGGCTTTTGGTGACAGATCCCACAACGACTGATTGCTGATTTAATGTAAAATCTCGTTAATCAGCTTCTTATACTTCTTCTCGATTACGTGGCGCTTCTTTTTCAGCGTGTTGGTCAGCTCCTCTCCCAGCTTGAACTCATTGTCCAGGAAGGCGATGTTCTGCAATTTCTCATAGGGTTTGAACCCCTGCTTTGGCATGAGAAGACGATTCATCTCTTTTTTCACCATATCGAGTACATGGCGATCTTTGAGTAATTCTCCTTTCTCTTTCTTCAGATCGTCGTATTTTTTCTCAATAAATGTTTTCAGCTCTTCCATATCGGGGACCACAAGCGCGCCGAGTCCTTTTTTATCCTGCCCCACCAGAATTGCATCCTGCACGAAGGGGAACATGGAGATAGTATTCTCGATACGGGTAGGATCGATATTTTCACCGCTGGCAAGCACAATAATTTCCTTGGCCCGACCGGTAATAACCAGCTCACCGCCAAGGGTCATTTTGCCCAGATCGCCGGTTCTGAAGAAACCGTCTTCGGTGAAAGATCGTTGATTCTCTTCATCCGCATTATAATAGCCGCTGGTAACCTGGGGACCTCGTACCTCAATCAAGCCTTCAGTCCCTGTGGGTACAGGCTCACCATGTTCTGAGACAATTCGTATCTCGGTTTCGGGAACTGCAGGCCCGAGAGTCCCATACACCCGACAGGTCAGGCCACGCCCGGCAATTGCCGGAGAGCATTCCGTCATGCCGTAGGCGTTGACTATGCGTACACCAACCGCGTCGATCCATTCTTCCAGATACCCCGCCAGGGTTCCACCACCAGATATGGCAAGCCTCAATCTACCGCCAAAACGTTGCTGAACAGCAGCCAGCTTCTTCTTGGCAAGCAGATAAAGTGGAAATATCAGGACAATCTTCAACGCAGCAAGAGCCATCTCAAACCACTTGGCACCAAACCATTTCTCCTCATATACCGGCAAGCGGCCAAGAAGCTTACGCTTGTTTCGACGAAAAACCGTAGAGGCCCACACCAGGGTACGAAAAATTCGGTTGGGTGTGGCACCCTTTTTACGGATAGCAGCCTGCACCCTGGAATAAAGAGATTCCCAGACCCGGGGAACAGTCGCCACCATAGTCGGTTTATAATGTTCCAGATCCTGGGCAAAGGTTTTTACAGAGGAATAGACCAGGGTGGTCCCGCCCGCGAGGGCTACGTATTCCGCAGTACGTTCGAAAATGTGCCAGGTCGGCAAAATCGAAAGCCAGGTGTCTTCTTCGGTTAACTTGATCAGGCCCGGAATAACCCGAACATTATGCATAATATTGGCATGTGAGAGTTGTACACCTTTCGGAAGCCCTGTTGTGCCTGAAGTGTAAATCAGGGTGAGCAGGTCATCTTCATGTATCTTTTCTCCCCGGGCGATAAATTTATCGACATCCTTCTGGGTGTAGGTTCGATCTGTCAATAAATCGGTGTAAGAGTAGGTGTGATTAAAGAGGCTGTGCAGGGAAGGACCTGTCATCACAAGGATATTCTTCAGGTTTTTCATCCCTTTGATGTATTCGTGATGATATTCAAGTAACTCGGGAGTCTCGATAACCAGATGGGTGGCATCAGAGTGGGAGATAATATATTCGAGTTCCTGAGACGGTGTATCCGCGCCCCTGGGGACATTGACCGCACCAAGGCTCATTATGGCAAGATCGGTTACAATCCAGGCATAACGATTATCGGAGAGCAGCATAACTTTCTGCCCTTTAGAGATCCCTCTCTGCTTGAACGCCCGGGAAAGGAGTAACACGTCTTCAAACAACTTCGAATAACTGACATGATGCTCTTCTTTGCCGTTACGATAGGTGTAGGCGATATTTTCTTTATAGCGGTTGGTACTGTCAAGCAACAGATCAAAAATAGTCTTCAGCACACGGGGTTCTTCCTGATCCTGGTAGGTGATAATTTCGTTATTCACGGTATCGTTCATTTTATTCCCCAATGTACACCGATAGTACCCAACATAAATTTTTTGTAGCCAACCTTTGTAAATCCTGCCTCAACAAAAGCATCCGCCAGCCCCTCAGCTGTATAAAAATCCATTGTTGAACCGGTCAGATAGGCGTACGCTGCTTCATCATTGGCAATCATTTTGCCGAGAAGTGGGATACCAACGGCAAAATACATGCGAATAAAGGGATAAAGCAAATTTTTATTTGGCGGTGTTGTGTCAAGACACACAACTCTGCCACCCGGCTTTAAAACCCGGTTTACTTCCTTGAGCACATTTACGGCATTATCGACATTTCTGAGTAAATAGCCAAAAGTTACTGACTCAAAAACATTATCCTCATAAGGTAAATTATTAGCATCCGAGACCTGCCAGTCGATATCAAGATCAGAAAAACGTTTTTTTGCCTCATACAGCATGTTCTGGGAGAAATCTGCGCCAATCACCTTGGCGTCCTGGTACGATTCCCTGCTGAGAGCCGCGATATCTCCGGTTCCGGTGGCAAGATCAAGAACCCAGCCATTGCCAGGGTCACCCGCTTTGTCCACCACAAACCGACGCCACTTCTGGTCTTGCCCCATAGTCATGACCCTGTTCATCAGGTCATACCTACCGGCTATGGCGTCAAACATTTTCTGTACACCCGGCCCCTTACTCAAAACGCGCTTCCTCCCTTGCCTTACTCTGCTGAAACCTCAGCTTTTATCCCATGACCAGCACCCGTGCTCCAGTGCCTTTAGAAAATTTCAAATCTCTCAGCGCCTCGTTGGCCTGAGAAAACGGATATTCAGTAACTTGCGGCCGAATACGCAATCTATCGGCAATACGTAAATAATCCCGTACATCTGCCCGGGTAATATTGGCCACCGATTTAACCTCTTTCTCTAACCACAAATGCTCCGGGTAATCAATGGTCTTGAGTAATTCGACATCATGACCTTCCTTGCGGATGGCATTTATAATCAATCTCCCGCCAGGTGCAAGCATTTTAAGGCTCTTGAGAACCGGCAACCAGGCCGGCGTGGTATCTATTATTGCCTCGGGAACAAGGGGCGGAACCTCATCCGTCCCACCGGCCCAGAATGCGCCAAGTTCACGCGCCAGGGCTTGCTGCTTCTCACTTCTGGCAAAAACCAAAACCTTACTTTCAGGATACAATCCTTTGGCAAGCTTGAGAACAAGGTGGTTCGAAGCACCAAAGCCGGTAAGACCGAGTACATTACCGTCTGCTATCGCAGTAAGCTTGAGCGAACGATATCCAATCGCACCGGCACATAACAGCGGTGCGGCTTCAACATCGCCTATTGCTGCTGGAATTTTATACGCAAAAGATTCGGCAACGACCATGTATTCAGCATATCCGCCATCCCGGTCACGCCCTGTGGCAAGAAAATCAGCACAAAGATTTTCTCGGCCTGAACGGCAAAAATCACATTCTTCGCAACAAGAGAATATCCAGGCCACCCCTACCCTGTCTCCGGGTAAAAGGGTGGTATCGGTCCCTGTTTCTACAACTTCCCCAACCACCTGGTGACCGGGAATAACTGGAAACGCTTGAGGAGGAGTACGCCCTTCAATTTCGTCGAGTTCGGTGTGACACACTCCACATACCGAGACCCTGATACAAATCTGTCCGGAACCCGGAGACGGGATCGGGACAGATTTCAACACGAGTGGAGCGGAGTTCCGATCTATCCGACCGGTCTTTTCGAGCAGATAGGCCTGCATCATCTTCGCCACTGTGGTTCTCCTATTTCAATTTTGGCCCCGATAATTTTAAAGGACCATATCTCCAGGATCAGATATCTCGGAGATCAGGAGTGTGTATCTGAGAAATATAACTTTCGTTACGACCAAGGTCTCAGGGTAAAATTAAGCGGAGTCTTATGCTGGAATATTTCGAGCATTAATTTTCCCCTGATAATGAAGAAATTGGCTAAAAGTGCTTTCTCAGGTATGCGCTTAGCAGGGGGCTGATCCCGGCGTCCTCGGGAATGGGATAACCTCCCGGATATTGGCCATACCGGTCACGAACTGCACCAATCGCTCGAAGCCGAGACCATAGCCGGCGTGCGGAACGCTGCCATACTTACGCAGATCAAGGTACCATTCATATTCTTCAGGCTCGATACCAGCCTCAATCATTCTTTTTTCGAGAACTTCGTAGCGCTCTTCACGCTGGCTGCCCCCGACAATCTCACCAATTCCCGGCACCAGAATATCCATGGCGGCAACAGTTTTACCATCATCATTCACCCTCATATAAAAGGGTTTGATGGACGCAGGGTAATCGGTAACGATCAATGGGCATTTATACAATTCCTCACTGAGGTAACGTTCATGCTCAGATTGGAGATCTATGCCCCATTCAACCGGAAACTCAAACTTCTTATCAGCCGCCAGCAATTCATCCACGGCTTCGGTGTAGGTGAGATGTACGAAATCTTTGTCGATTACACTCTTGAGCTTGGCGACAAGACCTTTCTCGATGAACTTGTCGAACAGGGCCATATCTTCAGCACAGTTCTCAAGTACGTCGCTCAGTACATACTTGAGCATTTCCGTGGCAACCTGCATGTTACAGGAAAGATCACAGAACGCCATCTCCGGCTCAATCATCCAGAATTCTGAGAGGTGTCGACTGGTGTTTGAATTTTCCGCCCGAAAAGTAGGGCCGAAAGTGTAAACGTTGCCGAGAGCCAGGGCGTATACTTCAGCCTGGAGCTGACCGCTGACAGTGAGCCCCGCACGTTTGCCGAAAAATTCTTCTGCATCGCTTTTGGGCCTTGAACCGTCTTTCCCCACGGTCGTTACCTGGAACATCTCACCGGCACCTTCACAGTCACTGGTGGTGATAATCGGAGTATGTACCTGGGCAAAGCCACGCTCATTGAAAAACTGATGGATTGCGTAGGAAAGCCGGGAGCGCACACGCGCCACACCGCCCAACGCATTGGTACGGGGTCTGAGATGACTCATTTCACGCAGAAACTCGAATGAATGACGCTTTTTTTGCAGTGGATATGTCTCCGGTTCCGCCCAACCGACAACTTCCACTTTTTCCGCGTGCATTTCAACATTTTGGCCTTTAGCCGGAGATTCCTTAGCGATACCGGTCACGATAACACTACAACCGGTGGTGAGGTGTTTTATCTCAGAATCATAGTTCTCAAGAGTTTTTTCGGCAATTATCTGTAAATTGGCCAGACATGAACCGTCATTGACCTCTAGAAAGGAGAAACCGCCTGTATCCCTTCTGGTTCGTATCCAACCCTGCACAACTATCTTCTGCTCGACAGGTTGTTCGCGCAACACTACATTTATCCGTTGCTTCATAGTATTCCCCATCTGAATATTTATTTCTGTCTTGAATGGTAGACAACCATTTCGCCATTTCCGCTTAATGTATGTACATTATCAGAAATGTCTGCCAGATGCTTACCTACCATTTTACATTTCACTGTCAAGAGAAAGAATATCTCACGCTCAACTTCGGAAAGCGTCTCAAAATTGCCCTGCCCTTTGGATATCACCAGATCGGCTGAGTAAAAATGCTCAAGAAACTCTTCTGAGCAGCTCTCGATGGGCGTGCCGGGACACGCTGTGCCATTGGTGATAATATTGGCAAATCGATCAAGTCCGGCTTCGCATGCGTCTTCCTTGAGAGCATCATTTATAATGGGCGCTTCCTTGACGGCCACGGTTACCTGAAAACCCCTCTCTACCAACAATTCCACCAGCAAGGTATCATAGACGATTTCCCCACAGTTATCTGTGAGATACAATATATGATCACCCTGGCTGAGAGTGTCCAGTTTTTCCAGGAGCCAGTTGCGATGATCTATGCCAAAATCCATATTTCGGCTTTTTTCGAACATCGCCTCAACATCAAAAGTGGCCATTGCGCCATAGTCGATAATATTGCCCGCTATGGCAAAACCGATGGCAGCGAAAAGTGGTCTCTCAGCGCTACGCACCTCCTCACGCAGTTTCGGTAAAAGAGCGAGTGCCCGCGAATTCTCCTGCCGTTTAACCTGATAATAGGGATCAGCCACCCCACTGACCCTGGCAATTGTGTCATATATTGCAACCGCATTGGCAGGTGGTGTTTTGTCTGGATCAATGGTTGTTATAACTTCAGCGACCGATTTCAAAATTTCTACGCTTCGCTTTTCATCACAATTCTGCAAACGGGCAACGCGCAAGGTTTGATTGAGGAAACACGGAAGACAATCAGGACTGGTTTTCATAGCATATATCCTTCTCGAACATTGGCCAGGGCGGCAAACATAGAGCGTTTTGCCCCAGGTTCACGCTCGTAGATATCGGCCAGGATAGAGCGCACCTTCTCACGCCGCGTGTCCTCCGCCAGAGGGCAAAGATTGGGAACCGGATTCATACCGTGGGATTCGGCAATGTTTATCACCTCATCCTTTTCAAGGTACGCCAGGGGACGGATAATGGACAACCTCCCCTCAAACAGCTGCTGTTTGGGGAGCATAGTAGAAACATTACCACTATAGAGTAAATTGAGAAACAACGTCTCAATAAGATCGTCCTTATGGTGACCCAGGGCAATCTTGTTATATCCCCTCTGCCTGGCGAGATCGAACAGCTGGCTTCGACGGTTTCGAGCACATTGATAACAACTACGATTCTCCTCGGTCATGTCCCAGGCCCGCTCCACCGTATATTCAATGCCGAGTGGGGTCACCTGGGTACCGATACTCTCGTGTGGACCCACAGATCCCTCGTGCTCTTTCCAGAACTCATGGTCAACAGTTATGGCATGCAACGTATAGCTAATTGGTGCTTTCTTCTGCCAGAAACTGAGTGTCCAGGCCAAGGCAAGACTGTCTACACCACCCGAGAGCGCAAGGAGCACCCTGTCCCCATCCTCAAGCATTTCATAATCATGCATCGCCTGACCGATCCGTCTATTAACAGATGGCAACAGCGTTGGTTCAATTTTCTTCATACTTCAATTCACATCCCATAAGACAAAACGCCCGCGTGCCGACCAGAACAAAGTCGACAACACGGGCTCAATTTTCAATACGGCGTTCCAGGTTTCAGTTTCTCAACTATAATACGACAGGACTCTGCTGCAACATGCTGCTGCATTGGCTGTGGCAGGCATACTCCGGCTATTGCTCATATCTATATCTTGATATACGGACACTCCGCAAGTCGTTCCTTTACCCCCTGAGAGACAAGCTCTTCGACAGTAATCCACTTAAACCCTCTGCTTTGCGCTTTACCAAAAGAAAAAATATTACTGAACAGTGACTGTTGGGTCTCATTGAAGTCAGCTGCCCAGAGAACATTTTTGCTTTTCGCATCTACGATCCTCAGATCAAAGGATGCTGAAGCAGGAGCATCAGCTGCATACTCACCACCTTCCCGCTGTTTAAACCGACGAACGGTTGTGATCATTACAGCATCACAACCAGTAATCTGACTGACATTTCGAATTACTGCCAATAGACCTGACCCCTCGCCTGTATAAAGAGAGTCCAACTCATCAGAGCTCAAGACCCGGACATTGACATTGGCGCCGATCTCCCGGGCCATGAGTGTATCAATAAGAGCGGCTCCTCGCCTGAGAGTTACAGACTGGGTATTTCCGGTCTCATCAGCCAGCGCCCTGGTAGGAAGCACGGCGACACAGTTAACAGCTTCAGGAATTTGACGGGCACTATCCTCTGATGACTTCTGACCTGCACAGGATGACAGCAGTAGCAAGCAACAAATAAACAATACTGCAGTTAGCGAACGTTTCACGGGACCCTCCTTTGAGTTAAACCTCAATTGCGGTTAACACCTCCCGGGTCGGCCAACGGAATTATCGCTGCAGGTCAGAGCAAAATCACAGGCACCCTTTGCTTGACATGACTATGCCGGAGGCCAATGGTCTGGTCGCGTCATTCATTGCTCTGCCAAGAGCCTTGAAGACTGCTTCTATAATATGATGTGCGTTCTCTCCATGTAACAGGTCGACATGCAGGGTTATACCAGCATGCAGACTGAAGGCCCTGGCGAATTCCTTTGCCAGACAGGTATCGAAGGTTCCGACTTTTGGGTCGGACACAGGTGCATTATAATGCAAAAACGGACGATTAGAAAGGTCTACCACCACTCGAACCAAAGTTTCGTCCATGGGCAGATAGCAGCTGCCATAGCGTTGAATTCCGCTTTTGTTACCTAATGCCTTGGCAAATACCTGCCCAAGGCAAATACCGATATCCTCAACAGTGTGGTGATCATCGACCTCAGTATCGCCATCCGCATCAAGTCGCATATTGAAAAATCCATGCACCGTGAATAGAGTGAGCATGTGGTCAAGAAATGGTACGCCCGAATCAATCGTGCATTCACCTTTTCCGTCAAGTTCCAGGTCAAGCTGGATGTCGGTCTCAGCAGTCTTCCTGGCAATAGATGCCTGCCTGGTCGTTATCATTTCATCACTCATGAAAGATTCTGCTCCATATAAAGTATTAAAATTGGGTTGAATAGTAGGATAATTTCAAGTGCGAGATTTCAATATTGTTTAAATCTGCGCAACTGATTATCATACTCTAGAAGCATTAAACGATCTCTATTTTTCGTGACACGAATTGCCAAAAAAATTATAATTAAATTTCAAACGTAACGGAATTTTTTATTGACACAGCGCCATCCAGCTTGTATATATGCCGCTGTTTTGACATTACTCAACAGCACGAGCGGGAATAACTCAGTGGTAGAGTGCAACCTTGCCAAGGTTGACGTCGCGAGTTCGAATCTCGTTTCCCGCTCCATTTGCGAATATAAAAGGTTCGGCGCTGCTGAGCCTTTTTTTATTAATTGACAGCTATTTAGAGGGACACAATGAAAACCTATCTTGCTCCAGTCAACGAGATCGAAAGAAAGTGGTACGTTGTCGATGCAGAGAACATGGTACTGGGGCGTCTGGCTACAGAAGTTGCCTCTCGCCTGCGTGGAAAGCACAAACCGACTTTCTCACCGTTCATGGACAATGGTGACTTTATCATTGTCACCAATGCTGACAAAATCCAGCTTACCGGCAATAAGATGGACGCTAAAATGTACTATCGCCACACCGGTTACATTGGCGGTATCAAGGAAGCTACAGCAAGAGAACTTCTTGCAAAGCATCCTACCGACCTGGTAATGAAGGCCGTAAAAGGCATGCTGCCAAAAAACAAGCTTGGCCGCGCACAATTGAAAAAACTTAAAGTTTACGCTAGTGCAGAACATCCACACGCAGCACAGCAACCTGAAGTTTTAGCTATTTAATCCTGGAGAAAATACACCATGGCTCAAGATCGTTTTTATGCCACCGGCAAGAGAAAGAACGCTATTGCACGTGTTTGGCTTACCCCTGGTACCGGCAAGGTAATCGTCAACAAAATGGATGCTGACGCATACTTTGGTGGCACCTTCAAATCCCAGAAAATTGAAAAGCCTTTCAAAATCACTGAAACCGCTGAGCAGTACGATGTTCTTGCTACTCTTAAAGGTGGCGGTAAATCTTCACAGGTCGATGCGCTGTCCCATGGTATCTCCAAAGCATTGCTCGAGGTCAGCCCTGAGAACCGCTTGCCATTGAAGAAATCCGGCCTTCTTACCCGTGACCCACGTGTCAAAGAGCGTAAGAAATACGGACAGAAAGGTGCACGCGCTAAATTCCAGTTCTCCAAGCGTTAATCAACGTATTTTTCAATCCTGTTTTTTCCACTCCAGGGAGATTATACGACAGGGTTGTTACCTGAACGGAATCGCTTTTAAGAAGGCAATGACAGCTCGGCTGTCATTGCCTTTTTTCGTTTTCACAATTGAACTCCAGGGATATACTCAACACTCTTCTTCGCAATGTATGACCTGGGGGGGGCTGAACTGCCTACACCAACTTGAGGATATCCAGATGATCAAGGTCGCCATTATCGGAGCTTCCGGTTATACCGGGGTCGAACTTTCCCGCATTCTCTGCAATCACCCACACGTTACCCTTACAGCCGCCACATCGCGCCAATACGCAGGCCAGCCATTAAGCGAGGTATTTCCTAATCTGCGCGGTAAGGTTGATCTCGTTTGCGAGAATCTCTCCACCGATGAAATTGCAGAACGAGCGGATGTTGTTTTCACGGCAGTGCCGCACAAAACTGCCATGGATATCGTTCCTCAGTTACTGGAGGCTGGGAAAAAGGTTGTTGACCTCTCCGCTGATTATCGACTTCGAGATCTTGCAACCTATGAGAACTGGTATCAACCACACTCTTCATCAAGTTACCTTGCGGAAGCTGTTTATGGTCTGCCTGAGCGCTATCGGGATGATATTTCCAAAGCCCGCCTGGTTGCCAACCCGGGTTGCTACCCTACCTCGATAATTCTAGCTCTCGCACCACTTCTTGAAAGAGGAGCAATTGACAGCCGCACCATTATTGCAGACTCTAAATCCGGCACTTCAGGTGCAGGACGGTCAGCAGCTGTGGGCACTCTCTTTTGTGAGGTTGCCGACGGCTTTCGTCCCTACAAAGTCGCCGGCACCCACAGACACACCCCTGAAATTGAGCAAGAGTTGAGTTGCGCAGCAAAAACTGATATCACCGTCAGCTTCACCCCACATCTCCTGCCCATCTCACGCGGTATTCTCAGCACCATTTATGCTGAATTACAACCTGACTTTGATGCAGAGAAAATCGGGGCCATATATAAACAAGCCTATGAGAGTGAGACATTTGTGCGAGTGCTCCCCCACAATTCGCTCCCTGCAACCCAATATGTACGTGGTTCGAATTTCTGTGACCTGGGTTTTGCCATAGATACGCGCACCAACCGCATTGTGGTTGTGTCGGCAATTGACAATATAGTAAAAGGCGCTGCTGGTCAGGCAGTGCAAAACATGAACATCATGCTGGGCTTGGAAGAAGATGCCGGTCTTGCCGGAGCGCCTTTTTTTCCATGATTTTCAAATCATCAACAAGCTGGGACAAATGACAGCAGAACGCAACATAAAGCTTTCTATTGCCTTTGACGGTACCGACTTCAATGGCTGGCAACGTCAGAAACACGACGTTACCATTCAGGGCGAAATAGAGAAATGCCTCGCCACCATGACCAACTGCCAGACAGATCTGCATGGCGCCGGCAGGACTGATGCCGGTGTCCACGCTGATCAAATGATTGCCCATTTTTCTACCACGTCAGGTATCTCGACCGCCGCATTTCGTAAAGGGCTCAATTCCATGCTCCCTTATGCGATCAGAATCTTAGCTGCCGAGGAAGTACCTTTAGACTTTCATTCACGCTTCTCAGCCAAAGGCAAGCAGTACCAATACTCGTTATATACTGGGGAAGTAATGCCTCCTACAGAGAGACTCTATGCGCTACATGCCCCTTTCTATCTTGACTTCGATCGTATCCGGGAGTGCCTTGACCTGCTGATTGGGACTCACGACTTTTCGTCATTTGAAAATTCAGGGTCAAGAGACAAGGAGAAAGAGTCAAGAAAAGGTGCTGTCAGAACGATCATGGTAGCCAAAGTCGATAATCTCGATAAATATCGGTACAATTTCACATTTATTGGTGAAGGCTTTTTACGCCATATGGTTCGAAATATTGTCGGCACCCTGCTTGAAGTCGGTAAAGGCCGGCGCACAGTCAACGAATTTGGCCATGCACTGCAAGCAAAGGACAGGTCTGCCGGTGGTGCTACTGCTCCCGCCCATGGCCTTCGGTTAATAAAAGTACTTTACTGATTTTTCTTTTACCCCGGAAGAAATCAAAAAAAATCCCCGTAAAGCTCCTGAAAGCCTTACGGGGATTTTTTCTTTCTCTCTCTTCTTTTAAACTCTCTGTCTCAGCGCTTCTGGGCAGAATGACGGGCTAATAGTGACTGTAGTTTCCATGGCGACGAAAGACAAACTCTGTCCTCGTTGCAGGTGGTCATAACATCACAAAAATTCAGAAACTCTACCAATTCGTCAGTCAGTTCCTTATCTTTTCTCTGGATAACCCTGAGCTGACGTTTCATATCCAGCCCTTTCACCTTCAGAGCCTTAATCCAGCCATGTTCCGTCTCGCGACAAACACTTAAACTAGACAAACACGCGAGCCCCGCGCCGGACTCCACAGCCCTTTTAATTGCCTCCGGATGACCCATCTCCATAACCACATTCATTTTGTCGAGATAATCACCCATCTTCTCCCTGAAAGTGGCATCAGTGCCAGATCCCTTCTCGCGCATAATCCATTTTTTACCCTCTAAATCACTGTTCACATCGAAAGATTCGTTGTGTGCAAGAGGGTCGGTAGGTCCGCACAATATAACAAGCTCATCCTGAAACCAGGGGCGCACCTTAATATCACTGTTTTTACTCAGTATACCTTCGACATAGCCGACATCGCTATGACCATCGGCCACCAGCTTTTCAGCCTGTGTAGTGTTATATACCAGTAAATTGACATGCACTCTTGGGTGAACTCGCTTAAAGGCGCCGATCAAATATGGCAGGATATAATTCCCGAGCGTGGTACTTGCAACGACATCAATGTGTCCTTCGAGGGTATCATTACGTTCAGACATGATCGATTCGACGTTGGACACCTGACAAGTAATATCCTTCGCAAGTGGCAAAAGATATCTTCCCCGCGCATTCAACAGCAAACTGCGTCCATGACGATCAAAAAGAGACCCGCCGAGTTGATTTTCGAGTTCCGCCAGGGCCATACTGACGGCCGACTGGGTCACAAAAAGTTTTTTGCTTGCCTTGGTGACCTGTGCGGTCTCCGCAACTGCTATAAATATCTCTAATTGTCGTAGGGTGATAGACATTTTATACGCCGTTTTCAGTCAAATTGATACATTCCATCTTCTTTTTGAATTTAGGCTACCATAATAGCATGAATTCAGGGATTCTCAAGTTTTTTCACTGTATAAGGAGATGAAAAAAACCTTGCGCACACGGCCACCTTGTGGCATCGTCAAAAGCGTTCAAAATATTATTGACATTGCTATTTAAGTTTTCTATATCACGTATGACTCAGTTAAGTTGAGCAAATAGTTCAATATTATTGAAAGGACTTCCAGACAGCACTTCTCTCTCTTGAAAGGACAGTAACCTATGGAGCCTCAGTTCACCGAATTGTTGTACCGTGATCATATCCTCTGGGTCACGGCTTTTACCCTCGGCGGTCTCGCCTTTGCACTTGGACCTATCGCGATCGTCTATCTGCTAATGCCGTTAAAAACCCGGCAGATTCTCTCCAAAACCGAACAATACGTCGAATGTGGAATGGATCCTATCGGAGACAGCTGGATTCGATACGGCATTGTCTTTTATCTCTATGCCTTGATTTTCCTCGCTTTCGACGTCGACGTACTTTTTCTTTTTCCCGTAGCTGTAGCTTACAATTCTGAAATGTTCACGTCCTCTATCCGGGACTTCGTAGAAATAGTCATTTTTGTAGGAATTTTAACATTAGCGGTAGTTTACGCATGGATCAAGGGAGTATTTACGTGGGAACGGAGAACATACCTTCGATAACTGAACCAGTACCCTCATCAATTGTCCAGTTTGCCGTTGCAGACAAACTTATCAACATCTGCCGTGCCAACTCATTATGGCCACTGACTTTCGGTATTGCCTGTTGTGCTATCGAGATGATGGCTACTGGTTGCGCACGCTTCGACATGTCCCGCTTTGGTGCCGAGGTGTTTCGCCCCTCGCCAAGGCAGAGTGACGTCATGATCGTTGCCGGTACTATCACTAAAAAAATGATGCCCGGCATCAAAACTCTTTACGACCAGATGCCCGAACCTAAGTGGGTAATGGCCTTGGGTAACTGTGCCATTTCCGGCGGACCGTTCGCCTTTGAGGGACAGTACAGCATTGTCCTCGGTGCAGATGAATTTCTCCCTGTGGATGTGTATGTGCCAGGATGTCCTCCTCGTCCTGAGGCTCTACTGCAAGGCATAATCGAACTTGAGCATAAGCTGTCCGGCTGGAAGCGCTTCGAAAACCCGGAAGCGTCAGCCACCATGAAAGCGTAGCATAGTTCGCCTGGATTCACAGGCATCACATATACCCAGCATCTTCGGAGCACACAGGAAATGATTGCAGAAACAACCCTAAAGGCCTTACAGGCCTTGTTCCCCGAGCCTCGGCCAGAAGAAACAGTAGCAGATGTTTCTGATGTTACAGAGGAAATCGAGCAAGAAGATCAAGAATCACCTCCCAAGGATGAGCCCCGTCCTAACGGTGTTATCGAGCGTGATTACGCCATCCATGGGTACCACCTTGATGCCCAGGTCTCACCCGACCAGCTTCTCGAAGCCATCGATATCCTCGACAAGGCCGAATTCTTTATTGAAACCATAACCGGCGTGGACTGGATCAAGGAAAACCAGTTTGAAGTCATCTATGACTTCAGCCGCTATGACTTCGATATCTGCCGAGTTGTTATCAGAACCCGTGTTCCACGAGATGAGCCGGTTGTACCCACAATTACCGGAATCTATACCGGCGCAAACTGGCATGAGCGTGAAACACACGACTTCTTCGGAATCAAGTTTGAAGGACATCCACATCTTGTCCCTCTTCTTCTGCCCGAAGATGCAGATTTCCATCCACTTCGAAAGGATTTCAAGGCATGAGTAAACCTATTAAGCTTGGGCCGGACGAAACTTTTGTCCTGAACGTTGGACCCCAGCATCCTGCAACCCATGGTGTTCTTAGGGTTAAAATGCGGATGGATGGTGAGTATATCGTCGAGTCGGAGACCGTTATTGGTTATATCCACCGAATGCATGAGAAAATGGGTGAGCTCAAAACATACCCTCAGTTTCTCATGAATCTCAGCCGCATGGATTATCTTGGCGCAGTCGGCTATAGCCACGGCCATGTGCTCTGCGTAGAAAAAGCCGCGGGCATTGAGGTTCCGGAACGAGCTGAGTATATCCGCGTCATCATGGTGGAACTCAACCGGATTGCCTCGCATCTGTTCTGGTTTGGCGCCTTCGTAATGGATCTTGGTGGTTTCAGCCCACTGATGTACGCCCTGCAGGACCGCGAGCACATACTCGACATGATGGAAAAAGTGACAGGTTCCCGTCTCACCTACTGTTATTTCCGTTTTGGTGGTCTTTACAATGACATCGACGATGAATTCATCGAAGATGCCAGGCGCTTTATTCCACGCATGAGAAAATCTCTCGACAAGTATCACAAACTCGTTACCGGCAACATTATCTTCAGAAAGCGGCTGGAAGGCAACGCCCACCTTTCCAAGGAGACATGCCGCAAATACGGCGCATCCAGTGCTGTAGCGCGCGGCTCGGGAATTAACTTTGATGTACGTCGTAACGAACCATATTCAGTCTACCCTGAGTTTGACTTTGACATTCCGGTCTTCCATGAGTGCGACTCCCTTGCCCGATACAACGTACGCATGGCAGAGATTGAGCAATCACTCCGCATTGTAGAACAGGCTCTCGATAAGCTCCCTGATGGCCCGATCATGCCCCAAAAAGCACCAAAGATTATCAAACCGCCTGCAGGCGACTACTATCAGGCAGTGGAGACAGCCCGCGGCAGCTTCGGAGTACGCCTGGTAAGTGACGGGGGAAAGACTCCTTACAGGATGAAACTTCGTTCACCGACTTACTCAAACATGCATCTTTTTGACGAAACATGTGCAGGCATGCTGATCATGGACGCTCTTGCATTCATGGGCAGCCTGGACCTCGTTATCCCAGAGATCGACAGGTAAGGAAACTAATATGAGCTTAACACTTTTCAACGTAATCGGTGCCGTAATTGTCGCCATCGCCTTCGTTGCATTGAACGCTGCCTACCTCGTCTGGGCAGAGCGTCGAGGCGCCGGTCGCATTCAGCGCCGTCCAGGTCCGAATATCAATGGACCGCTCGGTCTTTTACAGCCACCTGCTGATGGTCTGAAACTGATGGCAAAACAGCTTATCATACCAGGCGGTGCCGACAAGGTTCTCTTTGTTGCCGCCCCTGTGCTGGCTATGTTTCCTGCCCTGATGAGCTTCGTCACCATTCCTTTCAGCGAGACTATCGTCGCCCACGACATCAACGTTGGTTTGCTGATGATTTTCGCTTTTGCTGCCAGCGGCTCCATGGCACTGCTTTTTGCCGGCTGGAGTTCCAGAAACAAATACGCGATGATGTCAGCCGTACGATCCGTATCCCAGGCCGTCGCTTATGAAATTCCTCTGCTGATCACCGCTATCACCATCGTCATGATCACCGGCTCCCTGAACCTGATTGACATCGTCAACCAGCAGGGACCATCCGTACTTCACTGGAATTTCCTGCCGCTTTTAGGTGATGGCAGCCCTAAAAACCTGCTGATGCCGCTTTCCTTTTTGCTCTTTTTCATCTGCACCCTGGCTGAGACAAATCGCGCACCTTTCGATCTAGGCGAAGCTGAAAGTGAACTGGTAGCCGGATTTCATATTGAGTATGGCTCAATGGGATTTGGTCTGTTCTTCATGGCCGAGTATGCAAACATCGTTATCGGATCCTGCCTTACGACGCTACTCTTTCTCGGTGGTTGGCATCCGCCTGTGCCGTTCCTGAGTTTTGTTCCCGGTGTAGTCTGGTTTCTGCTCAAGGTGTACATGCTGATTGCTACAGTCATTTGGATTCGCTGGACATTTCCGCGAACAACTATTTACGGCCTGCTCAACCTGTCGTGGAAGGTCCTCATTCCATTCTCTCTTTTCAACCTGCTCTTGACCGCAGGATTACTGAAGGTGTTTTAGATGGGTGCCTATTTCAGTGACATCTTTAAAGGGCTTTGGAGCCTCCTGGTGGGTATGGGAATCACTTTCAGGGAATTTTGGAAACCTGTGGTGACAGTTCCGTATCCTTATAAAACCTTTACAATGCCTGATCGCTACCGCGGTCACGTTGAATTGATCGAAAATGAAGAGGGCAAGCCGAACTGCATCGTCTGCATGGCCTGCCAGCGCGCCTGCCCCTCCGACTGCATTGCTATTAAAGGTGAAAAACCAGAAGGGTCGAAGAAAAAAGTACTCACCAGTTACATGCTTGACTTTACCAAGTGCTCGCTCTGCGGTTCCTGTGTTGAGTCCTGTAAATTTAACGCTTTGGAATTTTCCAAGGAGTACAACCTGGCCAGTACCAGGAAAGAAGATTTTTATTTTGATCTCCTGAAACGTCTGGAGGACCGCAACTCATGAATCCATCACTTTTCAGCGCGGATGGGCTCGTTGGCCTGATATTCCTACTGACCATAGCCCTGACTATTATTGGCGGCCTGATAGCCTGTAACGCAGAACGACTCGTTCGGGCAGTCGCAGGACTCATGATCTGCTTTATCAGCGTTGGCGCCCTCTACTATTTTCTGAACTCGCCCTTTGTGGCGATGATGCAGGTGCTAATTTACATTGGTGCCGTTGCCGTTACCATCTCGTTTGCCATCATGCTGGCTGCTCCTGAACAAAAACGGGATCACGGTCCCGGGCACGTCCTGGCAGGCCCTTTAGGCTTTATTACCGCAGCCCTTCTCACAGCGGGGCTTTCAACCCTCGCCTTGAAAACCGAATGGGCCAGCGAAGCTAAAGTTAATGATGGTTCTGTGAAAACTATTGGTGTTCAACTTCTCACCGATCACTCCATGGTGTTTGAGCTGATCTCCATCGTTTTACTCATTGCAATCATCGGAGCCCTTGTTATCGCTCGGGAAGGGAGGAAAAGCTGATGTCAGTTCTTGCCTTGTATGACAATCTTAACAGCTATTTACTCGTCGGTGCTCTGCTCTTTGGCATGGGAGTTTACGGTCTCTTAACCCGTAAAACCCTTATCGGAATGCTCATTGCTGCAGAGATGATACTGGTAGGTGCCTCTGTGAATTTCATGGCCTTCAACCGCTTCAGCGTCCCTGATCCGGCAACCGGTCAGATTTTCGCACTATTCATCATGGCAATCGCAGCCGCTGAAGCCGCCATCGGTCTCAGTATCGTGATCGCCATCTACAGGTATTACCGATCAATCGATACTAAGGATATCGTTAACCTCAAAGGCTAAGAAAGGAACCATCTGGTATGGATTACAATACTATACATGCTCCTGAGCTACTCATCGCACTGCTCATCCCCCTGATTGGCACCCTGGGTGTAATGTTCAGGGGCGGCGATGAGAACATTCGCGAGGGCATATCCTCTGTCGCGTCGATACTGCTTTTTGCCCTTGTCTGCACCATGATCCCCAAAGTGCTCCAGGGTAAAACGCTCTATTTCAATATGTTTGACATTCTGCCTGGTGTATCTGTTACCCTCCGGGCAGACGCAATGTCTATGATTTTTGCCCTGGTGGCATCCTCACTGTGGACCATCGCAGTATTTTACTCCATGGGCTACATGAGAGGGCTGAAAGAACATGCCCAGACACGTTTCAACGCCTGTTTTGCCCTGTCGATATTTGGGGCCATCGGCGTGGCGTTCTCGGACAACCTTTTCACCCTCTATCTCTTTTATGAGATTGTCTCCATCTGCACCTATCCCCTAGTTGCCCACCATCAGGATGAGGAAGGATACGATGGCGCACGCAAATACATCATTTATCTGACCACCACCGCCAAGGCCTTCCTGCTACCCGCAATGATCCTGATCTATGTGCTTACCGGCACCCTGGATTTTGCCAGTAATGCCTCCACCGGTATTTTCGATCCCGATACCAATCGCTGGATCGTGACCATGCTCTATGTTTTCTGCCTCTTCGGTTTTGCCAAAAACGGTGTGATGCCGTTCCATCACTGGCTGCCTGGAGCGATGGTTGCACCTACACCGGTCTCCGCCCTGCTCCATGCGGTTGCTGTCGTTAAGGTCGGTGTGTTCTGCACCACCAGAGTAATGCTCTACGTTTTCGGCGTAGATATGATGGATGCTTTCAATCTTGGTATCCCGACAGCCTACTTCGTCGGTTTCACCATTATTATGGCTTCAATCATAGCACTCTCCAAAGACAATCTAAAATCACGGCTTGCTTACTCCACAGTCAGTCAGCTTTCATACATCATCCTCGGCGTTGCCTTACTTACACCCACAGCCATAGAAGGTGGACTGATTCACATCGTCAACCACGCCTTCTCAAAAATCACCCTCTTCTTCTGCGCCGGTGCCATCTACGTCGCGACCCACAAGAAGTACATCTCAGAAATGGAAGGTCTCGGCAAAACCATGCCTTTTACCTTTGGTGCTTTTGCCATTGCCTCACTTTCGATGATCGGTGCTCCGCCAGTTGCAGGGTTTATTACCAAGTGGAACTTGCTTATCGGGTCAATAGAGGCACACCAGCTTGGAATTCTTTTTATCTTGCTGGCCAGTACCATTCTCAACGCCGCCTATTTCGCCCCTGTTACCTACAAGGCTTTTTTTGGCAAACGACCTGAGGGTGAACCCTATACCGGGATCAAAGAGGCTCCGCTCTCCATGCTTATTCCGATTCTTATCGCAGCAACAATATCTGTAATTATAGGCATATATCCGGACTTCATGTTAAGCTTCGTCAAGGCTGTAACAGGAGGATTGACAGTATGATTGTGAACCTCATTGAATCACTTAAGCGACATGCCCAGATGGTCAAGCTCTGCTGCTACATTGGGGTCGGGCTGATCGTATTCTGGAGCGCTGTCGCAGTGGACACTCACCACGCCCACACCTGGCTTGAAAAGATTCCAGGATTCTGGTCGCTGTTCGCCCTGCTTTCCTGCATAGTGCTCATTTTCTTCGCAGTCTGGTTCGGCAAAGCCGGAATTCAGACACGGGAGGACTACTATGACAACTAGTTTTATACATCCCGCCCTCATTTTGATCTGCGGGGCGCTGATCCTCCCATTTATAAAAGATCCGTTCAGAAAGCCGTATCTTGTTCTGATCCCCTTTCTGACCTTCATCGATGTCCTCTACCTGAGCCAGCATCATGGTGTCTACGGTGTCTTCACCTTCATGGAAGACTGGACACTCACCTTTGGTCGGGTTGACAGCCTCTCGTTGGTGTTCGCCTTCATCATGGCGCTGATGTCAATTATCGGCACTGTCTACGGACTCCATGTCGAAGACGAATGGCATCATATTGCTGCCTGGTTTTACGTAGCCGGTTCACTGGGCGTAATCCTTTGTGGGGATTACCTGGTACTCTTTCTCTTCTGGGAGATCATGGCGTTTGCTTCCACCTTCCTGGTCTGGTTCAACAAAGAGGAAGGGTCACTCGCCGCAGGTTACCGCTACCTGCTGGTTCACACCTTTGGTGGACTCGTTCTGCTCCTCGGTTTCGTACTCCGTTACCAGGCAACCGGCGATCTTTCATTCAGCCACATGGATGAATCCAACATGCAGCTGTACACCTGGCTGATCATGATCGGCCTGATGCTGAACGCTGCTGTTCCACCTCTGCACTCCTGGTTGCCGGACGCGTACAGTAAGGCCACTGTGGTCGGTGCCGTATTTATGTGCGCTTTTACAACCAAAACCGCAATCTACACCCTTGCCAGAGCATGTGCCGGATTCGACATACTGATTTACCTTGGCGTCTTCATGGCCATCCTCGGCATTATCTATGCGTTAATCGAAAATGATATCCGCAGACTACTCGGCTGGGAGATTGTCAGCCAGGTGGGCTACATGGTTGCCGGTGTCGGTATTGGTACAGCACTGGCCATTAACGGTACCGCCGCTCACGCCTTCGCCCACATTCTTTACAAGGGGCTGCTGTTCATGGCTGCCGGTTCTGTCATATATGCGACAGGGAAATCGAAATTCACTGAGCTTGGTAATCTCTATAAGAAAATGCCACTGACCCTGATGTTTATGGTCATTGGAGGCCTGTCTGTCTCGGCCTTTCCATTTCTCTCCGGATTTGTTTCCAAATCGATGATTATCAGCGCCGGATTTGAAGAACACCTGCTGATCCCGGCATTCCTGCTCACCATGGTTTCTGCCGGAACGTTCCTGGTTGCCGGCCTGCGTCTGCCATATCTGATTTTCTTTGGCGAAGACCGTTGTTCCGAAGAAACACGCGCCAAAGCTATCGATCCCCCATGGAATATGACCATGGCCATGGGCATAGCAGCATTCTTCTGTCTCATCGTTGGCTGCTATCTGCCGTTTCTCTATGACATGCTTCCGTTTCCTGAGGTCAGCTACCACCCATACAGCGCATATCACCTGAGTGAGACCCTGCAGATACTCGCTCTTACCGCTCTGGGCTTCTATTTCTTCAAGGACCGGATTGGGCCCAAGGCAACTATCAGCTTTGATCTGGATTGGTTCTACCGCAAAGGCGGTCAGGCTTTCTTCTGGCTGGCCAGGAAACCTATCCAGGCTGTCGATACCGCCTGGGGTGAAGTCTACAAAGTAGTCGGTCTCAGTTCACTTATGACCACCGCCAAGTTCTGGGGCTGGTTTGACTGGCACGGCATTGACGGAGTTGTGGACGGTACTGCCCGTCTGGTTCGTAATGTGGGTAGCAGACTGAGCCGCACCCTGCAGAGGGGACAGATTCAGGTCACTCTCTACTTTACGATATCATTTGCAGCCGTCTTGCTGTTTGCCTTCGCCTGGCTTTAATTCAACCTATTTTAAGGATCATTGGTAATGGATCAGCTACTGATTAATCAGGGACCTCCACTGCTCAGCATACTTATTTTCCTACCGATAGCTGGAGCCTTCTTCATGCTGTTGGTGAACAATGAGGATTTTGCCCGTTATTGGACGCTCGCCGTGACCTCACTCACTGCCGTTTTGTCCCTGCCTGTCCTTTTCGGCTTTGACAGATCGACGGCCGTCTTCCAGTTTGTTGAGAAACATACCTGGATTGAGTCTTTAAATATTAACTATATAGTTGGTGTCGACGGCATCTCAGTGCTTCTGCTGTTGATGACTACCTTTATAATGCCATTCTGTGTCCTCGCCTCCTGGACATATATCAAGTCACGTGTTCAGGCGTTCATGATCTGCCTGCTCATCATGGAAGCGGCCATGGTCGGTGTGTTCGTGGCGCTTGACTTCGTACTTTTCTACATTCTCTGGGAAGCGATGCTCATCCCAATGTACATGCTTATCGGCATCTGGGGTGGACCGAGGAAGATCTATGCTTCAGTCAAATTCTTTCTCTATACCCTGGCTGGCTCCGTATTACTGCTGGTTGCTATCATCTGGCTCTACTTCGAAAATAACAGCAGCTTCTTCATCCCGGATATGATGTGGAACGGCTATTCATCGATGGCCCAGATGCTTATTTTCCTGGCGTTTTTCCTGGCATTTGCAATCAAGGTGCCGATGTTTCCATTCCATACCTGGTTGCCTGCAGCTCACGTTGAGGCCCCTACGGCCGGTTCTGTGATCCTGGCTTCAATCCTCTTGAAGATGGGTACCTACGGTTTCTTACGATTTGCCCTGCCAATGGCTCCGGAAGCAACGGTTACGCTGATGCCATTCGTACTCTGGCTTTCCATTGCCGGCATTATTTACGGAGGATTCACCGCCCTCGCCCAGAGCGATATGAAAAAGCTTATCGCCTACTCTTCAGTTGGTCACATGGGTTTCGTGACCCTGGGTATCTTCGTGCTCAACCAGAGCGGTATCGAAGGTGCAATTCTGCAGATGGTCAATCACGGTATCACCACCGGTGCCTTGTTTCTCTGTGTGGGTATGATTTACGAGAGAACACATAGCCGTGAGCTCAAATCAGCGACAGGCGTTGGCCAATATATGCCAGTCTTTGTCACCTTCCTCGGATTCTTCTCACTTTCTTCGTTTGCATTTCCTGGCACCAACAGTTTTGTTGGTGAGTTCATGATTCTTGCCGGAGCTTTTGAACATAGCATTCCGCTCGCCCTTGCCGCTATTCCAGGTGCAGTACTTGCCGCGGCATATATGCTTCGCATGTTGCAGAAAGTTGTCTGGGGCGGGACTGATAATCCTGATCAATCCTGGCTCAAAGATCTGAATGTGAGAGAGATTGTCACTCTTTCACCATTCCTGTTCTTCGTTTTCTGGATAGGACTGAGCCCTCAACCCTTTATCAACCTCATGCGTGTCAGCGTTACAAATCTGATGAATGACTTCAACGCCTACAGCAATGGGGCTATGGCAGTTGCTGAAGCGATAATACGCTAAGGATTAACCACAAACGACCCTTAAAGGTACAGCGATGCTATTTCTACCTGAACTTACATTACTGGGAGCAGGACTCGTCTTTTTCGCACTGAGTCTTGGAAATCATCCCTGCGACACCATCAGAAATGTGGCGATCACCTTATTTGCAATTGTCTTGGCCACAACTCTCGCCACTGTCAACATGACAGGAGGGCTTTTCTACGATGCCTTCAGAGTTGATCTGTTTTCCCAGACATTCAAAGTGCTGATCGTGCTTGCCACACTCATAGTGGTAGTTTTCACCGACACCATGCCCGGGGTCAGTGCCAAATATAAAGCTGAATACTACATATTCCTGTCAATGTCGGTACTCGGCCTGATGATGCTTGTCTCAAGTGTTGAATTACTGGCAATCTTTGTTGCGCTTGAACTCTCCTCCTTTGCTGTCTACATCATGGTACCAATGCGCAGCACGGAACATGGCAGCAAGGCTCAAATGGAAGCAGGCATCAAATACCTGCTGTTTGGTGTTGCCGCGACAGGCTTCATGCTCTTTGGTATGAGCTACCTCTTCGGTCTCACCGGTTCCACCAGACTCGACGTAATAATTACCCAGCTTTCTACCATGTATACCCAGCCAGTAGTCGTTATAGCTGTGGCACTGGTATTGTCTGGATTCTTTTACAAGTTAGCTCTCTTTCCCTTCCACTTCTGGGTACCGGACATTTATCAGGGGGCCTCCAATGAGACCACCGCGTTTATCGCTGCTGTTCCCAAAATTGCTGCGGTGGCGATGTTGACCCGGTTTGTGATTCTCGCAGGAGACACTGGTCAGGTGATGGTAAACCTGCTTATGGTTTGCGCCGTTGCCTCGATGTTTTATGGCAACCTGTCTGCTCTGGTTCAAAAGGATCTCAAGAGAATGCTGGGCTTTTCCGGCATCGCCCATGCCGGTTTCGTGTTAGTCGGCTTGCTCACGTTTAAAATAACTGGTTATACCGCGGCATTATATTACATAACTGGTTACGTCTTCATGAACCTCGCCTGTTTCCTGGTCATCTGCAGCGTTTCAAAAGACGGCACGAATCTCGCCATTGAGGACTTAAGTGGTTTATACAAGAGAGCGCCCCTCCTGGCTTTGACACTTACCATCGGGCTCTTTTCTCTTGCCGGCATTCCTCCTTTTGTAGGTTTTACAGGCAAATTCATGTTACTCGTCAATGCCTTAAAGGAAGATTACCTGTTACTTGTTGTGCTGGCTGCGATTAACACCGCCATCGCAATCTACTATTACCTCTCCGTTGTTCGCCTCGCCTTCTGTACCGATACTGAAGACCGCGGACAAGTACAGACAAGCTTTTTAACGAATGCCGCATCTGTACTACTCATTATCTGTATAATTGTGATGGGTATTTTACCATCCCAGTTCCTCAACCTTGCACAGTCATCCATCTCGGTTATCATGTAATCAGTTACCGGTATTGCGTATAAACCACAAAGACCCGAAGGCAGAGTGCCTTCGGGTCTTTTTTTTATCGTATACTGTTATTAACATGAGTACATTCCTGCCAATATCGATGTTAACCGCTCAATACAATAGACTCAGGAACAGTAAATGAATAGCTGGCTTATATTTCTCTTGGTTGTAATCATTGGAAGTTATCTTCTTGAACTCACAATCTCCTACCTCAACCTGAAGGCGCTTGATCCTCAGTTACCAAAGGAGTTTGACGATGTTTTTGATGCTCAGGAGTATGCAAAATCACAGGAATATACTCGTGCCAGGACCAGCCTTTCACTTATTTCAGGCAGCATCGGCACCTGCGCAACACTTACATTCCTGCTCCTTGGTGGCTTTAACCTTGTTGATTCCCTAGTTAGAAGTCTTGAACTCAACTCCATCCTTACTGGTCTTTGCTTCGCAGGTTTTCTTGCACTGCTAGGCTTTCTCCTGAACCTCCCTTTCTCGCTCTATTCAACTTTTGTCATAGAAGAGAGGTTTGGCTTTAACAATACTACAGCCACAACATACGTACTTGATATACTCAAATCCGCTCTGCTTATGGTGGTATTGGGTGGCCCTCTGCTCGCCCTTATACTGTGGTTTTTTGAAGCAGCAGGTTCACTTGCATGGATATATTGCTGGATTGGAGTTGTTCTCTTCTCAATTTTGATACAATTTCTCGCTCCTGTGATTATCATGCCGCTCTTTAATAAATTTTCACCTCTCGAAGATGGTGAACTTAAGGAGACAATCAATGGATATACCGAGCGTGAAAAGTTCCGGATTCAAGGCATATTTACCATGGACGGCTCTAAACGCTCCAGTAAGGTAAACGCTTTTTTTACCGGCTTTGGCAGATTCAGGAAAATTGTATTTTATGACACACTTATGGAAAAACTCACCACAGGGGAGATAGTTGCGGTTCTTGCCCATGAAATGGGCCATTTCAAAAAGAAGCATATTATAAAGATGCTCGTGATCTCAGTAGTGCAGACAGGGATAATGTTCTACCTTCTGTCACTTATCATGCAGAATCAGGGGCTCTTTGAGGCCTTTAAAATGGATCATATCTCAACCTATGCCAGCCTGATATTTTTCGGATATCTTTTTTCACCTGTCAACATGTTGGTGTCCATCGCTTTTAATTTTATCTCAAGAAAACATGAATATGAGGCCGATGCTTATGCTATCGACAGCACCAGTACAGTGGATGATCTTATCAGCGGTTTAAAAAAATTAAGTCAGGCTAACCTGGTGAACTTAACCCCTCACCCGGTGGCGGTCTTTCTAGAATACACGCATCCTCCGGTTCTGGAACGCATTGAAGCCATCAGAAAATTGTCTTAGACTAAGAGTATAACTGCATGGATAATGGTCTTGACAGGAATCGTCATTCGCGGTTGATTATAAGAGTTATCTATCCCTGCTCATCCCACCCTATTATATGTTGTACTATGCTAAGAAATAGTTGATGTTTTTTAGGGGCAGGCTGCTAATTAAACCTCAAGCTATTCCTCGAATTTTAGGAGAAAACACATGAAAAATAATGAGTTTCGCACCCCTCTCATCCAGTCGGGTGTCCTGCTTGTAGCAATCGTGCTCATCATCTCCATGGTCCCCTCAGGAGAAGGCACGGGTGCCGGCGGTTTCATCGGTGCAGCTGTATCAGGCTTTTTCAGTCTAATTCTGTTTCTTATTGCACTGACCCTGGCGATTGGTGTTTCCATTGCTGTCCTGATAGCTATCTTCATCGGAGCAATAGCCTTACAATCACCAGAAAGGGCGTCTTCCCTCTACGCGGAGACAAAACAGAGATTCTTAAACCTTCTCCAGAACGCAGCAGCAGGTTCCAGTGCTACAGACGTTTCAGATACCAGTATCTCTCAGGAGGATTATGACACTATGAAAAACGAGCTCGTATCACTTCAGGGCGCCAACCAGAAATTGCAGAACAACGTCTCAACTCTTAATTCAAAGAATGAGCAACTGCAGGAAGACCTTCACGGCTTAACCCTGATGGTGGATGAACTCAAGGAATCTGAGAAGAAAATTAATGAACTGATTCAATATCTCTCTTCTAAAGTCGATGAGGATCCGGATAGTGCTATTAAGGATCAGATTCACAAGCTGGAAGAGATGTACGCCAAAACCAATGAGAATATCAGCAACCTGGCTGGCAGAATAGAGTCTATTGAATCCAGTTCCGCCAAAACGGCTGTTGGTATCCACTCTTCAGGTATATTCCAGTATATAGAGTCCGAAGATGATAAAAAGCTATTCTCAGACAAGATCCAGGAGGGTGTAAGCCAGGAACTTACCTATGCACAATTTGACAGCTTCCTTTCAGAAGCACTCCCAGCCCAACTGGATAAAATAATCAAGGATCACCCTTCACTCACTAAAGATTATATCCGTAGCATGCGTAAATAGTTATAGAAGAGCAGATCCTGGAAGATTATAAAAAAGGCCGGCAGAGTACTCTGTCGGCCTTTTTTATTTGCGAACCATGTTTAGAATTTCGCGTACTCGGGCAGTTAACACTCCTTAGATACTCACCTGAATTTCAATTGAAAAGAATACCGAGCCCTCACAACAAAACCTGTTGACAGTCTTCACCTCATCCTGTAGATTGCCGCGGTCTTTGAAACACGGAGAACAACACTCGACGACTAGAAGTCGCGCAGCTGAC
>NZ_CP050699.1:4935000-5142500 GCF_005116675.2 Desulfosediminicola ganghwensis
TTCTGAATTGAAAGAATAACGAATACAATCTGTACAAACTGCGGAAGGTCGTTTGTCGAATCCTGTCATTTTTATCTCATTAATATCTGCATACAGGGCGCCGGGCTACAATGGCCACGAGGAAAACTCCGTCTTTTCCGACGCGACTGATTCGTTCCGGCATTTGCCAACCTCTGCCTAAAGGAACGTTACGATATTACTCCAATCCCTTTTTTCCTGGTTGAGAAAACTCAACAGCAGTTCTTCACTGGCCAGACAATCAACCAATCTGTTTTCGGCACCCTCATCCTGGAGGAGAAGTACCAGATCATAAAAAAGTTGCGACCTGTCCAGGCAACGTTCAGCCAGCGCACGACGCTGCGGATCGCTGTCATTAATCCCCTGTTCGAGTGTCCGCTGCATTTGTTGAATGACCTCAATCGGCCGCTCCGCTGTTTTCAGGAGCTCAGCCGCCACCAGCGGAGAGTCGGCCAAAGCCTCACGTTCCGCCAGGGCCACCGATTCAACAGCAGCACCTGCGCTCAGGTCCTCACCGCCGGCCAGGAGCCGTACCAGATAGCACCTGCCTTTGGTATCCCGGGCTCCAAAAGATATGATTTTTCTGATGACCCCCGCGGGGATATCCTCCACGTTCGCCAGCAGCCTCAGCAAACCATAATCTTTATCGTCTGCCAGATAATCCGGTAACATGGAGCTACTGATTGCTGTTGTGGCCAGCCAACGGTTTTTCTCAACCAAGGTGCACAAATCTTGCCAGGCTTTGGTGTCAGCCAGGGCAAAGACCTGTTTCCAGTATTTATTTTTCATCCCGCTCTGGGATACTTTTTTCTTACCCGATGTCTTTCTTGTATTACTCATATTTGTATCACTTCATGACGTATCTGAAAGTGCCCGAACAGGCACGATTTGCTTTTTGACTCGACTTCAAAAAGAACCCGGGTGGAACCTCTGTGCTCCTTTGTTGCAGCGCCTGAAGCTCAACCCATTACACCCATACGTATTACCATTGGTCGGTAAAAATAACCACCAATCATCATCTTACTTCTGTATTTAAACCCACCAGCAACCGCTTAGAGGATCGATGCAACAATGAGTTATTTATTGTTTATGCACACTATATTATTGCCTTTACACAGCTAAAGGAGTACCTCTACTCATATGATTTTATGCATCATTCATCCAACACTAACGCATACATCAAGGAGGGTAAACAATGGCTAATTTTCTGTTTGTTCTGCGCCACAATGACAATGAAAAAGCGACCCGTTGCTTTCAATTCGCAAAGATCGCTCACTCCAAGGGGCATCTGGTAAATCTGTTTTTTATCGATAGCGGTGTCGACTGGGCGGTAAAAACCAGAGACGGAAATGAAAGAACCATCACTGGTGACTGCGTCAACGATTACCTTCCCTATCTTGTCGAAAACGAAGTCCAGGTCGGGGTATGTACCCCATGCGCCAAAAACCGTAACCTGGACGAAGCACAATTTCACTCCAATATGGCACTTGACGGCGGCCCTCACCTCATTGATATGGCAGCCGAATCTCAGGTATTCAACTTTTAACATTCCCTGTTTTCCTGCGCTCTGTCTGCATTATGAGCGCAGGAACCTGTTTTCCCTAGCACTTTCCTTCATTTTCCATCTTGCACAATCTGAGAGCCCACAATATAGTGGCGCGTGGACAAGACCCTATACCCACATACATTTATACCCATAAACGTATGTACGTTTTTGCGCACCAGTGCTGCATTAACATCACTCATCAATTCTGACCCAAAACTATAGTATGGCAATTTTTTCTTTCGTGCAGACCAAGGGTGGAACAGGTAAAACCACACTCTCTCTGGGTGTAGCCTGTTCCAGGGCTTTCAAAAAAGAGTTCGGCCAGGTTGCCCTCGTAGAACTCGACACTCAGGGGACTCTGGCAGACTGGATAGGCGAACGCATCGCGAATAAGCGTAAGATGAAAAACCTCTCCTACTTCCAGCTGGCCGGGCTTGATCTTGATGCCCTGACAAACAAGCTGCAGAAAATTATCGAAGAGCATGAAGCGGTTATTCTCGATGTACCTGGTGAATCAATCGGCGGGTTTGCCACCAAGCTCGCACTCAACCTCTCTGATCTGGTGCTGGTGCCAATGCGAACCTCCACCAACGATGAAGCAAGCTTCGGTAGAAATCTCTGGCCTGTGATCCAGGAAGGGTTGCAGATCAACAGAGCTGACTTTGCAATAATACCAACATTTGTGCACCCCCAATCTAACGTTGATAATGTGCGGAGCTATTTTGTCAGTATCATGCCAGACCAGGTTTCATGTCTGAAATCAGTTCTCCCAAGCAGGTCGACCTTTGAGAATTTCAACAGGGACGGCATGACACTTGAAGAGTATTGCAGCAGCGTCAGGAAAAACAATCGGCAGTTCAAACAGGCCCAAAACGCAGCCAAAGACATAGAAAAAATTGCCCTAGAAATCATAGCCCACAACCAGGGAGCATAGTACATGGCGTTACCTAAAAGTGCCAAAAGGATCGTTCCGGATATCAGCAGTGCCGTGCAACGCGCGGCAGGCTCGGGGAACAGTCCCCAAAAGGGTGTGAAACAAGACAATACGGATACTCCAAACCGGGGCGGCCGCCCCAGTCCCCGGGCCGGCAACTCTGTACGCCAAACACTTCTGTTAACTGAAGATACAGCAGAAAGGCTAACCATGGCCTACGCCGGTGAGCAGAACAAGCGTAGAAAACTTGGTCAGAAGCTGGACAAATCGTTTTTCATTGAAGAGATGGTTGTAGCCTGGCTTGATAAAAACAATTATTAACGCCATTCTGTTATCTCAAGTGCTACAATTCATACCAGCCATTCAGCCGATATCCGTTTTATGCATATATTGGCTGGATGGTTCTCTGACCATGCTTCATGCAATTTCTCTTGGCTATAGCTCGCCGCCTTATAGTATGCTATCTGGAGTTGATGCGGTCAGCCTGATTTGACCGTGATCATTCCGTGATTCAACCGGCTAACACCCGGCAGGGCATAAATCCGCACACCGTAAACAGCCATATCGCTCAACCGAAAGTTTGGGACCCGAAACTGCCAGACCTGATGATACATTCAGGTTAGTATCGAGTTCTCCTTTCACTCGCCCCCTACCGAGGCCCACAGCTTCACATTGCCCAGCCTCGGTTCAAGCACAATGTTGTTGTCAACCGGAGGTATTCCAATGACAGTTATCCAGCACGATTTTCGTAAAAAAACTGAACAGGATGTCTCCAGTGACACTCCCAAAGTCATCCCGGGTTACAGACTCAAACTGGAGTTAGGCTTTTCGTCTCCACCTGTCTGGCGGGAATTGGATCTCTGCGGCTCATTATCTCTCGGTGACTTGAGCAAAATAATACAGATCTGTTTCGGCTGGAACAATGAACCGGGCCATCTTTTTCTTGTTGGGAAAATATTTTACGGGCCCCGAACTGCCAATGGCAGGCAAGATATTGGTGACGAAGCCAAGACCAAACTCTATCAACTTGAAGATGTGATGCCTTTCATTTTCACCTATCTGCACGATCACGGCGGGGGCTGGGAATGCGAGATCACCCTGCAGGAAATATTTACCGAAGGTGTTAACTCACGCCAACCGGTGCTGCATGATAGCGATCGTGCCAACCCACCTCTGGGCATAGATGATATTCATGAGTATATTGAACTACTCAGACAAATTGAACTCGAACCTGCTAACCGTAGACCCTTGTTAGCCCGGCACGATATACAGCCCGATTTTGATCCGGCTCATTGCGACAATGACGCGATAAATACGCTGCTGGCGTCATTCAACCCATGAGCGGTACCTATGCTCATGGCAAACCAGCGACACCGAAAACTTTAACTTTTGAGAATCGAATGCACTACCTGAATCCGATCCAGATCGAAACAACTCCCACGCCTGACAGCGCTGTCATCCTGCTGCATGGTCTTGGGGCTGATGGCAATGATTTCGCACCCATTATTCCCGAATTGCAATTACCTGACGACATCGGAATCCGCTTCATCTTCCCTCACGCTCCAAGTATGCCGGTGACTATAAATGGCGGATTTGTCATGCCTGCCTGGTACGACATTCTGGAAATGAACATTGACCGCAAGGTGGATCATAAACAATTAATGGCCTCTGCCGGTTATATCGACGACCTTATTGAAGAACAGGTTAAGACAGGTATCCAGAGTGAAAGAATCATCCTTGCCGGTTTTTCCCAGGGAGGGGCTGTAGCATACCAATGCTGCCTTTCATCCAAACGCTCTCTTGGCGGACTGCTTGCGATGTCCACGTACTTCGCCACCAGTGATGACATTCAACTGAGTGAGGCGAATAGAAACATCCCAATAGAAATACATCACGGCACACATGACCCGGTAGTCCCCGAGGCCCTGGGTAAAAAGGCACATACCCTGCTCCAACAAAAAGGGTATGCTGCAAACTATCGCAGCTATCCCATGGAACACAGCCTGTGCCTCGAACAAATACAGGACATTTCTGCCTGGCTGCAGCAAACTCTGAAGAAATAATCCACCACAGGGATTACCTGTTAGCTTGCCGCCTCCGGCAATTATGATATCTTTAAAAACAGTACAGGAACCAGCCCGGAACTCTCATCAGGACAGGGGGACATTATGGCAAAATCGGGCTGGGACCAGTCGGGAGTTCGACGAACGGATTGATACTACTTTAATTTTCGATCTTCCAACTGGCAAAATTGTATAGGGCTCTTCCCATTCCCGTTATGATGACTGCCAAATTTGCCCCTATTCCTCACCAGTTCTTGCTGAGTTTCAAGGGTAATGAACATTTTAAACAGCATAACTACCGCAACCTGTAAGCGGCTATTCTGCTTATTTTGTGACGTTATAGCGGCAGGTAATTAATTCCAGCATAGACCAAAACAGCTATGAGCAAAGCTATCAGATAGACCTGATACGTGAAGAGACTTGTAAAGAATGAACGGATCAATAAATCCATCTTGTTTTCAATAGTGGCAGTCCCCTGTTTAACTTTCAATTCATTGCGGGTTAGCTGCCCCCATGCCTTTTTTTTATAAAAAATTGGTGTAAAGCCGGCAAGCAAAGCATAACCAACCGCAACACCAAAAAATGAGTACAGAAACACCTCTAGAAAATTCAACTCCATAGAGTAGCTCCTCCTTTTTTATAGAACATAAAAAGACATCTTTGAGATTGGTTAAAAGTTCTGAAATGACCAATCATATTGAGAATAGGTTCTAAAACGCGAAATCAACCGCTACACACTTTTCTCTAACTTACAATTCCATTCATACCATGTATTTGAGTTGTTGAAAATTGAATTCAATCAAGGCAGAAACAGTTCATCCGAAACGTAAAACAGAGACAAAGAAGCCTATATGAAGTATAGGATTTTAGTAGAATTATTAAAATAGCGCAGCTTCCATTCCGCATCCGTCCACGAGGAGGCATTTCTTATGATTACACCAAACTGCCGACCACTTCTTATTGGCAGCCTACCAATTACCAATCATCAGCAAGCCGCTGACATTATACTTCGTTACACACCGGAAATACCTCTTTGGCCACAACTGCCGAAGAATCCTCGCGAGGGTATGGTCCGACAATTTCTCACAGGATTTCCAGGACTGATAGACAGCAATAAAGGCTTCTGGATAGACACCGAGGCAGAGGACTTCGCTGTTTCCATGACAGCCTTTTATGAAGAATATATGGCTGTGGAAGCAAACCACGATCTGCTGAAAGATTCTCGTTTTAGACTGGCAGCAGATAGCGCATCGGGATTTTCTGTCTTACTGGATACCCTTCACTTGCGCAAGCACGATTCGTACACGGTTAAAGGACAGGTTACCGGGCCGATAACCACTGGCATTGGCGCTAAAACCGGACAAGGAGAATCTATTTTTTATGATGACAACCTCAGGGACATGCTGGTCAAACATCTCACGATGAAAGGATGCTGGCAGGCCAGGCAAATCCAACAGCGAGCCAAGATAAAAACTCCGATCATTTTTATTGATGAACCTGCAATGGTGAGTTTCGGCTCGAGCGCCTTTGTTGGTATTACCAGAGAATTGGTTACCGAATCTATGTCAGAAATTATTTCCGGCATAAGGGCAACTGGCGCCCTGGTTGGTGTCCACATCTGTGCTAATGGTGACTGGGCTCCTGTTCTGCAATCAAAGGCAGATATTATTAGTTTCGATGCGTATAGTTATTTTGAAAATTTGCTTCTCTTTAAAGAGGAGCTTACCAGTTTCCTCCAAAGAGGCGGTATTCTTGCCTGGGGAATTGTTCCGACCGGCGATCCTGAAATCATATCCAAAGAAACTGTTACATCACTGCTCGACAAATTTAAAACCCAACTCAACCAACTTACCGCCTTAGGATTTGTAAAGGAGAGTCTCCTTCAACGGGTCTTCATAACTCCTTCTTGTGGAACCGGCTCACTGCCTTTGAATACAGCTCTGGATGTTCTTGAAATGAACAGCACACTCTCTTATGAGATACAGAAGAAGTTCATGACTCCATGAATGAGAATTGCTGTATTCTCTCAAATCGAACCTTTCGGGTGGGAATCAGGGATAACCTCACGTCATATATAAAAGTCGTATTTCATTCACTTAGCTGCCAAGCATTATTTTCGATATCCATGAGATAACCCGGCATGCGAACCAGCGTGGACTGCGCAGAAGGACCTTGCCCGCTCAGCTTTCTGACCTTTAAGACTATTATGTATTTCATTTTCACTGCTGCCCTCTGCCTAAAGGTTATATTCCCCGTCAGTGATGTGAATTCACTAGTGTAACTCCATAAATTGCCCTACTCAGGATATCATATTGAATAAGAATCTATACATCAGGAATATTTTCAAGCAGACCAGGTAATCCTATTCGTGGTCCTTCCCCTAAAAACACTCATTTTTATATAGTATCGACCGACATAAGTTGTAATCCAGCGCTTCGTTGCATGGAGAATTCCAAGCACAAAAGCCCAAAACCAGCAAATCTTATATACTGTTTTATTACAGATTTTTAAGAAACATATATGAATCACTAGCCTTCCTTTTGCCTGCCAACGCACTTGGCCCGGCAGCCCCTATATCGCGCAACTACCTCTAAATATGAAAAAAATATATTTCCTGTCTTTAATAAAGGTTCAAAAGTACATTGTAATTGTAATCTTTTCGAATCACTTTTTTAAAATATAGACCCGTTTACAGTAATATTTTCCTTGAAAATTTCTTGCATAGTTGAAAAACTATATTATCATTAAGAAATATTTCAGGCCCGATTCATACACAACATTTTATAAGGATATATCATGGAAGAATTCATCAAAGTTATAACCCACGCACGTCGTTTCAAAAGTGCAACCAAAGAAATGACAATCGAGCAACTTGAAGAAATTAAAGCCAAGCTTGATAAGATCATCGAAGACAGATTGGAGCAGGAAGAAGAGTTTAAACGTGCCGATGCAGAGCGTCTTGAAAAAATTGCGAAATATCGGGAGATGATGGCAGCCGATGGCATTAAATTAGATGATCTGGTAACCGACGCACCAGTCAAGAAAGGTAAAAGAGCACCAAGACCACCTAAATACGAGATCATGAATGAAGCAGGTGAGCGTATTACCTGGACAGGTCAAGGTCGCATGCCAAATGTCTTTAAAGCACGCGTAGACGCAGGTGAGTCCCTGGAGAACTTCCTGATCAAATAAGGATGTTCCTGACCTAGGTACTGTTGGTCACAGACACAAAGCCGTTCCCTCTATCGTCTGAGTCATTCGTGATAGAGGCTGAATGGCTTTATTTTTTTGAAGCAACACCGTATTTCATAAAAAGCACCAGCAGTTACGTCAGCAAAAGACGCGGAAAAAAGCACCTTCAAATAATAAGATTGATAACAACTCATCTCAATTACGCACCTGCATATCTCCACGAAAACAGTTTCACATTGCGACTTCCCATTCCCGTAATTTTTTACGACTCTCCCTCCAATCTGGCAAAAACGCTTCAACCAATCCCCAGAATCGGGCATTGTGTTTCCGCTCATGTAGATGCACAAGTTCATGGACCACTACATATTCAAGACATTCAGGCGGCAACTTGGCAAGATCCAGATTTAGCCAGATCCTTCGCTTGACGATGTTACAACTCCCCCACCGCGTCTTCATACGGCGTATTCTCCACTCATTGAGTTCAACCCCAATAACCGGCAACCAACTCTTAAGCAATTCAGGTATTTTCAACTTAAGATGATACCGATACCAGCCATTGACGAGATTCTCCAACTCACTAACCGATAACACATTCTTTGATTGAACAATGATTTTGCCATCATCATGGAAATTCAGACTATCTTTTCCTGCGTTATAGCGTACTTCGACAGGATATTTACATCCCTTAAAGAATATTTCGGCATCGGTATTCTTTTTTGTTTTATTTTCGGCTACTTCACGTTGTAACAAGGACTGTTTTTCACATATCCATTGATATTTCGCTCGAATGAGTTCAATTATTGTGTAATCAGATACCCCCACTGGTGCGGACACAACAACATTGCCCGCTGGTGATTTGATCCGAAGATTAATGTTTTTAATCTTTTTCCAGAAAACCTCCACCTGGATATTATCGACTTTAATAGTCTTGCTTTTCACAACTCGAGGCCTTCTCACGTATCTCACTTTAAAAAAATTATTGGATTTTCACTGTTATGCGGCAAAGACATTGTAGGTGCAATCCAATTAAAACCAATAATCTGTACCACATCCTTTTGACGCCCTTCAACAATTGCCGGACCCCTTCAACGAACTACACGAAAATCGACACAATACCCCTTTAGTTTCCCACACAGTGCTCATACCCAAGCCATTGTCTTCAAGCTTTTCAAACCATATTGAACACTGGTTTCACATCTTTTCAAGCAATGTTCGACGGAATAATTCTTACAACTTTACAGGAAACGACACTCCCAAAACACAAAAAAGCCCAGCTTGAAAACAAACCGGGCAAAGTCAACTCAGACGAAGATACCCTCCTCATGGGTGAAAGAACCACAATACTCAACAATTTTGATCCGATCTACCTCGTATTAAATTAAACCTTTCCAACTATAAAATTGTATCTAATTACCACAAAACTTCAGTTTAAGATTTGTGAGGGGATAGGAGAAAGGGGGGAGGAGGGAACTACATCATAAACGGCTCTAATTTATTACATTGCATTTTTTGATTTAATATCAGGTAAATAAGTTAACGAGAGTATTGGTTCAGCATACACCGCTTATACGCCTGACTCCTGGTCACTCCCTGCTTGAGCCTCGGCGGTCATCAAAATGAATCTTAACCAGGCAGATTACGAAGGCTTATAACCACAAAGGTCGAAGCTGAGATCGCTTGAACTGATGAGACGCTGGGGAGGGGCAGATAGCCTGTGTATTATGCCATAGAAGAACTGTGTGGCAATTTTACCAGTATACCATCGTTCTCAGTCTGCACCTTCGCACTGACTTCCGCGATAATCAAGGCCAGGGATCTATCTTCAGGCAGCTTTGAAAAGTTTGCCCCCTGTTGTGCAGTTACCTGGAATCGTAAAACCGCAACTTCTTCTTCATCCTCAGAGCGATACACCTCGCACTTCACGACACTACCAGCACCAGCTTCCTGGTATAGATGCCTTAAACAGAGATAGATGAGAGTATACACCATCTGCGGTTTTGTGGTTATAATCACCGGGTCCACGCTTTCCAGGCCCACAGAAATCTCCGAGGAGTCCGCCTTACGGCCCGTCAGGGTTATCATTACCTGCAGAGATTCAACGAGGTCTATCGCTGCCACAGGCTCATCACCGCTATGGGCGAACCTGTTCAGCTTTTTCATCAGGTTATTGGTTCTTCGCACTTGAGAAGCTATTGAAGTTACAGATCGTTTAACCCGCTCGGCAGGTAATTCACCGTCCTCTCCGACCATCAATACCAGATCATCCAGATAGCCTGCATTCTCGTTGATCACAGCTAATGAATTATTCACCTCGTGAGTAACCATTGCCGATACCTCAGCAACCACATCAAGGCAGACTTTCTCTGCAGTATATATTCCACTCATGCTTTCTACACCCATGTTATTGAACCAGCATTTGATCGATATCCAATCTGCCAGGAAGCTGTAATTGCCAGATCATCCCTGCCGGTGAGCATCCCGAACCACTTCAATCAACTTATTCAGGTCAACCGGTTTCATAAGATAATCAAAAGCACCCAGCTCCATCCCTTCTCTTCCAGCTTCGAAAGAACCATGCCCTGTAAGAATTATCACCTTGAGGTCAGAATATTTTTTGCGTAGTTGAGCCAGTACTTCCAATCCATCCAGATCCGGCATTTTCAAGTCGAGCACCATCACATCCGGCATTGCCTCCTCAACTGCTGCAATGGCCTCTGTCCCACTCGCAACGGTAGTAACGTCGAAGTTCCTTAGCTCCAGTCGAGCTAACAGAGTTGCAGCAAACTCTTGTTCATCATCAGCAATAAGAAGTTTGATTTTAGGGGGCTCAGCCTCATTCAATCCTGATTCAGACATTTTGTGTTTATCATCACTTGTAGAGTTCATCCGCACCTTCATACTGATTCATTATTAATTGGTAAAGTAATTGTGAATGCTGTCCCTTTTCCAACCTGGGATCTTACGGTGATATCGCCACCTAGCTTCTTCACCAGACCATAGGTGATTGAGAGACCGAGGCCAGTACCTTTGCCTTGTTCTTTCGTGGTAAAAAACGGCTCGAAGATATGTGCAGCAACCTCCTCCGACATGCCCGCCCCATCATCCTGTATAACTACCCGAATATCTCCGGCTACCACATAACTGTTAATGGAGACAAGGCCATCTTCACCGATGGCATCAATGGCATTGTTAATGATATTCAGGAAAATCTGCTGTAACTGAAACTTGTCACTCCTGAGCAAGGGAAGATCTTCATTTTTTTGCAGATCGACAGTTATTCTCTTTTTCACCATTGAGTTCTCAAGAAATTGCAGAACCTCGGTCAGCACGTCACAGACCTGAAGAGTCTCCAGCCTGTTATCACCCCGGCGAGCGAAACCAAGCAAGCGATGGGTAATAGTTTTACAGCGCCCTACACTGGTATTGATACCTTCAAGATTTTTCAGGATCACACCCTTATACTGAAAATCTTCCCCCATAAGCAGCAGGTCTTCAATCAGCCCGGACTTTTGATCGATTATAGCAAGCGGGTTATTTATCTCATGGCCGACACCGGCAGCCAGACGACCGATTGAGGCAAGCTTATTGGTGTGTTCGGCCTCTTTCAGCATCGTCAGCTGTAACTCATCTGTTTTCTTTATCATATCAGTCAGTTTTTCAACCAACACAACGACCACCAGAATACCGGCCAGCATACAACTGAAAACAATGAGAAACAGTTTCTTTCTGAAATCCTGCCACTCTTCCTGCTGCAAATAGTGCTTTTTGAGAATGACCACAGACCAAGGCGTATCTTCAATGATGCCGATAGCCTCAAAGACATTTGCACCATCATCTAAAATGCCGGAGCGAATTCCCGCAGGTATTTCCTGACTGAAACGGGACAGGGTTTCACCATAGAACCTGGAAGAGGTCTGGAGAATTCCTTCATCGTCCACCAGAAACACGTCATCGGTAGCTGCGGTCTTTATAGTGTCTATGAATTTTTGCAGAGTCGATGAGTCGATGGTCGCTCGCAACACCCAGACCTGTCTGGTAACCGGGTCGATGGCACTTACTGCCACTGCAAAATGAGCGGCTTTGCGAAAACCTGTGGTTACCCGACTAATATGAACACCGCCATCAGCGATATCCCTGAACCACTTTTCATTGTGATAATCAGTGCCAGTCAATCCGTACGGACCGCTATAGGCTTGCTGGATTCCGTTGGCGTCGATTACCCCCAGATCTGCAAAAAAGCCGTAGTGGTACTGCATCCTCGATAGCAGTTCCTCCAGGTTTTGCTGATCGAGCAGCTCACCATAGCGATCCCCCTTTGTTGTAAACTGGATAGCGGACTTAAGACTATCCACCATATGCTCTATAGAGTTCGTCGCACCGTCAAGTTGCCACTCAAGTTGTTCACGCTCCGATTTCTGTAGCAGGTCTTTATAGTAATAATAACTGAGGCCTGCCACCATCAATAACGGTACCATGGCAATGCCCAGCATCGCTGCCATAAGGAGCGATTTCAGCTGCCGGTAATTTCTCTCTTTGGTCCCGAGATCCACCGGGCCCCGCATTGAATCTGGAATGAAGGCATCCAGCTTGCCTAAAATCTTCCGTATGCTCATAGGATTCCAAGAGCATCACTTTCATCGAGCACAATGTCACCTTGGCCAAGTGTCCCATCAAGCAGAAGTTGAAATGCATCCTCCCATCTTGCGATGACACCATCTTTTACCACAATTTTTTTCCAGACAAGGAAATTATAATGAATCTCCTCTATTCCTCCGCAGATGACATCGCTGATATGCTCTTCGATTATCATGTGGCAAAGTTCCTCATCTGAAGGCTTTTCCATAATAATCGTCTTGGGCTCACCAATAACTTTTCCATCTTCAAATCTTGCCACATACACCTCAGTGGCAAGATCAAACCGCGGGGCAACATAATCGCCCTGGATCGGCATTAATAGTTTTCGCATACCAGTTCAACCCGAAATTTTAATTACTGTGCTCCGGGAGGCTGTCAAAATGAACATTTTTCCCAACCCGGTATTATCGAGAGATAGGTTACTGATCACAACAAGAAGCATATGACTTCAATCTTTTTCTCTCGACACCTTGATTTGTAAAAACTCGTAGTACTCCGGCAACCCCTAAAGCAAACCGTATTTTTTCATCTTTCTCCACAGCTTCATACGGCCCCACCCCAGTTGCTCAGATGTCGTCGTGCGATTTCCACCATTGGTAAGCAGAGCGTCAACAATCATCTGCCTTTCGATATCGCCCCAGCTCTCATTGCCATTGCCACTGCTGCCATCCGTTATGCCGATCGCGGGTTCCAGCGCAACTGCGGCCTTAACCTGGGCCTTGGAATCGGGCACACTTTCCGGCTCTGTTGTAACCATTTCAGACACAATCAGCTGTTTATCGAAAATGTAGGGCGGGAGATTCTGGTCACTAATCTTTTTGCGCTTACAAACATTTACTGCATATTCTACTATATTTCTTAACTCCCTGACATTGCCGGGGAAAGCATAGGCAGAGAGGATCTGGCTTGCCAATGGCGTAAAACCAACAATGTTTTTACCAAGGGCTTTATTGAATTTCTGCAGAAAGTGATCCAGAAGATAACGGATATCAGATTGACGCTCCCGGAGTGAAGGCAAATGGACGTGGAGAACATTAAGCCGGTAAAACAGGTCTTCTCTGAATTCATTTCGTTTCACCTGTTCCCTCAGCGGTCGATGAGTAGCCGCAATTATACGGACGTCAACCTCCACACTCTGCTCACCACCTACCGGTATAAACTTGCTATCATCCAGTACAGACAGCAGTTTCACCTGCAACGGCAGTGGCATATCACCAATTTCGGTCAGAAACAGAGTACCACGGTCAGCAAGCTTGAACATTCCCTGCTTATTCCTGGTCGCACCAGTAAAAGCGCCCTTCACGTGACCAAAGAGTTCGGACTCGAGCAAATCGGTCGGTAGCGCACCGCAATTCACTTTAATGAATGGATACCTTGCCCTGCTCGATTCTGCATGGATAAGCTCTGCTATCTTATCCTTGCCGGTTCCTGTCTCACCGGTAATCAAAACAGAAGCATCTGTCTGCGACATGAGTGGAATCATGTCGAATACTTTCTGCATCTGAGGACTGTGCCCTATCAATTCCTGAGATGCGTAATTGTTTTCGACAGCATCGCCCTCACTGGCTCTGCCGGTGGTATCCTCGACAATTACCAGCAGACCGAGACTCTGCTGTGCATCTTTTATACGGGAAATATGATAAAGCGTGGGAATCTTTCGCCGAAAGCGATTGAGGATGTCACCGGTCACCGACATCGGTTCACCGGTTTGCAGGACTTTGTTGTAATTCTGGCCCCTGGTATTACCGGCATTGCTGCGCACCACCAGCTCGCCATGTACCCCGCGTACGTTTTCAATGGCGTACCCTGTTATGGCCTGCATAAGCCGGTTCATGGCCTGAATACGCGACCTGTCATTCAGGATCATTGCAGGATACGGGATACCTTCCAGCATTGTCAGGTAGTCAGGAGTAAAGAGCACAGCCATTTATACAGCTCCTTAATTATACAAAAGCCGGATGCACCTCTGACAGGAAGTGCATCCGGCTCTATTTACCAGGATTTGCTCTTGAGGATCTTTTCTATTTCCTCTTGAGATTTTTTTTGCAGGATGAGTACCCGCTTTTCTTTCGCGTCTTGGATTTTCTCCATCAGCTCACGAATATCAACTGGTTTTTCAAGAAAATCCTCTGCTCCGAGCTTCATAGCCTCCACGCCAGCCTTGATGCTGCCGTGTCCGGTGAGGATGATTATCTCGGCATCGGGATGTTTTTCCTTTATTTTTTGTAATGTTTCAAGACCATCCATACCAGGCATAGCCATGTCGAGTATTATTGCGTCAAAATCTTTCTGGTCGACAATTGCAACTGCCTCTTCACCTCTTGTCGCCGTGCTTACTTTAAGATCCCGCGCTTCAAGTCTATTGGCAAGAACTGAGAGAAATTCCTCTTCATCATCCACCAGCAGCACTCGTGTATTCAGTGTATGCTCCATTTGGTTCTCCTCTTCAAACTCATCACGCTATGCCACAGCCTGCATCCTCTCTGCCATGACTTTCTCGTTTGCAGCCTTTATATTAGCTGACAACTCCCCTATATCAACCGGCTTATTCATGTAAGCGAACGCGCCAAGTTGCATGCAATCCATCATATCCTGGTGGGTTCCGTGACCTGTAAGGATAATAACCTCTACTTCAGGGGCCATCTCTTTGGCGCGACGCAGCACTTCAATTCCATAGATACCAGGCATTTTCAGATCCAGCACCATAACATCCGGACGATCTTCGGCGATAACATTCAAGGCCTCTTCGCCATTGAATACGCCATACGTACCTACATCCCTGCTGATCAATCGTTCGGAAACAGTCTGAACAAACTCTTTTTCATCATCGACAAACAATACTTTTGATGGCAAATCGAATTTCTGCCGTCTGTAAATAGAATCATTGTACTCAGGAGACTTCTCAACCACTACCTCTTTAACCGCATCAACCTGATTTGTAACGATTGTTTTCAACTCATTAACCAGCTTGGTGAAATTGAGAACCGATTTTTCAACCTTCAGCTTCACCAATCCGTCTTTAACAAAGACCTTCACCTTGTGACCACTATTTAAAAGCGCGAAGTTCACCCTGCATTCGTGCAACAGATCCTCTGCTTCGAGTTGCGACTCGCTGGTCCGTAACACTGAGGTTTTGTGGAAGTACTGGGATACTACAGAGACAATTTCTTCTCTCGACTTTCCTTCAAGAGGCACAACCAGATCATACAGTGAAGCATCATACGCCTCTTTCTTGAAAAGGAAATCCGTAAGGTAGTACACTTTGAGATCGTCGTTGCGAATAATTTTTTGAGCCTCTTTCTCAGAAACCTTACCCTCAACTATCGCATTATCAATTCTCGACTGCTTGGTGTCGGCCAGAAGTACCTTGAGCACATGGGAGATTTGATCGGATATCAAGAAAGAAATTGAACCTGAAAAAAGAAATTCTTCTTTACTAACCAGTTTTTCTCCGAGAACTGACTTAAGCTGATTGACCAACTTCTCCCTTTCAAGAGTAAACTGATTAAACACTGAAGTCTTGCCATAGAGCGCCTGCTCAAGTTTATCAATACTGGTTCCGTACCTTCTGGACGTATCGGCAAAAAGATCATTATCTTTGTAAAGCGTTAGATCGAGTGATTCGGCAATATCTTTGACGACATCACTCGCCGGTATAGATGTGCATGGGTAAATAGCTATTGATGACATAGAGAACCTCTCTTTTGTTTTATAATACGTCTAGTGGACAGATACATTGTTTAACCATAGCTAATTCACCATATGCATTCTCCGTGCCAGATACACCAAACCACATCAACCGCTCTTTAAGAGCTTGAACTAACCCATGATTCTACAACACTTAACTTCTGCAAACACCCGGCTGCAAAACGCTATCTCTCGTCCCCACCACCTTCAGATACAACCTTAATCATCTGGAAAGATATTAATTATCTTTTTATTACACACTCCCACGAACTCGTCTGCCTCTTCAACAGTTCCTCTCTCAAAAAATACAGAACTCTTCTTTGGCTTACCCAGGGTACAACCAGGTTTGATTCCCCTGACGCACTCCTCACACAACAAAATAATACACTTTGTAACGACATGCTATATTGTGTATTAAAATGTTTCAATTTGCCACTTTTCTTTTCCAGAGAAGCACGCCTACCAGAAATCCAGCCACCCGGCTAGTGGCCACATCAGCTTGTTTTCATTATTTTTATTTGATTTGTTAGTGACATGGCATGCTGGTTGCTACAAGTGAGCAGTATCCGGTAAAGAGCAACACAGCGATACCGTATAGATATAAATATTGGATTACTCCTTTTTCAAATAAAAGCGATTGAGGGAAGGTATGACGGACAAAACTACAGCACGTGTTCTTTTGGTTGATGACGAAGTGAACTTCGTAAAAGCGCTCTCTGCACGATTAAAGATGAGGGATCTGCGTGTCAATACTTCTACAACAAGAGAAGACGCTTTCAGCAAGGTTGAAAGACAGGAATACGATGCCATAGTAATGGACATCTCTTCTCCGGATAGCCTTACCAGTCTTGAGACCACGAGAAGATTAAAAAAAATCGATCCAACCATACCTATAATCGCTCTCACTCCCTATGGTTGCATCGAGATTTCTGCGAAAGCTCTCAAGGTTGGCGTCTCCGATTTTCTCCAGAAACCTGTTCAGGTCGGTAAACTCGTGCAGAAAATTGCTGCAGCGACACTTCACCGAAGAAAAACAGGCAAAAGGAAGAGTTCGAGTCCAGTTCTTCCTCAGATTATGCCAAGTTTTAGTTAAAGCTTTATAGAACTATTCAAACAGGGAGCTGCATTTTGAAGATAGATATCTCAATTGTCAGGGAAATATCAATCCCCTTAGGGACCTACCCATATATAGAAAAAGGGGAGTCGTTGAGCAAAGGTATCGATCTGCTCACTGGGAATCGATCTGAAACAGGCTGTCGCATACATTTCGACAGCCTGTTAGTAGTAAACGAAGCGGGTGAATATATTGGCCAGTTTGAACTTCGGTCAATATTAAAGAATTTTTTTGGCCCTGCTATAGAACCCCTCGCTTCACATTTTCCACTCAAAGACAGAGACTCCTACGCAGACACCATTGTAGCCATAGATGATTGGTTCAAATGTGAATGTCAGCGTAAATCAACCACCACCATTGGAGAATATCTGTCTGTCCCGCAAACCCTGCCATCCGTGACGCCTTCATGCCACGTGCTTGAAGCGCTGGATCACCTGCTTAGAACGGAGAGCAGCGTATTGCCAGTAATAGAAAACAACGTATTGCTCGGAGCTGTAAGGCTCGAGGATGTCTTTACAGCCCTCGCTGCCGGCTTCCAGCCTGAGTTCAATGCGAACTATACATTTACTACTGAAGGATAGTCTTATGAGTGAAACAACAACACAAATCAAAAATCAAGCTGTCTCTTTCGATGTGCGGCGCCTGTTCTTTATGTTCCTTGGAATCGGCCTTTTTGCGCTCATCTACTGGTGTCCGCCATGGCCTGATGCCCTCGACCCATTAGGTGAAAGTTATACTCTGAGCCGTGAGGCAAAAGGTGCGCTTGCCCTTTTCGTTCTTGCAGCAACATGGTGGGTTTTTGAAGTTGTACCCATCGGTGTTACGAGTCTTACTATCGGTGCAGTACAGGCCCTTTTCCTCATCAGGCCTGCCGGAGTAGCCTTTCGTGATTTCATGGCTCCTTCCGTTCTCTTCATCTTTGGCTCAATTGTCATTGGTATGGTCTTCACAAAAACTGGCCTTACCAAAAGAATTGCCTACAAAATGCTGTCGATTATAGGCAACAAAACCAGCCTGATCTACCTTGGATGCTTTGTCATGACCGCCTTGATGACGCATCTTATGGCTCATACAGCTGTTGCGGCGACAATGTTTCCGCTCCTGATGACCATTTACGCACTGTACACAGACAGTGACGAACCGACCAAATTTGGCAAAGGACTCTTCATAGGCATGGCCTTCGTTGCCGGCGCAGGCAGTATTGTCACCCTGCTCGGTGCCGCACGAGGCGTTGTCGCTCTCGATTTTTACAAAGATATTATGGGAGTTGAGATTTCTTTCTTTGAACTCACCATGTACATGGCCCCCGTAGGCTGGCTGATGGTTTTTCTGCTCTGGGGCTTCACCATGATCTTTTTCAAACCAGAAAAAGCTGAGATTGAAGGCCTCAAAGAGCGCTCCAAACAGATGTATAAAGACCTTGGCAGCTGGACCAAAAATGAACTCATAGCACTTGCAGTTATCCTGGGCACCATTTGCCTTATCGCATTGCAGAACTTCATACCAGCGCTGTCCAGCCTTGACAAGACCGGGCTTATGCTGATGTCAACCATTGCCTTCTTCCTGCTCAGGATCCTTGATATTGACGATCTCGAGATGATTCCCTGGAACATTATCCTGCTCTTTGCAGGTGCCATGTCGATCGGATACTGCCTGTGGGAGACAGGAGCAGCAAAATGGCTGGCGGTCAACTGGCTGCAGCTTTTCGCCGAAGCACCCGCAATCGTTTTTATCATGGGTATGGCCTTCTTCGTCATGATGATGACCAACTTCATCATGAACGTTGCTGCAATCGCAATTTCACTGCCTGTGGCTCTGGTTATCGCTCCATACCTCGGAGTATCCGGAGAAGTAATTCTCTTCTCCTCCCTGGTTGTAGCAGGTATGCCATTCCTGCTACTGGTAGGAGCCGCACCTAATGCAATTGCCTACAACTCGAAACAATTTACCACCGGCGAATTTTTCTTGTACGGCATACCTGCCTCAGGCCTGCTCCTCGCGGTCACCTGGCTTGCCGTCACAGTTATCTGGCCCCTGATGGGCATGACCGTCAAGGTACCAGTATAAAGTGAGCTTCACGCATCTGCCGATGTATCAACCGTTGGCAGGTGCGCGAACCCAAAACAGAGACTCATAAGACTATGAATATCCCAATTTTAGATTTTGCCCTTATCTGCTTACTGCTGCCAATTATCCCGGTCATCGGCATAATGGTTGGGCAATATATACATAAGCTGTTCGGATTACATCAAGATGCACAAGGCAATAGGCCTCCCACCTGGCAGGAGGAAGAACTGGTTCGTGTCCCTGCTGATTCTTCTTCCTGTCGGGTTTTTCGTCGCAGAAAACCGAACATGTACAATTAATTAACTTATTTGAGGCACTTATGTTACGTATCGGTCTATTTTTAGCCACTAACCTCGCAATTCTCGTTCTCCTGGGAATTGTAATGACCATCTTTGGGCTGGACAGCCGCAGCACTTCCGGTTTGCTGGTAATGGCCCTGATGTTTGGTATGGGTGGTTCCTTTATCTCACTCGCCATGTCCAAATGGATTGCCAAAAAATCCACCGGCGCCCAGGTTATAACCAACCCACAGAACCCTACCGAGAAGTGGCTTTATGATACCGTAGCCAGAATGGCTAAGGAAGCTGAGATCAATATGCCGGAAGTGGCAATTTACGATTCTCCAGACATGAATGCTTTTGCCACTGGTATGAAAAAGAATGATGCCCTGGTTGCCGTTTCCACCGGGCTTCTCTCCAATATGTCACGCGATGAGGTCGAAGCAGTACTCGCCCATGAGATAACTCACGTCGCCTGCGGTGACATGGTGACAATGGCATTGATCCAGGGTGTACTCAACACCTTTGTTATCTTCATCTCACGTATGATTGCCAATGCAATCAACACTTTCATGAGCGATGAGGAAGGAGGAGGCCTCGGCTTCTTCGGTTATATTGCTGTAACCATCGTCTTAGAACTCGTTTTCGGACTCTTTGCTTCCATGATCTCCATGTGGTTCTCAAGAAGACGTGAATTCGTCGCTGATAAAGGTGCTGCATATCTTACCAGCAAAGAGAAAATGATTGCTGCACTGCAAAGGCTGCAGACCCACCAGTTACCTTCGAACCTTCCTGAGCAGGTTGCCGCGTTCGGCATCAGGCCTCGTGAGGGTGGAATTGCAAGCCTTTTACGGAGCCATCCGAATCTCGATGACCGCATTGCGGCATTGCAGAAGCTCTAATCCTACCCTTCTGTGGGGTCCCCCACAGATCCCCTTTCTTTAAAGCCAAAACACGATAGCCAACATACCCCTCCAGTCGCCTCTTCGGAGGCGGCTGCCTACCCTGGCCCGTCAGTAAAACTGATAACACAAACCTCTGGCGGGCCAGCCTTCTCCTATAGCATTTCTACGTAGGTTGATGCTTCCTGAATGAGCCCTGATGAGCCGTTTAACTCTATCCCAACCCAGGCTCATTAACTGAATTGGTCATCAATCGATACAATTGTAACTTTTACCCGGCATACATGAGAACTGCGCGCTATTCCCATTCTCCAACAGGCAGCCAGGCGATCCCCATAGCCCCCGGCCCGATATGACTACCCACTGTCGGCCCGAATGAAGTTTTAAGGATGTCAAGGTCAGGAAAGGTCTTCAAAATCATGTCGCGCAAGGCAATAAGTTCCTTATCAGTATCTGCCCCACTTACTCCTATGCGAACCCTGCCTCTGACTCCGGCAAGCTCTTGGGTCATGTAATCAACCAGCTTTCGTTTCGCTCTGTTGCCGCCGAAGCTTTTTGTTTTTGCGCTCACAACGCCATCTTCCATGCCCAATATCGGTTTAAAGCCGAAAAAGGAGCCAAGCTTTGCAGAACCATGACCAATCCTTCCACCACGTGCAAGATAATCAAGGCTGTCCACCATGAAAAATGCCCGGACTTTGTCAGCCAGCAACTCTATTCGCTCCTTCACAACATCGATCGGCTTGCCAAGCCGTATTCCCTCAGCCGCCTCCAGAACCAAAAGCCCGCTCCCAATTGAGACGTTTTTGCTGTCCACCAGTTCGATACGGAACTGTTTATCGAGATTCGTATTCCCCTTTCTCTGCTTCAGGTACAGATTGTAGTTATTCACCACCGCCTGTCGTGCCATCTCAAAAGTGCTGCTCATTTTTTTGGACATAAAAATCCCGAGGATATCATATTCAGCGATATGACTGCTGAAAAGACGGTGGAAATCCTCAATTGACGGTGGTGTGGTCGAAGGGAAAACGTTCACTGTTCTCAGTTGACCATAAAATTGCTCAGGAGTTATATCGAACCGATCAAGGTACTTCTTGCCATTAATAATCACCGACATTGGTACCATTACAATATTTTTTTCCCGGATAAGATCGACCGGCAAATCAGCACCACTATCAGTTATCAGCAGGATCGGAGCTTTTCTGTCACCCATGAGCTCTGCTCTGATTATTTTTTCTGCTACCAGTCCATCCAATAACTTCTGGATCTCATCAGATGAGGCCAGGCCACTGCTTACTACTTCCGCTTCCGTTCGTCCTGCACCTATAAAATCGAGTAATTGCCTGACTCTTTCATCGTTCATCCCCTGAACAACTTCTCCCATCTCCACCGACGATCCTGCAACAACACTGAAAATTCGACCCATTTTTTGACTCCTTTCAGCGAAACAGCTTTACATCCCAGACAGGGATATTCCATCGAACAGTTGAAACTTCGAAAGAGTTGGTTCGCACCAACCTGACACAAACCACAACATAAAAACCCGCACCTAGTTCCAGTTTACGTTAAGAACAGCTTACAAGATTTTTGATTTAATTCAAATATTTCATTGATATATCTGGTAACAATTTCCTGACACTTCATAAAATTGCAGATTTGATGATCATGTGATCGCCCGCAAACCAGAAATCAGGTTCGATGAGTATGCCGCAGCCACTGCACAACTTCATCAGGATCATTGGTTCGGGCACCTTGCTCACGTCCACAGAGAAGCCGAAGCAGCATGAACCGACACAGCCTCAGCCCAGCACTGAATATTTCGGCATATCGGCTCCAAAAAGTTCCAGCCAGGACGCCCGACTATTAATGACCTTCGCTCAGCCCTTCTTTTTAGTAGCCCCAAAGGTGCCCGCATAATACTCTGGCTCATCCTCGCCTGCATATTGAGCATGTTCATCTGGGCGTGGGTTGTCGAAATTGATGAAGTGATAAAGAGCCAGTGTAAAGCAATTCCCTCTTCCCCGCCCTTTCCATAAAGCACTATCAGCTGGCCACCTTTCAACGCACGCCAATTGCCTATATATACTACATTACAGCCAAGCCCTGCTTGTTTATGCGTTAAAACGTATATATGTACCCACGCCTATACGCCTTTGCTTTTTTTGGTATTTATGTATTTAAGCATTATGAAATATCGGTAAGTACCATGCACATCCCGATATAAAATGGTTCTGAAGCGTATCCAGACAAAAGCTCTCTATCTAATTGCTATCGAAACTTCTGTCACCTGCCTAGGATCAGCCATTATGCAAAAGTCATTATCATTTAGCATCAGCCGCTCGTTACCACCTGGCCTATCTAAACATCGAAATGGTGTTCACTCTCCCCTGCCGAAATCATATCCAGATGATCTTCAATACCCTGTAACCATTGGCTGGCTTTCAACATATGCAACAGCAAAGATAGGTGAAAATAATCCAACGGTTCATTCTAACTTACTTTTGCTGGTGGACATGCCCCCCTCCATCATTGCATAATGTTTTCCAAAGAGGTATTGAACGTCAATTTCGAACAGATTTCGATTACATATCTGTGCTTATAGATAGTAACTTCAGAAAGGCTGACAACATACTCCTTACGTTTATACGTATCGCCACCAATACGCTCATACCATTATACCTTTTTACCTTTTTACCTTTTTACCTTTATCCTTTTTTACACTCTTACCCACATACGTGTTATCTGATCTTTTGGGTATCTATTTTCACACCGTCTGGTGCGCATTTACCCCCTCTATCATGAGAGATCTTCTTCGACCATTACAGACCAGATTTTCCGAAACTTGCTTTGAATTCTAAAATTAAACAGCTTGATGCTGCTCCATCTTAAAGTTATGATTATTGAGTGATTTTATTTCCCTTCCGAAACCCAGCGGGTAACGGTCAGGAAAAAGGCGTGAGATAACCGGGGCAGAGGGACTCTACGTTGGCTGCTAAGGCTCAACAACTCACGACGCAAGATGTTTGAATGACAACCGGCACAGACGGGGTGTCCCCCTCAACCCTTTCTGGTACCCCTTACATATTTTTGAGCGAAGGATTGGTGGTAACCAAAAGCAATAATTTCTGAATATATTTTCTACCAACACCCTGAGGAGAGAAAAGATGACACACAAATGTTTTTCCTTGTGGTTGGCACTCACCCTGCTTTCTTTCACCTATAATGCGCAAGGGGTTGAGCCAATTCCTGATGAGTCGGGACTTAGCGGTTTTGTACGGTTAGGTGGTGGGGTAATGAACTACTCAAACAACACCATCGCAGGAAATTCATTAATGGATGTTGGCACAGACACCATATTCAATCTGGACGAAACACCAGATTCAGAAACTACAGGAATAGGGGTTTTCAACTTTGAACTTGGTTGGACATTTGCACCACAACGTACTCAGATTGTACTAGGATCAAACATCGAAGATGTGGCCCGCCTGGATTTTTCACAGCAGTTGGCGGTAAAGAAAGAGTTTGCAGACAAGAGTCTGGTCTCAGTTGGTATTCTCTTTACAGGATTTCCGACTGAGGTATATGAAGACCCCTTCCTCACCGGATCTCCCCGTCGGGAAACAGACCGCACTTCATATGGGGCACGAATCGCTTACGACAGCTTTCTGGATTCAAACTTTGAAGTTCGCTACTCATTAAGAAATATCGATATAGATGATGAGAGAAGCGGCGATTCTCTCGATCTTACTCCTCAGGAAAGATCTCTTTTACAACGTGACGGACTCAGGCACGTGTTTGACCTCAGTTACCGCTACAGGTACGACGGTAAAAATTTGTTTGTTCCTACCATATCATTTTTCTACAGTGACAGAGATGGTGATGCCATAACTCACTGGGGGACTGATTTTCAGCTTACATACATCTTCAAGGACGACCCTTTTACAGCGGTTATCAATGGCCTGATAGGTTTTGCAGATTACGACGAAACGAACCCTGTCTTCAGCAAAAGCCAGGATGATGACCGCTACGGGATCTCCGGCCAATTTTATTATCGGCAGCCGTTTGGCCTTACACCTTTCGGCAATCAGGATTTCAGTCTGTTTTGCAACCTCTCCTATTTTCTTGTGGAGAGCAATATAGACTTTTATGAAACAGAGGTTATCCTCGCCACAGCAGGAGTCATGTTTCAATTCTAAAGAAAACTGGCTGTATGGCTGCCAATGAGCTGTACAGCCTGTTTTTCTATGTGCTATGCCCCCCCCCTTATACCCCATAGCCTTCCGGATTAAGACTGCAATATCCGCTGATTTCTTTCTGCACCCCTTTCAATTGATAATACTCCGTTCCAAACAGGTCGAACCGACACAGATCAATGGGAGTGACTTCAGAGCAATTGATGTTACCGATCGCCCCTGCGTATTCCAGGGCGGCCGTTGCAAGTTCAGAACAGAAGAATGCAGCAAAATCCTCTCTGTTGTGGGTAACATTTCCTATTATCGGGGTTGAATCAAGAACATCCAATGCTGATTTTACAGCTTGAGGCATATCGTATTCTTTCTGCTCCTGGTGCAGGAGAAAATCAATAAGTTTCTTGGTATCAAGTCGTTCGCGAATTTTCTCACTGAGTGGCAACCACCACATGTCACCTTCGTAATACTTGAGACGGACACTCATTCTGTTTTTCTGTACACCCCGAACTTTCTTGTCGGTTACAGGGTCTTCATACAACGTTGTGGATTCGAAAATATCGACTATCTTGCCACGTTGAGCTTCGTTGTGCATGAGAACCTTTGATTCGAAAACAATACCTATGTGCGATACTTCCGACCGTGTCACCCACTTGATGATTTCAGAAAAATTCCCTTTTCCGGAGAAGGCAATAATATCTCCAGGCTGCATCTTATCGCGAACACTCAGATACTCTGCAATTACATGTGCCATGCTTCACCCCCAATCAATGTAAACCGCGTTTTTCAGTAAACCATCATGACCAGACCAGCACTTGGAGCGCGAAGCTCCTCTTAAGCAGGTGAGTAGAGTTTAGCTTGCTATTATGACAATAATCACTGCAATTAGACCTCATGGCAATAGTATTCAATCAGAAAAAGGTGATCGACTTCCCATCTTTAAGCTTCTGGTGGTATCCTGTCAGCAACGTATTCCACAAGACATTCCAAACAAACACCATGGTAAAGGATACAAAATTACCTTTTACAAGGGACTTGGAGTAAATATTCAACAAATGAACTTCTAATAGTTTTTTCAACAGCTTGGATGTAAAATCTGATACTTTTAAAGTCGATAAATTGTCAAAGTTAAAAAAAGTACTGCTTCATGCCCATGCAACACAGCAAAGCATCTTCCCTTTTACCTGATCGACGAGGTCCAGGCGTTGCTACTCCAATTAGAAAACCCGGTTGCAGGTATTGCGTACCAACGTGGAATTAAAGAGTCGCACCATTTCTTTCGGAGCTTCAGGAAGAACGTCGGACCCAGGCCCAAAGCCTATCGACAACACAACGGGCAACAGTTAGCCCCATGAATGACGAGTCTTATAAATGCCAGCAAAAGAAGCATGCCAGACTGGCGAAACATACGAATAGCACCTTGAATATCAGGTAAAATTTCTATCACCTACGATATATCAACAACAGATCTATTCAAAGGAGAACACAATGCTTTACAGAACAATGCCCCAAAACGGTGACAAACTCTCTGCCCTTGGCTTCGGAGCGATGAGACTCCAACTCCTCGAAGACGGCTCGGTTGATGAGCCGCGTGCCATCGCCCAGATCCGCTCTGCCATTGATAATGGCGTCAACTATATAGACACAGCCTACCCGTATCTTGGCGGCCAGAGCGAAACCATTGTTGGCAAGGCCATCAAGGACGGCTACCGGGAGAAGGTGAAAATCGCGACCAAGCTGCCACGCTGGCTGGTGGAAAAGCGCGAGGACATGGACCGCTTGCTTGATGAGCAGTTGAAAAAACTCGATATCGATCATATCGACTATTATCTGGTCCACGCCCTTGACGGCAACTCCTGGGACCACATGGTCGAAGTCGGCATTATCGACTTCCTCGATACAGCTGTTGCCGATGGACGTATCGGCAATGCTGGTTTTTCCTTCCACGGGGTTGGTGATGACTTTATCCGCATTGTCGATGCGTACCCCTGGGTATTTTGCCAGATACAGTACAATTTTCTCGATACCCAGAATCAGGCCGGAACCCGTGGTCTGAAATACGCCGCTGAAAAAGGACTCGGCGTAATAATTATGGAGCCATTACGTGGCGGCAACATCAGCCTGCCAGTCGCCCCGCCTGAAGTTCAGAAAATCTGGGATACAGCGACTATAAAGCGCAGTCCGGTTGAATGGGCACTTCGCTGGGTATGGGATGCTCCAGAAGTTACCGTGGTGTTATCCGGCATGAATGAAGAGGCACATATCAAACAGAATCTGGCCATCGCCTCAGAAGCCGCAGCTCATACACTCACCAAAGAAGAACTGGCATTGATAGAAAAAGCCGCTGCCAAATACGGGGATCTCATGGCAGTCCCCTGCACCGGCTGTGGCTACTGTGTACCCTGCCCTGTCGGGGTTCGCATCCCGCTCTGCTTTGAAAAACTCAATCATCTCCACATGTTCAAAGATGAGATGACTGCCAAATACCAGTACGCGGTACTTCTCAGCGACACCATGGGCACCAATCCCGGCTATGCATCACAGTGTGTGGAGTGCGGTGAATGTCTGGAAAAATGCCCCCAGCATATTAACATTCCAGAAGTTCTGAAACAGGTTGTCGATGAGTTGGAAAGTGACAACATGGAAGATATGGCCAAAGGCGTGCTCAAGCCCCAAAAATAGTACCTTACCAACCAAACTTCAGCAGTTTGCACATCAGGCATGTATTACGCCTGATGTGCAACTCTCCAAAAAGAAACACCTTATTATGAAAATCCTCTATTATGATTGCTTCGCTGGTATAAGCGGCGATATGAACCTGGCCGCGATGGTAGGTCTCGGTGTTGAGCCAGCATTTCTGGCAGCCGAACTCACAAAACTCGGCCTTGATGATGAATTCGAGTTACAGGTCGGTTCAGACATGAGAAACGGCATCTCAGGGACCCGGGTGGATGTACTGCTGAAACATCACCACCATCACACCGATGGAGACCACCACCATGGTCATCACCGTCACCGTAACCTCGCTGACATTGAGGCAATCATAAATAACAGTACTCTTGATGAACGGATAAAAGAGACATCTCTGGCGATTTTCAACAGGGTTGCCCGGGCAGAAGCCAAAGTTCACGATAAACCTCTTGATGAGGTTCACTTTCATGAGGTCGGCGCCACAGACTCCATTGTCGACATCGTAGGGGCAGCAATCTGTATCCACGCCCTGGAAATAGATGGTGTATGGAGTAGCCCCATTGAGCTGGGTGGAGGATTTGTACAGTGCGCTCACGGTTTGATTCCGGTACCGGCCCCAGCCACCATGGAGATACTTACCGGCCTGCCCACCACCCGTGGCGCGGGTGAACATGAGAGCACGACTCCGACCGGTGCCGCAATCCTGGCGGAATTGGTCGACCAGTTCATTGCGACGGTTGAAATGACTGTCACCGATACCGCCTATGGTATCGGCCATCGGCAAACCACATTACCCAATGTGCTCCGGGTTCATATCGCCGAAGTTGACACCATAGCTCCACAGGGCAAGCTCCCCACCAGCAAGGCCCGGCTGCTGCAATGTAATATCGATGACATGACTGGTGAAATGCTCGGGGTGACAATGGAAATACTTATGGAGGCCGGGGCGATGGATGTACACTTCACCCCTATCATCATGAAGAAAAGCAGGCCTGCCACCAGCCTCTCACTGCTCTGCTCTGAAGAAGACGAAGAGAATTTCAAGCGGCTGATCTTCGAAAACACCACCACCTTAGGGATAAAGAGTTACCCTCTTGATAAGACTGCTCTGGAAATCCGCTTCGAACAGGTCGACACCCCCTGGGGAACTGTGCAGATGAAAAAAGGCATCCTGGACGGTCAGGTCATCAATACCAAACCCGAGTTAGAAGATTGCAAGAGAATCGCCAGCGACAACAATCTCACACTGGCCGAAGTGTACGCCCAGATAGGCAAATCGGTCAAGTAAGCCCGATAGCAAACCCAAACTGATCGTGATCGTATTCGACCGATCAGTTTGGACCAATCCCTGCCTGCCTCCCATCCGCATTTGCCGTCAGACCTGCGCAACCACGAAAGTACTCCATTGCTCCGATGCCCACCCGAAAGCCCCCCCCCCTCGTACCCATAACATTGCTAACAGACACTGGTAGATTATGAAGTTATATCCATCTGAATTATCCCATCAAGCCAATCAGGGTATGGATTCAAGAAGACGCTGCAAGGCGGTGTTCAGTTTTGGCTGTAAGAGCTGGCAAAAGGCGCGGGGAAACGTATGCCTCCAAGATCGGACACCATGCCAGCCAGCAAAATCTTCCAACCATTTTGCCCTGATAAATGTGTCGCCTGTTTCTGTAATTCCACGACCTTTGAATCAGATCTCTTCCTGTTTTACACATGATATGCAAAAATCAGAACCCAGTGGGTCAAGATGATGCTCGACAATGCGGTGTAGTCGGTTACGACTTTTTGCTAAAATGCACACTGTCTCTCGCAAAGAACAAGGAAACCAACAAATTGTATTCGGAAACATCTGCAATGAGAACAGTAGATCTATTCACTACAATGGATGATGAAAAGATTGCATCTTCGATCGGGCAATCTCAACATGCAACTTATCTTTGGAGGCAGTTTAATCGTTTCCGTTACCTTCTTGTCCCTGCATTTCCAATCTTCCACAAACAACACTTGTCGCTCATCGTTAGCTATATAGCACCCAGATAAATTTCTTAGTCTCAAAGCATTATTCCTGCCTGAGGTTGTCAGAAACAATAATTTTATCGCTGTGAAAACTACCTCGAAAAGAAACAGTTGACAATGTCACTTCACGGTGATAAGAGAATGTCACCACATAGTGACATTGGAGGGTATTATGGCAAAAAAGAGCAATAGCCTGGCCGATCCGCCGGTAAGAAACAGGGAAGCAACCCGGGGGCAGCTTATCAAAGCGGTTGGTGAGATTCTGGCAGAGAAAGGTTTTGGAGCTTTAGGAGTAAATGCTGTGGCTCGTCAGGCGAATGTGGATAAAGTTCTTATCTATCGATATTTTAATGATCTTGAAGGGCTTACCAAGGCATTCGCGCAGGAGGGTGATTTCTGGCCAAGCATTGAGGAACTGGCCGGAGGCGATATTGCTGCATATCAATTCTTGCCGCTTGAGGAAAAACTTATCAACCTAGGGCGAAATTTTATACGAGGTATAAGAGCCAGACCTTTGACCCAGGAAATAATGGCCTGGGAAATGGTTGAGCGAAATAAGCTAACTGAAGAGCTTGAGAAGGCGCGCGAATTGCAAATGCTGAGATTTTTCGAGCAATTTTTAAGTAAAGAAAACGATAATATCGATCTGGTAGCCATAATGTCGATCATCGGAGGCGGACTTAGCTTTCTCATATGCCGGTCTCGGCATATTCAATGGTACAACGGTATCGATTTAAGAAGTGATGAGGGTTGGGCCAGGATTGAGGGAGGTATTGAGCAGGTCGTCCGAAAGCTTCTGCAATAAACCGGTATAGCGGATTTCGCACGAGGAAGATTTACGCCATGGACTGAAGATCCTGACCGAGAACTTGAGCATTCCTTTTTTTTGTTCAAAATGTCACCAATCGGTGACTAACATAAAGTCGAGGTTGTCATGAAAAGAGAGGAAAAGAAAATGAAAAGGGCCCAAATGTTTGCTGTTTCTGCTGTTGTTATTTTTGGATTGATCTCACTTCAAGGGTGTGCAAAACCGGCAGGCAGAACCAATTTTCTTCCCAGTCAGACAGAATTGCTTCCATGCCAGGGAAACAAGGAGAAACTTTGGTGGGAGCGACCTGGTTTTGACTGGCATTCCTATAAGAAAGTTATAATTGATCCGGTCGTAGTCGCGGGTGATGCCGCTAGTGGTCGCTCCGCCCATGACCGCACAGAAGTCATCGAACTGGAGAGGCGGTTTCGCGAGATCGTGACTGAGAAGCTTACTCCTGAATTCTCGGTTGTTACGGAACCCGGGCCGGATGTGCTCAGAATCAAACCTGCCATCACCAGGGTGGACCGAGCGAATCCGTTGCTCAATCTGGTAACGACCGCGGCAGTTTTCATGCCATTGGATATGGGTGGAATATCCATTGAAGTAGAGTTTCTTGACTCCCTGACTGGCGATCTTCTCGCGGCAATGGTTGAAACCAAATCAGGGACCCCTTTGCAGGTCGTTGCTTCCTTCAGCCAATATGGGCATGCTGAAAATGCAATGGAGGATTGGGCGAGCGAACTGAAAAGAGCCCTCGTCGACAATCCCTGATAAAACCCCAGCTAAACACGGTATTCTTGCCTGCAATCCAACATGATTTGAATAGGAATTGACATGAAAACTCGCCGAAAGTTTCTTACCGAATTGCTTTTTGCTGGAGTCATTCTGGGTGGCTGCTCCCTTGGTAGCAGCTATTCATTTTTGGGTCGAAATGGCTCACCCGCCCCTGTACAGCAAGGGCAGATCGAGTGCCAACCCCTTGACATGGCCAGTCAGACGATCCTCCACCATGCCAGTCTTGCCCCCAGTGGTCACAACTGCCAACCCTGGCGGGTTCGGCTCTGCCAGCACCACAAATGGATCATTGAGGCAGACCCGACTCGACGCCTGCCTTACGTTGATTCCAATAACCGCGAACTGTTACTTTCTCTTGGAGCTTTTCTCGAAAACCTCTCCATAGCTGCCGCCACGCTTGGCCTGCATGCCGAGATCGAGATACTCGGCAGTGACAGCATGGACCGGGAAATTGCACGGGTATTTTTTGAGGAAGGACCCGCTGCCGATTATAATCTTCAGCTTCTGGAAAGAAGACGAACCGTCAGGAAGGGACTAAGCCCTCGCGTTATCAGTCCATCCGACCTTGCCCGCCTCACAGCCACGACTGAAGGACAAACCATTTATGTCGCTCGTGGCTCTAAGCAATCCACTTATCTTGAGGATTCCGTCGTGGAAGCCTTTCGTCTGCAGGCACGCAGGGATGATGCGCAGGAGGAATTTGTTCGTTGGCTGCGTTTGAACAAGAATGAGATAATGCGTCACCGGGACGGTATCACAACACAAAGCATGGGGCTGGGAGGTATTGCAGAGTGGTATGTGAGTACTTTTATGTCCCCAGCCGATTTTCTCTCAGATAAAATGCGTCAGAAGGGTGTCGATGCCACCGCTGCCCAGGCTAGGGAAGGTGGCGGCTGGCTCCTCTTGACCAACCGGAGCCAGGCTGTTGCCGATCTGCTTACCTGCGGCAGGCGTTTTCAACGACTTGCACTGGCGGCCTGTGAACTCGGGATAGCCATTCATCCCATGAGCCAGATCCTTGAGGAAGAGGGCGCGCCATCTCTTGATGGAATACTCAGGGGTGACTCGAGTATTCCACAATTCGTGTTGCGGGTCGGTTATATTGACAGATATCCAACCTCTGTCCGTCTGCGCAGGCCGGCAGACTGGTTCGTCTATTCATAGAGGATGATTTACAGCAAGAAGTTTCATAGAGACAGGATGTCGGTGCGGTCTGGTCATCGGGTTAATTTTCAAGGAGATGCAATACAAAAAGGATTGATTATGGCATCGCGATTATGGGAGCTGATTATAGTTTGGGGTATTATGCTGCTGTTGTCGGTGGCAAATGGTGCCTGTCGTGATTTCACCTACGGCAGGCACATAGGGGAGTTGGCTGCCCATCAGCTGTCGACGGTCACGAGCATTATTGTACTGGGGCTGGTCATATTCACATATATTCGGTTGTATCCGCCGCATTCATCCCTGCAGGCCCTTGGTATTGGCCTTTTCTGGATGGTGCTGACCATTGCCTTTGAGTTTTTGTTTTTTCATTATGTCGGTGGGCATTCGTGGTCGAGTCTCCTCGAAAATTATAATGTGCTCGAAGGCAGAGTCTGGGTGCTGGTTCTCTTGTGGATTGCCATCGCTCCTTATCTGGCCTTGCGCATCTTTCCTCTGACAAAGTAAGACAAGAGATAGAGGTGGTTCAGTCCGTTAGAACAGACCCAAACCTTCCGTAATTGAAAAGGTACATCCTTCTCGATAACAGTTCCACATCTAGTCGTATCGGAGATTTCTGCCGTCCATCTAAAACTTACTGAATATTAGACATTTCGAGATGTTTCCTGAGCCGGTAGTGTCTGCCGCAGGCCTATCCGCATCATGACGCATACTCAAGTGTGGGCATGTCGCTCATGCAACCCCAACCACAGGAGGTGCACCATGAAAGTTTCCCAAGCGGTAGATTTCCATCTGCAGTACCACAGAACCAACTCGAAAAAAAAATACCATAAAGACATGTGAATTCGTTCTCCACAGATTTTCTTCGCAATTTGGTCAACGTGATCTCGCCAGCATCTCCCAGGAAGAGGTTCTTGATTTTCTCCTTTCACTTACCAAGAACAACCGCCAAGCAACCAAGCGAAACCGGTACTCCGTTTTAGCATCCTTTTATAACTTCAGTATTAATACCGGATTTCCTGCCCTCACTAACCTCTGCAATAGTTCAGTCATCAGGAAAATCTTCAGACGCCCGCAGGCGATACAGTGGAATATCATAGACAAGGAGACTGTTGATGAGATCATCTTCAGGACTACAAACGTTCGGAATAGACTCATACTTGAATTGATGGCCAGGGGAGGGATGAGAGTTGGCGAAGTTTTGAATCTCACACCAGCAGACATTCAAGAGAGAAATCTGACTATCCAAAATCCCAAAAGCGGTCGAGTTGGCGAGACTGTTTATGTTCCACAGAAAATTTTGGTAAGGTTAACAGCCTATGCAAATGCCAAGGATATAGACAGCAATGACCGTATATTTCCCATTTCCTATGTCGCCGCCTGGTCGATGGTTAAAAAGGCTGGCAAGATGGTCAACATAGAACTGCGACCACATGATCTTCGACGCCATGCAGCAACGTATGCCTCAAGATCGGGAACTCCTATAGAAATTGTCAGCAAGGTAATCCTGCGGCATGCTGATCTTTCAACTACTCAACGATATCTTGGGAAAGTGAACGATACAGAGGCCATCCGGTGGATAGAAACGCTTTACGGATAGGCGTATCTCAGCGGGTGAGGATTGATCCTCTCCCGTTGAAAGCAACAGTAGGAAGGCGAAATGCTCTTATCATGTCAATATCTTAAGACTTAACTTGGCAACATTAAGCTGACGGTAGTTTTGAGATATTCTGCATTTTGAATCAATCTTGCTCTGTTTGAATGTATAAGTAGGGCAACCTTGTAGGAAACCTCCAAGTGGTTCAAAATGTTTGTATCCGGCAAACATTCTGGTCAATTCCTCTGAAAGGATAGGCCAAAACAACCCACAAGGAGGCCTCCATGGGAATACTTTACTTTATTGGTTTGGACATTCACAAGAAAGTGATTGCATATTGCATAAAGACAGAGGATGGCCATTTGGTTGAAACAGGGAAGATCGATGCCAGCAGAAACTCTTTGGATGAATGGGTAGACAGATTGCCGGGCCCATGGATTGGTGCCATGGAGGCAACCATTTTCACTGGCTGGATCTACGATTACCTTGCACCACATGCCGTGGGACTGAAAGTAGCACATCCAGAAATGCTGAAAGCTATCACTGCTGCCAAAAAGAAGAATGATCGCGACGACGCCGAAAAAATAACTGATCTCCTGAGGGTAAAGCTCCTTTCTGAATGTTATATGTTGCCTACTGAAATCCGCGAACTACGGCGCGTTCTTCGATATCGCACTCATGTCGTTCAAACTGCGGTAAGGATGCAGAACAAAATGTCTGGATTGCTCATGGAGGTTGGGGCTGGATACAATAAAAAGCGACTGCATGGGAAAAAATATTTCCATAACCTCCTTGAGACATTTGATGATATCCCGGAATCAGTGAAAGAACTCCTGAAGTTGAGCCGCGCCGGTTACGAGATGTTTCATACGGCTCAGAAACATCTCACAAAGGCCTTACGCACCAACCCCCTGATACAGGAGCGGGTACGGCGTCTAATGACAATCCAGGGAGTCGGTGAGGTGACCGCTCTGACCTGGGTACTTGAGATTGGTGACCCCATGAGATTTCCTTCCGTTCGCAAGGCAGTCAGCTACTGCGGACTCTGCAGCGCCCAGTGCGAATCAGCAGGTAAAGAGAAACGAGGACCAATTTCTAAGAAGCGCAACAAACATTTGCAAACCACACTTGTTGAGGCGGCCAAAATTGCTCCGCGGTGGAACACGCAACTAGCTGCCATCCATGAACGGGAATTAAAAAAGGGAAACAGGAACAGGGCAACGCTTGCCGTTGCCAGAAAAATGGTAGCCTACATGATGGCTGTAGATAAAACTAAAGCCGACTTCTTGGTACCGGAGGAACATGCAGTAGCCTAAGAGAAAAACTTCAATTCCCTTGCTAGTTTAAAAAGATCTTCCCGCCAGTCCTTACCGAATCGGGGACTATGCATGCTGTAGACTGGCAATGCTACATTTGGTCTGTTTCGAGGCTGGCGGGTTGACCCTAACTCAATCTTCTACGGAAGTCATCACAGGTACGAGAAAAGCAGATTCGTATGGACTTCAAAATGCAGCAAATGGATGTCTGGTCGCATGATCAATGTTGACCATTTGAAGAGGAAAAAAGATCGGATTACAGCAGGAAGAACGAAGAAGCCACGATGGGTATCTGAGATATCGCAAGGAAACCGCTCCAGTGAAAGATTTGGACGCTCTTGGTGGTTAGAGGAAACCTCCGCTTTCCTCTTGACAATACTTATCATGGATGTCCCCGATATAATCCAAAGGAGAAAGGAAACATGAGATTCCTATATCGGGTGACAGGGTGACAGAAGGCTTGGGATTATCATATCAATTACAGTAATGGCCTCGAAGCTTTGCCAAAAATAATTAGCCTCTGCCCAAAACAGCCTTTTGAGCATTATATTCCTTTTCGTCTATCTCACCAGCAGCAAAACGATTTCTCAAAATTTCAAGTGCGTTATCATGTTGTTTTGAACGAGTACTGGAAAATAAGCCCCTGATAATGCTCAATGCCAGATAGGCAATCAGGCCCCAGAAGAGGAGAGGAAATAACCAACCCATAAACCATGGGCCGTGCCCCCAAGGTGGTCCCCAACCGCAAAAAGAGTTGCCCCATTCAGATACGTTAGCTCCCCACATGATGACTCCTTGTACGATAAGATGGCAGTAAATGCCTACATGCGTAAGCAATTAATTAAACACTGTTATTGCTATACCACTATGTGCCATGTTTGCACGAGCAGTTTTGTGAGGTTCCTTTTCACTTTGCGACCGTAGACGATTTTTAGACCTTTTAATCGCAATAGAGAGTTGGTCCCGGTTTATAGAACAGAATTGGGGTATGATGAAGTTGGGTATAGGCAATTTTAACAGCCAGTAATACATTTCATGTCAAGGTTATTCCTGAGTTTTCTGCTCTGCCCACAGGATGTTACGCAGAAATTGACTCGACCGGTGAAAATCAGCGTGTCCTTGGTTTGGCCTATGGTCTCCGACACTATTTTGATAGAGTCCCGATGGCAGAAATACTTCTGGGGCTTTTTGCGCTCCGGTCACAGCTTTTTTAGATGTCGAGCCGCTTAAATGAACTTCTGCCATATTCCTTGGTTCCAAGATCCATCTGGTGTTATATGCATGAGAATTTCATGTTTCGGTTGGCTAAACTCGTCTGTGAGGTAGCTCTCCTGTAAAATCTTCTCAAAATGATATGATAACGGGTGGAAAGGGAATGAACACTCAGATAGTGCATGGAACTGCGCATATCAATTGGCAAGACCTTTGTGAATTGATACGACTTGCGCCCCTTGGTGAACGTGACGTGGAAAAAATGCAAAAAGCTGCGGAAAACAGTTATGCCGTCTGTTCAGCCTATGTCGACAATGAACTGGTTGGCTTTGGCAGGGCGATATCTGATGGCCAGTATCAATCAGCTATTTATGATGTGGTTGTATTGCCGCGTTATCAAGGCAAGGGGGTTGGCAGGCTGATAGTTCAATCCCTGCTTGAAAAGCTGCCTGAAGGAGCGCTGTCGCTTATGTATGTGGTGCCGGGAAAACAAAAGTTCTATGAGAAGTTCGGGTTCAAGTGTCTGGCCACAGGAATGGGGCGTTTCCCAGACCCCGATAAAGCGAGGCGAAATGGCTACCTGGTGTAATCTGTCAGCTTCGCAAAGGAGCACAATAGATGCATCCCGTTTAGTCTCTGCCCGCTTGGAGTTGGTATTGTTAAGCAGCGATTTTCTCTATGCTATGAAGGCTGGAGATCGCCATCTTGCAGCACGGATTGGCGGGTTTACTATCCCTGACGATCTCAGCCTCAGTCAGTCATTACTTACCATGCGACTGAGTCAGCTTCGCTACATTTCAGTGGAGCAGCACCCATGGTAATTGCGAGCTATTGTCCTTAGAGAATCGCAGACGATGTGTGGCCATATCAACTTTCACTCTTGTCCCGGACCGGATGATCTGAGGGAAATAGCGGCTGACGGCGTGGAGTTGGGGTATTCGGAAGGAGAAGCTTTTCGTCGCCAGGATTACGCAAAGGAGGCCGTCTTTACCTTGATGAAGTGGGCTTTTGAGCACCATCAGCAGCACTGCTTCATTCTCTCGATCCGCCCTGACAATGTCGCCTCACTTGCCATGGCCCGCTCACTTGGGTTTTCAGAAATTGGTGCCCATGTCGATGAAGAAGATGGATTGGAACTCTATTTCGAGCGACGTATCAGCCATTGGCCTGAAGAATGGCGTTCATGACTCCATGTAACAAATTTAGGATGCTGGTCACCAGCCTCAAGAACTGGAGGGATTAACATGGTTAGTTTTTTCCTGATGCTCTTCAGGTGGACGGAGGTGCAAAGCCGATCCCAGGCTTTTGCGGATCAGAATCGGCGATGCACAGTAGCCATTTCAACTTCAAGATTCGGTGGAATCTTCAGTCATTCGGAATGGCTATATTAATCGCGTTATTGGATGGAGCATCTTGTCCCAGCACAAGCCACTTGGAACAGGGGTAATAACGATGTCAGTACAGCCATTATCGGCCACTATTTAACCGATAATTTAGGCATCCTTAGCATGCCCACAGTATGTCATATTGAAGCAAGCAATGCTGCACCCAGAATGGCCCCAGTATTCAATTTCTTATGGAAGCATCATTCCCGCCAGAGAATAAAATTGATTTCTACAGGCACTGAGGCATCCGCATGATATGGTATCACTCTCGGAGTGTAGTCTTGTGCAGATCGCCCTTTTGATACAACTGCATGATATTGATAGCCGATAACAGACCCTGATAGCCTCTCACCACGATCCATGGTGATGCGGACGGGATTCGAATCAGGTGACAGCGGGTCAGCATACAATTCAACCCTAACTGCTGACGGATGCACCTCACCCAGATAGACTTCAACGAGAAACAAGTTTCGCACGGAAGACTCCTCGACAGTGCATTGCCCAAAACGCAGCTGCTGCCAGTGACTAAGAAGAGTAAGATGCCACTCATCCAGGGCGGTTGCAAGACTACCATTGTCTGCGGCCCTCCGTTGATACGCCGCTGCTGCCGGCACATAGTAATCGCTGGTGTACTCTCGCACCATCCGATTGCAGGAAAATAGTGGCGTCAGTCGTGCCATGCTATGCCGCATTCTGGTCACCCATGCCGTGGGAATGCCGCGTTCGTCGCGGGTGTAGAATGCCGGTACCACTTCCTCCTCCAGCAGCATATACAATTCTTCAGCCTCTTTGGCATCCCAGGCGGGATCGTGATCGTGCTCCTTTCCATCACCAAGTGACCAACCTACTCCAGGTTCATAGGCCTCGGCCCACCAGCCATCAAGTTCGGACAAGTTGAGCCCTCCGTTAACCAGCACCTTCATTCCACTGGTACCGCAGGCTTCCCAGGGCCGGCGAGGTGTATTCAACCACAGATCAACACCCTGGACCAGTTCAGCAGCAAGGCCCATATCATAATCCTCAAGGAAAACTCCATGCTCACGCACTTCCGGTCGGCGCAAATACTCACTCCATTCGCGGACCAGCCTTTTTCCTTCTTCATCCTGAGGATGTGCCTTACCGGCAATAATAAGCTGAACAGGATGCTGTGGGTGCGTGAGTAGGTGGGTCAATCGTTCCGGGTCGGTAAGTAGCAACCCTGGTCTCTTGTAACTGGCAAAGCGGCGAGCGAAGCCGATTGTCAGCACATGCGGATCAAGCGTCTCACGGCATTGCCGAAGATCTTTTTCAGACAGGCGGCAAGCTTCCTGCTGGCAAATTAGACGACGGCGCACCGCTGTAATGAGCGGTTGGCGTGCCTCATTGCGCATAGTCCACAATTTTTCATCGTCAACGTTTTTCAAGGCATACTCGACGGTTTCCAGGGTGCTGAACCAGCTGCCCTTGCCGCACCGTTCAGTCCAGAGCGTATCGGCAGCCGCAGAATCCCACGATGGCACGTGCACACCGTTTGTGACATGTCCTATGGGGATTTCCTGTTGGGGCCAACGGGGAAAGAGGGGACGAAAAATTTGACGGCTCACCTCTCCGTGCAAGCGACTGACGCCGTTTGTCCTACCGCAGCCCCGGAGTGCGAGATATGCCATGTTAAAGGAATCATGGTTCTCGGCCTCCCGTGAACATCCCAACGAGAGTAGAGCTTCCATGGATATGCCGAGCGTCTTCGTATATTCGGAAAAATATTGCGTCATAAGCCCTGGTGGGAAACGATCAAAACCTGCTGCTACGGGCGTATGGGTTGTAAATATATTGCCAGCCCTGGTTGCCTGAAAAGAAATACTGAATGAACGATCATGCTGATCCATAAACCGGCGGGCTCGCTCCAGCACGACGAAAGCGGCATGCCCTTCATTGAGATGACATACCGAAGGTGATATCTTCAGTGCGTCCAGCAACCGCCAGCCGCCGATACCCAAAACGATTTCCTGTCGCAGGCGCATTTCGGTTCCGCCACCATACAATTCACCGGTGATGCCACGGTCGCCCGGCGCATTGAGCAGATCGTTACTGTCGAGCAAATACAGAGGAACTCTTCCAACCTGCGCCAGCCAGCCACGTAAATGCAGTGTCCGGCCGGGCAGTTCGACACTGACCCGTAGCCATTCGCCATCCGGGCCCTGGAGAGGGAGCACCGGCAGCATGGTGGGATTGTTGAACGGAAAAAATGCCAGCTGTACCCCATTGGTGTCAAGCGCCTGACGAAAATACCCCTGCTGATAGAGCAGTCCAATACCCACCACGGGAATACCCAGATCACTTGCAGTCTTGAGGAAATCCCCTGCGAGCACACCCAAACCGCCCGAATAGATGGGCAGTGCATCACTTAAACCGAATTCCATGCTGAAGTAGACCACAGATCCCAGGCGATCACTTCCATACCTCTCATCATACCATGTGGGCTGTCTCATATACGCCTGTCGATACGCCAGCTGGTTCCGAAGTTCCTCCATAAAGGCTGGATCGGCAGCCAACGTTTCCAACCGCATTCTCGAAACACTTTCCAGAATCAGCCATGGATCTTCCGTACCTTCCCAGATCTCCGGATCAATTGCCCGCCATAGAACATCGGCACAATGATTCCAGTTCCATCGCAGATCCAGCGCCAAGTCCGTCAGCCCTTTAAGCGAAGCTGGTAGAGACCGGGGCAGGTATCGTTCGGGGTTCATGGTCCGCCTCCTTCAGTCAGTTTGAATACTCCAGTTATCATCTCATAGTCTTTCAAAAAGCTAGTTTTCAGTTTCTGGATCCGCATCCGTTTACGGTTAGCTGGATTACTTGTAGTTTGTCCTGAGTGACATTCAAGGCAGCTCTTGCTCTCTCAGCACTTGACTACCTATATGGATTTATAACCAATACCGGGCATGGAGCCTTTCTGAGAAATTGTTCGGAGATACTGCCGAGAACAATTTCACCCTGTGTCTGTTGGCCATGGGTCCCGACAATGATCATATCGGCCTTCTGGCTCTCTGCATGGGTGAGAATTTCACTGACAATATCACCAGCTACCACAATTATGTGATATTTTCGGCATTCACGGGCAGCATTAATGATGCCCTTCAAAAGTGGAGATGACATCTTGAAGGGAATCCTGCAATGCTTTCCAGGTATCCTCAACCCCTTCCATAATTTGCTCCGACACACTGTCCTGAGTCCGATTCAATTCGAGCAACCGCTGCTTTGCTTCTTCAATTCTCTGTTCCAGCAAATCAATACGTCCGACATTTTCGGATCAAACACTACCTGCTACGCTTTTGATGTTAGCTTTGAACTCAGCAAGTTTGACTTGTGCCAGTTCAACATCGTTTTTAAGCTTTTCCTGTAATTTTTTTTTATCACTCATTGTATTCTCCTCAAATAAAGAAAGGTGAGACGATCGTATGCGTTCAGCAGCACCCCATCTTCGCACGATCAGGCTGTCGTGCAGAGGACTCATCTGAATACTCATGGCAGAACCTGTCTTCCACATGAGATGCAGCAGAAGTGTACCTATAATCTTAGTTCAGCAATTCCCATGCTAAGTGCCCGATACCAGCTCTCTCTACACCCCATCACTCTGCATTTTTAGTATAATTCACTTATGCCGCCTCCTCTGAATGTGTGTCGTCACCCACAGGCTAAAGGTCATATTTAACCACTTGGGCAAATATGACCTTTAGACCCTCACTGTCGATGCAGCCATTCCCATTTTATTGGAGCATCTTGTATGCGACGCAATGCTTAGTGCTCACTGTTGTGCTTCACTTCAAGCTCTCGCAAAGGGAATAAAATATGCGAAAAGCTGACAATGTCATGGCTGTCCTGTAATGCTTCAGTTGGAAATGGAGAATCCATTGTTTTGAGTTGGTTGGCCATCCTGATAGCTGGACAAGAGAGTTTATATGATCTTACGTTATCGGCTTGTAAACGTTCAGCAGTGAACCGGCTGGGAAAAGCAAGTGCTTTTCCCAGGTCCTATTGATAGTTAGAATTCATTTCTTGTTACTCTACTTTAATCTCAATGGCTTTTTGCTTTACCTCCTCAGTCTTCAGAATCTGCAGGTTCAGCATGCCATCCTTGAACGAAGCCTTGATGTTCTTTTCATCGACATTGTCGGGCAAGGTAAAACTCCGGGTGAAGATTCCGAAAGATCGTTCGATTCGATGGATTTTTTTTCCTTTCTCCTCTATCTCCTGTTTTCTCTCCCCCCGAATCGTCAAGATACCATTGTCTACTGTAACCTTGACATCTTCTCTATTTACCTCGGGAATTTCTGCTTTGATTACGAATGCCTTATCGGTCTCAATGATGTCTACACGGGGAGCCCAATCCCCTGCAGCAATAACCTCTTGGCTTCCCGCTCGAGGTTGCCCTACAGCTCTCGTGTAGCGTTCGACCATATCCTCAATTTCTCGCCATGGATCCCATCGTACTATTGCCATAATGAACCTCCATATTTGCGGGCATTTGTTTTCCCAACTGGACGATTCCCGCATTCAGCCCATCAGGGGGTTACGTGGATTTCTCTGTGTTTCCAGAATGGTCAACATTTTCATTATCGCTTTTTCCGGCGCTGTTCGAGGATGGCTGCTCGGGAGATATGTTCGCCATTCCCGATGGGGCTACTGACAGCATCTTCCTCAGCTCCTCTCCCTGCACGCTTTCCTTTTCAAAAAGGATATGGGCCAGATCATTCAAGACACCCTGCGCTCTGAGAGAAGCTTCATTGATAATGTTGGCCAGGTCCGCCCCGACAAAACCCGGTGTGCGACCGGCGATTTTGCCGAGGTCGACATCGGGACCAAAAATCACATTTCTGGAATGGATCTTCAGGATGGCTTCACGTCCATGGATATCCGGTCGGTCGACCAGGACCTGCCGATCGAGTTCGTCCAAAACGATCCATAGCGTTCGAATAGCTCGCTTGAGTAAAGAGGTGTAGGCGACATCGAACCGGTATCCCGCCTCGCGCAAGGCAGCACCAGCCTTATGTGCCTCGGCGATTCCGGCTTCGGCAAGGTCTACGTCTTGCCAACCGGTAAAGCGGTTCTGCTGGTTCCAGTCACTTAACCCGTGCCGCAGGAGTACAAGTTTGTGCCTGCTCTCCATAATTGGCTCCCCTGATCCAGGAGATAAGAATTCAAGATTTTGGGATATTGAGCTTTCACTCTGTCAGTTGATCCTGGCCTGCATGCGAGTCATGTGTAGTCATATGCGTCCACCACGAACATGTTGTGCACCAGCATTCACTATCTGGGATATTGAATTTTTAGAGCCACCTTTTCGGCCTTTCGCAATTATTAAGCCGAAACCTGATTGGCGGACATGAATCGATGATTTCTAGTTGGGTAAATATCGTATTATCGGATAGATGCACTTTCGAGCAATGTTCGCTAATTACCCTTCGGCCTAATACACCACAGTCGTTAAAATTATATAGCCTCTTCTGTATGTTCTCAAAGAAAAATTCTGATTTCTAGGCTTTAATAAAAGTTGGCCATTGGGTGAAAACTCGACCAACAGCCCTGCTGCATTAGGACTGCTAAGACAGTTTGCTAAAGCTATTAGCTGCGTACGACCAAAGAGATGGGGGGCGCCGATCCGGACCATCTTCAAACAGTTTGAAGTAGACTCAAGCTTGAAAAGTGATGTATATCCCCTGCACAACAGGGTGTGTCTCGTTGGCTTTGGAGCAGTATCATCAGCTCGAACCACCCCGGAACGATTGAAGGAGATGGGGCAGCCATCCTCGATGGAGACAGCAATAGATTTATCCTGGCAATACATTGCCGTGGATTCTTCACCTCGGTTTACCTTGTTCCTGAATCTCTTCGAAGGGAAAATATCGGTCATGCCGTGGAAAGCTGGATGAGCAATGTCCTCTAAAATACTAGCCGCACAGAAGAAATACTCCGAGCTGCAACCTGGAAAGTGGAAGCTACTATGCTGGCATGGCCTGCAGAGAGGGAAGAAATATTGAAAGATAAACGTGCATGAAATACGTGCATAGAAGTGACATGAGAAATGTGCTTACATATAGCTGGTCACATCTCGAACCCTTGCTCGACCGGGCGGGATAGGAACCTCGTTGGGATGACCTAATACCACGACACAATAGACCATATGATAGTCAGGGGCCTGCAGCAATCGACGCAATCGGCGCTGATCAACCAACTCGCACTGATACATCACGCACGCTCCCAGGCCGAGAGCATGGGCAGCCAAAAGCATATTTTGTATGGCCATTCCCGCATCCAGCGCGGGAGCATTTTTTTCCCCATAAAAACGTTCATCTATGGCCACATAGATTTTTATGGGCGCTTTTTGCAGCAGACTCTCATTGCTGCTATCTCCCTCGATGATGGCCACCGGAATGTTTTCCACCACATAAAAGTGATACGGCATTTTATGGAAAGCACTTGGGGCGTAGAGGGCGGACTCTATTATTTTTTCTATATCGGCTCGCAGTACCGGCTGTTTTTTCCAGAATCGTATTGAACGTCTATTTCGAATTACGGCAAATATGCCCTGTTCATATTCTTCATAGTGACCAGCAACGGTGCTTTTCGGCAGAGTAATGTATTTGCCGTCCTTTGAACACCAGAGCGTATAGCGCTTGAGCATCTTCTTTGCCCAGCCGATATCAGGCCCCGCAGGATAGTCATTTTCCACCCAGGCATTCAGCAGTATTTTTAGAGAGGCATACGCGTCCCGCCCCCCATCTTTATCATCACACTTGGTTGCCATATCGATGGCATGTGCTTCACTGCGAATAAACTGGCTCAACTGGTCTTTGTCCATGGCTGTCGCTTCACTTGGGGATCCGGGCAGGCGTCCCCCTCCTGCTCCCTCCTTTCAAGAGATTCGCTCCCGGGAACCCTGCAATCAGACTGCATCACACCAACCTGCCACAATCGTATTTTATCATTGCAATACAATTACATAGATCATAACAGCAGTGTAGCACACTTTACAGCCAGCGGGACTTCTTTTTTTATCGACAACACGTTTTCCCTTGAAGAAGTTGAGCAAACAGTGCTAGGAGTCTGTCGGACTAAGCCCTTTTCGGCCAACTCATCGTTATCGAAGAAAAATCAATGCTCGCAGATAAGCGAACGAAGTGAGACTTCGATATCAATAATATGGCTCCGCTTAATTTTCCTTCGATGCCTCGATTTGAGTGAAAATCGCAATAGTCCGACAGGCTCCCAGGATGCCGCCTGATTCCCCTACCTACAGAAAGGATTGATTTATGAAACAGATAGACAGTAGATTTATTTTCGCAGCTCCATTTATTTTAGGTGCTGCCATGGCCACCAATGTTGATGCGGCAGGATTTCAACTCAGCGAACACTCTGCTAACGGCCTGGGACGTGCCTATGCCGGCGAAGCAGCAACTGTGGAAAACAGCAGTGTGATTTTCAGAAATCCCGCAGCTATGAGCTATTTTGATCGTACTGCCATCTCGGTCGGTGCCGTCTACATCAAGCCCGCAATTAACATCGACGGGGACTCTGCAATTTACGGGTCTGCCCATCAGAATGACGCAGCCAATGGCGGCTTGTTGCCCAACCTCTCAGTGGTGCATCCCCTGAAAAATGATTGGTGGGTCGGTATTTCCTTGGGCTCGAACTTTAATACAGGTGTGGAATATGACTCCGACTTCACAGGTTCTCATTTTGGGGATCTTGCTGAAATTACCACGGCAGACATAAACTTCAGCCTTGCCAGAAAGATCACCGACACTTTGAGTATCGGTGCGGGATTAAGCGCTATCTGGGGAGAAGGCAGAGTGAAAAGTTCATTGCCACTATCCCTTGGTGGGGCGACTCTTCTCGACCTGGAGGGCGATGACTGGACCTGGAACTGGAACATCGGCGCCATGTGGCAGATTAACCGGGACAACCGACTTGGAATTACCTACAAGCATCACGCGACGTTAGATCTGGAAGGAACGGCTATTTCCGAGGTAGGTTTGCCCTCGGGTAACGGTAAGCTACCGCTTGAACTACCCGCAATGGTTGAGGTTGCAAGTTTTCACCAACTTACTGACAGGCTCGCCCTGCACTTTGGTATCAACTGGTCGAGCTGGTCCCGTTTCGAATCTCTCACCGCAGATATCGAAGGTAGCATCGTTGAAGTCAAGCGGGAAGACTGGCAGGATACGTTTAAGTTCAGTGTTGGCACTACCTATCAACTTAATGAAGCCATCATGCTGCGTGCCGGTTTCGCGTATGATCAGCCAGCCGCAGATGAAGAACACCGTACCATCACCATTCCCGATTCAGACAGGTTCTGGTATAGCGCAGGAATCGGTTACGCCATCAGCACCAATAGCGTAATCGATCTCGGTCTAACCTATATTCATTTCCTGGGTACTGATATCCACGAGTCATTCACTCCGCCAACGGGAAGCGGGCTTCCTGCCGATGACTTGGACGTCAGTGCCAGCGGGCATGCCTGATCTTGCAACAATAAAGTGGAACCCTAGTTAAGCCGTTTTGTCCCTATCCCACCACTCCTGCTCAAAAAGAGCTGGTGCTTTGTAACCGTTCGTCGAGTGCTTCCTCTGACGATTAAAATAGACCTCTATATAGTTGAACAGTGAATGCTCGGCTTCCAATTTGTCGCGAAATTTCACGTGATGAGTCAGCTGTGTCTTCAAAGAGGCAAAGAAGGATTCAGCGACTGCATTGACGCTCCTATGTCAAGAGGTCAAGGCGGCATCTTCCAAATCAGCCAAAATTAATGGGTACAATTCTCTGACAATATAACGTTTCAAACAACGATGTATCTCTTTCACGGATTTTCCTTCTGCAGTTCTACGAGCGACATAAACCTGGGTGCGTGGATCACTCCTCATGCGTACCATGGCGATCGTCCAGAGAGCATTGTTTGCAGCTCGGTTACCACCTCTATTCAGGCGGTGACGGACTGTTTTCCCAGAAGATGCTTCCAAAGGGTTAACACCGCACAACGATGCAAGTGCTGATTCACTTCGTAAACGTTCAGGATTATCGCCGGCTACAGATAGCAATATGGCAGCTGTTTGAGGCCCGACACCAAACTGCTTACGCACCCGCGTAGCTGCTTTTGCAGTCAATTGTTCCAGATCTTTGTCTAATAACTTCAGTTCTTCTGTCAAGTATAACCAGCGCTTAGCAAGGAGGCGAAGTGTTGTTGCCAAGGTTTTCGACCAGTTTGTTTCACCCAAAGAACGAAGGCGTGCACAGCATTTCGCACACTCGGCAGCATTTGATTTCCATAATCTTGATCTTATTTCATCTGGCGCAGAAATTAACAAGCCTCTTAGCTGGTTGATTGTCTGTGTCCTGGATTTAACCGTGCTACGTCGAGCAACTGAAATAATACGCATTGCTTCTGCTGCACCTGACTGTGATTTTGGAACTGCACAGTCGGTACCTGATAAAACGGTGCGGGCTGCACTCTCAGCATCTGTTGGATCAGATTTTCCACGAAATCGGCGCATTGAACGATCTGGTCGATTAATTTCCAGAACTAAAACATCCTCCGCAGCAAGATACCTGGCCAGGCCCGCACCATAAGTTCCAGTACCTTCAATCCCCGCTCTTTGCAGGTCTCCAAAAGATCGAGCCCATTTAGCTAATTGTTTATATCCTTTTGAATTAGCTGTAACTGATAAATGACCTAAAAGTTTGCCTACGCTATCAATGACGACTCCAATGTGCTGGTCCAAGTGGGTATCAACACCAAGGATTACCTCACGTGTCAGTTGGCTGCTCATCGACTACCTCCTAAAAGTTTAGTAGGTATCACCAGCCCGGATTACAGGACAGGACACTCAAGATGCAGGACAAAGCTCCTATTAGGTCACAAGCAATCGGCCCAGTGATGCATGGGGAACGCCAGGGCCAGCCGACAGGTCAACGCAAAGGCAATAGAGCCAATCCCAGCACGGGTCAGGCTAGCCTGACATTCAATACCACTATAACTGAGTATCCCAACAATTTCCCTTGCGACTCATGCTTTGAATATATCCATTCTGTGTTAGTACAGCCCTGAAACTGGAACTTGCATACTGAATGCCACGATCACTATGGATCATCAAACCTGGTGCAGGCCTGCGCCTCATTATTGCTTTTTTAAGTGCATATATTGCAGATTTACTCTCCAGGGAATCGCTCAGATCCCAGCCAACAATCGCGCGAGAGAATAGATCAATAAACACTGTGAGATAATGCCATTTTGCACCGACCTTGATGTAGGTGATATCGCTCACCCAGGCGGTGTTTGGAGCTGAAACTGAGAATTTACGATCGAGCAGATTCGACGCTACAGGTTGCTTATGTTTTGAATCGGTTGTTACTACGAATTTCTTTGTTGTTTTGCACCTCAACCCCATTTCTTTCATTAATCGCGCAACGCGAGGCCGACTAACGCTGGAAAATTCACGCTCATCTCGCAAGTCAGCGGTAACAAGCGGGCTGCCGACCATGCCTTTATGAGCGCTAAAGATTTCCTTCACGCGCTCTTTAATCCGTATATTTTCTCGTTTTCGCGTGGAGATAGGGGCTTTCTCCCAACGATAGAAACCACTCGGGGTAACTTCTAAAGCCTGGCACATCTTCTTCACCGGAAATGCTGAGCGGTTCTTTTCAATGAATCTATATTTCATTTCGGTGCTCTGCTGAAGATGGCCACAGCTTTTTTTAGGATATCTCGTTCCATCTCGGCATCCTTGAGCTTTTTCTCAAGGTCCCTGATTTTCTTTTCCTGCTCAGTCAGAGCCTCACGACCGTTCCCAGGGAAAGCTAGTTCTTCTTTGGCTCGAAACTCACGCCTCCACTTGTAGAGAAGGTCTTTAGAGATACCGAGACTGTCGGCTACATCTTGCACTGACCTGCCGGGATCATCGGTCAGCTGAACTGCATTGCGCTTGAAATCTGGATCGTATCTTCTTCTTTGAACACTCATATCTTCCTCCTGCCAATCTCTTTAATATTGGCTTATCTGAGTGTCCACTCTTTTATAGCAGGATCAGCCTGGTTGATTGGCGCGCAGTACAGTTATCAGTTCTAAGCGGTGTAATGAAAGGCCAGCAGACCTGAGAGGATACACCTCATACCCGGTCTGCTGGGCACTGCTTCACAATAGAAAAAAATTATTTTCTTCCCGCAGCCTGCGGAATATCAACCAGCATCCTGTTTTATATGACAGATTGATAACAGCAGCCTGGTTCTCATCTCATTTCCCCTCTAAACGACTCACCAACGAAAGCTATAGACATTGATTTTACAGGCCAAATCTGAGACGATACTGTTACTCTTTGAAGTCAATTACCTTGGCTTAAATACGAGCACAGGATCATAACGTTTCAGGGGTGTATCCATCCCCTGCCCACGGAGGAGGGAGCGACAATGACCAGGCGGCTCAGAAAGCATTTTTTGTCGGCAACTCTGCTGGCACTCGTAATGGTTTGCGGATGCGCCACCACGGAAGGCTATAAGGACGTGGTGAACGCCTGGGTGGGGCAGCCGGAACTGGAACTCACCCAAACCTGGGGACCGCCCCAACGAACCTACGAAACGGAAGAATCAAAATTTCTCGTTTACTATTTTCAACGGGATATATACTTTCCCGGCTCACCCACCACCTACCAGAACTATTTTGATGAGAGCGGCACTGCCTTCCGCCAATCTTATGGTGGTGTACCGGACCGCACTCAAACCTATAGCTGCGAAACATTATTCGAGGTTATCGACGGGATTATAGTGTCGTGGAGTTTCCGGGGAAACGACTGTATTGCCGAGGAGCAGGAGTAGTCACGATATTTCGAAAGCAATCAATCCGCAATTATTTGAATTAATAGAGTTAAGAGACCAATCAAACCAGTAGATTCTCGCCCCAGTTCTCCTGCCTGGCTATTGTGACTTTCTGAAACATATTGGTCAGTAAATCGATAAGCATTAACTCTCCTGAAAGCGGAGTACCCACACCAGTAATAAGCTTGATCGTTTCTGAACCCTGCAAGTTGGCAACAATTCCCGGCAACACCCCCATCACCCCTTGCGGCTGGGTTGCATTTTTTACCAACTCGCTATACGGGTACAGGCAGCGATACGAAGGCCCCCCCTGGAAATTAAAGACGCTTACCTGACCACTATACTCACGGATAGCACCATAAACATACACTTTGCCGAGCCTGACACAGGCATCATTTATCAGATACCTGGTGAAGAGATTGTCACAGCCGTCCACTATAATATTGTAATCTTGAACTAACTCCAGAGCGTTCTCTTCGAGGAGTCTGCATTCATTCGCCCTGATGGTGATATGCGGATTGAGTGCCTGCAGCTTTTCTCTGGCAACGTTCACCTTGGAGTGGCCGACATCTTCTGACGAATAGAGTACCTGCCGTTGCAGGTTCGAGACTGAGACCAGATCATCGTCTACCAGCCCGAGCGTGCCAACCCCTGCCGCTGCCAGGTATAGAGACAGCGGCGAACCGAGGCCCCCTACTCCCACAATGAGCACCCTGGCCTTTTTCAACTTCTGCTGACCGGCTTCACCGACGCCATCCAGGATAATATGACGGGCATATCTCTCTTTTTCCTGCTCCGACAATATCATTCCTTCTCCTCTGCACCAGCTGTCATTATGCTATCCCAATCTTTCCAGACCGGCTCATACCCCTGGGCTCGAATCATCTCTGCGACCTCTGCCGGGCTCCTGTCATCATCTATGGTAAACTGCTCCAGCTCACCGCCGGGATTGGCATAACCACCGGGCTCGGTGCTCGAACCCGCACTGAATGAGGTAGCCCCCAGCCGAACCACATTATCACGAAACCTTCTTCCCTCACGGGTGGAAATAGATATTTCCATCTCAGGGGCAAAGAGCCGGTATGCACAGATCAACTGGACCATCTGCCTGTCATTGATAGGATGATTTGCTTCGTAACCGCCAGCATGCGGCTGCAACCGGGGCAGGGAAATAGAGTACCGGGTTCGCCAGTACGTCTTCTCCAGATAATGTAGATGCATGGCTGTAAAAAAGGAATCGGTGCGCCAATCCTCCAGCCCGAGAAGACAGGCCAAACCAATTTTGTGAATCCTGGCCCTGCCGAGCCTGTCGGGAGTTTCCAGCCTGTAACGAAAGTCCGCCTTACTGCCGAAAGGGTGATATTCGCCGTATTTTTCCCGGTTGTATGTCTCCTGGTAGATACAGACAAAATTCAGACCTGCTGCTGCCAGCTTTTCATATTCGTGCTGCTGAAGCGGCTGCACTTCAATTGCCAACTGGGAAAAATCATCACCAATTTCCCTGAGCACTTTAAGAAAATAATCGGCGTCCGCAACCTGGGGCGCCTCGCCACTGACCAGCAGAATATGGGAATATCCAAGCTTCTTTATCGCCTCGATTTCCTGTCTTATTTCCTCCATATTCAATTTCTTTCTACCTATGGCGGTCTTGCAATTGAAACCACAGTAGACACAACCGTTAGTACAGTAGTTGGAAAGATAGAGCGGAATATAGAGCTGGATGGTTTTACCAAATCTTTTCTGGGTAAGCTGCATCGAGCGCTGGGCCATCTCTTCGAGAAATGGCGCAGCCGCAGGGGAGATCAGAGCCTTAAAATCATCAAGCCCAAGACGTTCTTTGGCCAGGGCTCCCCGCACATCACTTTCCGTTTTAGCAACAATTGAATCGCTGGTTGCCTGCCAGTCATGGCGGATTAATTCATCATAAAAACTCATAACACCCCCTTACTCATTATCAAGAAAGGCAGTTAAGGGGCTGCTCGCCTCGGCATTGTCGCGTACCTCTGCCAGTCTCGCTTCATATGCCATACGACCGGCTTCAACCGCCATTTTAAAAGCTTGTCCCATCTGCACCGGGTTAAGTGAAACGGCAATTGCGGTATTGACCAATACAGCATCGGCACCAAGCTCCATTGCATACGCGGCATGGGATGGAGCCCCTATTCCCGCATCAACCACAACCGGCACCTGTGATTGCTCGATAATGATTTTCAACATCTCTGCAGTCTGGATACCTTTATTGGTGCCAATTGGTGCTCCTAGGGGCATAACAGTTGCCGCCCCGGCCTCTTCCAGCCTCTTGCAGAGAACAGGATCTGCCTGGATATATGGCATAACGATGAACCCCTGTTTTACCAACTCCTCGGTAGCCAGAAGCGTCTCAACCGGATCAGGCAGCAGGTATTTAGGGTCGGGGTGAATTTCTAGTTTCAGCCAATTGGTACCAAGTGCCTCTCTCGCCATCTGGGCCACAAAAACAGCCTCCCTGGCATTACGCACGCCAGAAGTATTTGGCAGCAACTGAAGCCTCGGATGATCGAGATGACGCAAAATATCATCATTGTTATCTGCCAGATCGACACGCTTCAGCGCCACCGTCACCAACTCACTCTCCGACGCGATGATGGCATTGCGCATCAGATTGTTTGAAGCGAATTTGCCGGTTCCCGTAAAAAGACGAGACTCAAATGTGCAATCTGCTATTTTCAAAGAACTTCCACTCACGATTCTTCTCCTGAGATATAGAGTAACCACGCATAATACGCATATATGATTTTGGGATTACAAAAAATGCTGCGTAAACTTATGAAACCTGTTGCCTGATGGCAGCTATCCTGCTCTGGGGATTTTCGGCATCAAGAATGAGTGATGAAATGGCAACACCATGGACACCTGAAGAAATAAGCGGTGCGATATCTTCAACCGCAATTCCGCCAATGGCGACAATTGGAGTTGTAATCCCCCGCCGCCGGCATTCCTGCATTATGGTCCGATACCCCTCAAGCCCAAGAGTCGGGCTCAGATTCTTTTTGGTTGAGGTAAATCGATACGGCCCGAGCCCGATATAATCGACGCCTTGCTTGTGTCTCAGCTCAATATCTGCAAAAGTATTGCATGTCCCGCCAATGATCGCCGAGCTACCGAGCAAATCCCTGGCCATTTGAGGCTCACCATCATCCAGGCCGAGATGAACGCCGTCGGCACCAAGTTCCGCAGCCAGCTCAATGTCGTCGTTGACCATAAATGTTGCCTTGAAACTCCGGCAAATCTCGGCCACCTCCTTACCTACTGAAAGCTTCTCATCCCGATCGGCATCTTTAAAACGAAACTGCAACCAATCTATCCCTGCGCGACAAACGACCTCCGCTTGCTCCACAAGACTGGAATCAGGGCGTGGGTCTGTAATAAACTGAATTTTTCCAGCAATCATAATAATTCTATTTTTATAAGAAATTTAAGGTACTCTAATCATAGCGACCAGACAGAATCGTGGCTCAGATTCGGTCGGCAATCTTCTGCAAATTTCGAAAAGCACTTACCCGCTCGACCACTCCTTCATGCTGCCAGATAGTGCCAAGAGCGGCAGCACCCCAGCAAATACTGGAGGAAAGTTCAGGAAGCTTTTGTGCAGTTATACCCCCCAGGGCAACCAGTCTTCTGCCGGAACTGTTCGTACAGTTGTGCAGTTCATCAACAGAAACTGCCGACAAATACCCCTGCTTGGACACCGAATCAAAAACCGGGCTGATAAAGAGATATTCATAGATACCGGCCAAACACTCGACTTCTTCTATGGAATGGCAGGACCTGCTGCGACTGTAAGCAGGCGTGGTGCTACACGGATGAATCGATCTGGAGGGAAGATGAGCTCCGCGAAGCTGGTATTTTTCCAACAAATCATAATTGGAATGGATCATTATCCTGGGGTGGTGAGCCGGATCAATCCCATCCAGCAACTCAGCCATCTGAAGATTACTCCACCCAGGTTTACGCAGGTGTAAAATCTCAAGACCTGCTGAAAATAATGCGTTAATTGTCTCTGTCTCCGCACCATCAAAACCGGGAGTGGAAATAACCAGCAGTTTCATCTCAGCCCCCCTGAGTCGCCATAACAAGCATTACCACATCGCCGTCAGACAGCACATGGACTGGCCAATTATTCTTGGGGATAACTGCATAGTTGACGGCTACAGCGAGACCTTCTTCCGTCATATTCAGCAAATGCAGAGCATCCTTTACGGTGGCCTCTTCGGCCAGCGCATACTTCTGATCATTAATTACAACGTGCATGATTTACTCTTATTCATTGTGCTGAATGTTAATAGCTTACAAACTTTGCCGCAAAAGGCGAAAAACAGAGACCAACACAATTCAAATCGAGGGGGGGGGAGGAGGTGGAGAAAAACAATGATTCCCTACGCCGGCATTACCCGGATCAGGTTAAGGGTATAATCTCAGCTCGTAATCCACGGGCACCCCTGTTCTTTGAAATGTAGCTTGTTTATTACTGTATAGAGCAAAAGAAAGCTCGAAAAAAACTGACACAAATTGATGAGCGAAATTGGACTGGCTTACAATTATTTGTTTCAACAAACTTAAAATTTTAACCCAAAATGGGCCATGGATATGGATCCATGGCCCCTCCAACTCTCTCTGAATTGTAACGCATAAAATTTTCTAAATTATAACTACAAAGAAAAACAGGCCCTTTATCATAACATTGATTAAGAGCCTGTATATACATCAAAATGTTTTCTGATTACCCCTGAGAACCAGCAACCACTGGCCGGGAGTGAGGCGTGGGGCATCACATTGATGTGTGAATGAACCGGCAACTACGACAAGCTATTTTTTTATCATTCGATACCCTAAAAGTAATAAAACGGCACCACCAGTAGCTATGAGCAAGCTGGAGAAGTTGAAACCGGTTACGGTGCCGAAGCCAAGCCTGGTTGAAATGAAGCCACCCACAAAGGCACCTACAATTCCGATAATAATTGTTACGATAAAGCCACCGGGATCAGCCCCCGGCATAATAAATTTCGCTAACAAGCCCACAACCAGGCCAAGGAAAACCCAAGAGAGAATACCCATATCCTGCCTCCATAATTTAGCACCACTTTCATTTGAAATGACTTCTCGAAATAGATGTAGAGGACTCACGTCTCGACAAGTCCCATCTTGCTATTATCACGAAAGAGCAAAAGCTTGCCCACATAGCCTAACATTAAAAACGCTTTCACTCATGTCCAGCAGGCATTTGTCATACCCCAGTGGCAGAATCGGCCAGTGCACATTTGATAAAACACTGCAATTCCCTGCCACCAGCCTATATCGAGAAATAATACTATGAGATTGCTATATTACATAACCTAGAGCCACTCCGGAGGAGGAGTAACACCGGTAATGATGCAGTAAAGAAAAATTATTTCAACGGGCCTTTTTTACCGAGTCATGTCTTCAATTGCCAGAAACCAGCTTTGGCTCCGGGTGTCTCACACTTCGAATCTGACGGTATGACACCAATGGGCCCAATTTCGATTATCCAGAGCCTTTCTAATAATAGACCCTTAATACATGCCACGAACCACACCACATTTTCGACCTGTCGTGCGATACCTCTCTTGATATTTTTCAGATTAGCTCTGAAGCTCAGCAAAAGCTGGTCAGGAGTTAGGCGTGAGATGGCAGGCGATTACACCGTGAACATTGAATTCAATCTGTTCTTCACTTCATACGCTGAATGTTACATCGTAAAATCGTTGCAACCAAAGATGGCGGTGATGTAGTCCTTCCTCCCCCCCTTTCATCTCCCATCACAAATCGTAATCTGAGGTTCAATCGCAATATAATTTTTTTTTAAAATTTTTCCGTCACTTACACAACCATCAAACCACCTGCAATTCGAGGCAATTCAAGCGATAGTTGCCTAACAACTTAAATCCGTTTAACAAGTAGGCCGTATTTTACATTGACACTACATCAATTTGTTATAAATATAACTACACCTAACTATTATCAAGAGCATCTACGACTATTTACACGAACTACAATATAAAGAGAGCATTATCCGCCAAAACCTCCATTGCTCTTGCACCCCCAAAGACCTTAAAAGGACCGTGGAAAATAGAAACACCCAAATAAAACAGAGGGAGAATATGAAATGAAACTTTTACAGGCTTTCTCAGTTGTTAGCTGCAGCTTGGGCCTTTTGACTCTGACAGGTTGTGGCGGTGGCGGCAGTTCAACCGATACAGCCAATGACATAGCCCCCCAACCTTTTTCTGAATCAGGATTATCCGCCGGATTTGATGTTGAGATAAGTGACGGTACTGTTACCGTTACAGACCAAGGTATCAGCTCTAATTCCACAGCAGAAATTGAATATAATTCCAATGGCGATGTGCAAAGTGTGTCAGTCACCACCCCTAAGGGAACCATTGATTGGAATGATAATTCCGGCACAATAAACCCTATCACAGATAATTCAGTGATACTTGTTTTAAGCGACGATAGATCCAAGCTGGGAGCATTTTCAGATCCATATAATGCAGGCTTCGACTATCAGACTTTTGGTATATGGTTTAACAAAGTTGACGATTCCAACAGGTCTTTTGAGGCAATCACAATAGGTACACTAACGCCTGACAGCGCAATCCCCTCGACAGGAAGTGCGACATTTAATGGATCAACAACTGGTTTTTATATAGATACGGGATATGACGATCCGTTTCTTACGCAAAGTGATTTGGAACTTACCGCAGATTTCGAGAATAGAAATGTAACCTTCACTACAAGTAATACTCAAAAGTACAATTTGGCCGATACTGGTGGATTCACCGATGCTTCAGACCTTGATATAACCAAAAATACCTTAAGTATTAGTGAGGGATCCAATAAATTTTCAGGGCAATTAACGACGGATAATGGACTTACAGGCGGTGCAGAAGGAAAGTTTTACGGGCCAAATGCTGAGGAAGCCGGTGGAGTTTTCTCATTGGTTAGCACATCAGGCGATTCAGGATATGTTGGTAGCTTTGGAGCAGTAAAATAAGTCAATAAATTGAAATTTGCTCTATGACATTCAAAAGCCTCTTTTTTCTGGCTATGCTTTTACTGGGAAGCGGAGGCTTCTTTTTTCCAGCATCTGCTGTCGCCGCGCAAAAGGTAGTTCTCCAATCTGACGCAACAGACCCACTGCAGGTTCTCTTTGAGGTTGGTCTTGTGGAGCTCAACAAGGGGAACACCGAATCCGCAGTTCAGATATTTCAGGCCCTGGCCCAGCAATCACCAAGCCCTCGGGTTCAGCTCGAACTGGCCAGGGCTCTCTACCTGGATCACAAATACCGATCAGCGAGAGAACTCTTTAACAGCGTACTGGACAGGCCGAACATCCCCTGGGCCGTCAGAAGAAACATTGATGTCTATCTTGATGAGATAGACTCACGACTTGGCTTTGTACACCTCGATTTCGCCCTGGTAAGTGACAGCAACCCCTGTAATTTCACCGACAAAAAAATTATTACCATCCTGGGACAGCCCATGGAGGTTATTGAGCCTGAGAATAATGAACAAATTTGGGGAATCAATTATTCACTGAGAGCTGCCCGTGCCCATTTCGATGATAACTGGTTGGTCACATATGTAGACGCTTTTTTTACCGATTATGAAGGAGGTGATTTCGATAGATTCGGCGCGAACGTGGGAATTCAGGTTACACCTCCAGCATTTCCTGAAATGCGATTTAAGGCAGGGCTCAATGAAAACTTCTACGCTGGTGATCATTTTTATGAATACCCATATGGAAATATCATATATTCGCCAAATAAGTTTTTAAATTACGACCTTAAATTTGACTTCGAACTAGGCTATCTCAAAGTCATAGACGCAAGTTATCTCGATGCGGTCAATACAACTCTCACAACCAGCCTTAGCACCAGAAACTTCGGGAAGATCCGCTGGACTGCGGATCTCTATCTCGAAGGTTCCCACACTGATGAAAAGGCCTATACATATTACGGGGGCTCAATAGGTGCGACTCTCTATTACTCCATTATTGATTCCCTGGAACTCCGCCCATCGTTGTCTTTCGGCAAACGTACCTACCAGGGAACCGATCCTTTCTGGGGACAAACCCGAGACGATGATATTATCAAGATCAGCTTTTCAATAGTTAAAAGCAACCTGCAGATATTCGGCTATACCCCTGAAGTTGGTATCGCCTATCAGGAGAACTATTCCAACATAGATTACTACAACTACTCCAAGGTTGCGCTCATCACAAACTTCACCAGATAATCCTGCCTTTATGAATCACGGTGAGAACTCTGATTCACCCTGAAACATCAACCACGCCACTGATCCATCCCGCACCAGAGCATTACACAAGGTTTACCTCAGCCGGCCCGGCTGTTTTTCTGGCAAGCCCCCGGAAATCATTCAGTAGAATGGGGTTGGATGGGTCAAAATCCCGTGCGCCCAGAATGATTTCCAGGGCCCTGCCAAGCCCGGCCTGCCGTGCCATGCGTGAAGCGCCACCGCCGCAGGGCAGAATGCCCATGCCAACCTCCATCTGCATAAACTTCGCCTTGCCGCGAGCGGCAAAACGCATATAGCAGGCCAGGGCAAATTCGTGACCGCCACCCCGCGCAAACCCCTCGATTTTGGCAATGGTGGCCTGGGGCAGTTTACTGATTCTCTCCAGCGTGGTCTGCAGATAGAGTAGCTCAACTTCTTCACGGGAGACCGCTTTGGTCGACATATCCTTCAAAAAATTTGTGTCGGCATGTGCCACGAAAATCTCAGGGTGCACAGACTGAAACACCACGACCTTGACACTGCGATCTGCCTCAAGCAGTATCGGCCAGGCGATTCAGGTCGTCAAGCATTGGAATGCCCTGAATAATTACCGGCGGATAATCAAAAGAGACGGTGAGAATTGCATCTTTTTGTTCAGCCTTGAATGTCGTAAACCCTTGGTAATTCATCTGCTCCCCCTTACATCTTTTTTGTGAAATATAAATAATTCAAATTTCCAGGCGACAGTTCCACTCTGCAGATTGTTCACCCAACAAATTCAGATCATACCCAACCCTGCACCCTCCTCTGCCGAGTGAGCATAACGGTTATTTGTTGACCACATGAAGTATAGGAAGTACATGCTTGACGTGCAAGTAGGCATAATTTAATTACGTAGTATCAAAAAACATACTATTGCGGAAAATCAATGCGTCACGACACATATAAATGCAACCAGGGATGCCCGGTTGAGGCAACTTTGGAATTGATTGGTGGAAAATGGAAAGGGGTTATGCTCTACCATTTACTGGAGAAGACATATCGTTTTGGTGAATTGAAGCGGATGATGCCGGGAATAACCCAGCACATGCTGACCAAACAGCTCCGTGAACTGGAAGCTGACGGAATCATCTCGCGCAAGGTCTATGCGGAGGTACCGCCCAAAGTGGAATACTCGCTGACCGAGTGTGGAGAGAGTCTGCGGGAGATAATAACGCTGATGCGTGACTGGGGCAGAAAACACTTTGAGCTGTAATGCCCTTTAATCTCTTTACTTGTCAGACACCCTCTTATACCTCTCAACGACATCTGCCCGGTTCTCTTCCGGTAACGCGTTCAGATAGCGTTTCCAGCCTGGGCACCAACCAATGTGCCAGTGCCACAGGCGTCCCAGCAATGACTTTGGGTTATTATCGTACCTCGCTCTGAATCTGCAGTTTTCGCAGTTATGTTTTTTCATCGAATTTTTCCTTATGGTCATAGCTTAGAAGTTAGAGGGCAGAAGTACCCTAAATCTCACGTCCACCATCCAACCCCCTTCTCCCCTCTCACCTCTCACGGCCTTCCAACATCCAACGTGCCTTCCCCCACCTTCTCAACCCGACAACGGACATAACGGTGCAATGGAGTTGCAGCCAGCCTGTCGCGATGGGTGTTTTTGGTCAGACGATTCACATTGATACCGTGTACTTCACCGCGATATTTGAGTCCGAAGCCATGGGGAATCAACACCTGCCCCTGACGTACTTCCCCTGTTACCTCCAACTCAATACGTTCCTGACCCGCTTCGGTGATGACTTTGACCGTCTCGCCATCAACGATGCCCAATGATTCTGCATCCACCGGGTTCATCGCCAGCGTACAAGTTCTACGCCCCTCATTCCAATCCGGCTTGCGCATCAGGGTATTGGCATTTTCAGGCTTATGGCGGCCGGCGTTTAAAACAAATGGGTAGTCAGCATCCTGCTGCAGTGCCTTCTCTTCCAGTTCCGGCTGGATCTCTTTTATCCACTCTGCCATTTCCGGAATATAGAGATTAACCATTTTATCTTTGGTCATCAGTTCCGCAATATTGTCATCACCTGATTTGCCGAGCCATAGTCCTGAAGGACTTTCGACAACTTTATTGAACAATTTCTCAGCAAAAGAGACCTGGGGGGTAAGAATGGCCAGCGGGGCAACGGAACGATAGTTGATAACCCCTCTTACGGCTCTTAATATCTTTCGCAGATTTCCAAATGCTCCAAATTTTGAAGAAGAAACAACTCCGGCCCTGGCAACATTCCTTTTAAGGCTTGGTGGAGAAACCAGAAACAAACTCCAGAGCGCGTCGAGGTTTATCGACTCCGATCCTTTTTTCCTGGTTTCGGCAATGATCAGTGGCATCAATTTCGAGTACTTGCGGTTTCGCTGGAGCCAGGTAAGAAGTGCCATGGTGTATTCCAAACGATCTTTTTCACCTGCTTCGTAAAGGTAGTCCGGTAATTCAGGTAACAACCCTGCCGCCTTGCCGATCGCCGCAAGAATAGTGCCCGACTCCCTGGTTTCCGGCTCTGGTTCCACCACTGGATGGCGCATCTGAAAAAAGATTTCAGGGTAATTCCAGGTGAAAAATGATGCATCATATGACTCGTATGCAGTTCGGGCAGGTAAAACGTAATCAGATAACTCAGCAGTCTCGCTCATGGTTATCTCCACAGTCACCAGTAGATCAAGCTCTTTAAAAGCTTTCTCATAAGCACTCGTGTCGGCATAAGAACGTACTGGATTTGAAGAGCTTACCACCACAGCCCGCAACCGATCATCTTTTCCGGAGAGGATCTCCTCAGGCATCACGTTGGGCGGAAAGCAACCCAAGATAGCGGGAAAATCCGTCTCGACAGTGCGCCAGGTCCTGGCCAGCCGTTCATCGCTATGGCTGCCAATCGGCATTACCGCGCCAGGGATGACATTACCGCCGGGCACACAAAATCTGCCGCAGACTGCCAGCAACAGCATATGCAGATAGGTGGCAAGCGTAGAGTGCCTGTTCATGTAAACACCGAGGTCAAAATGCAGACACCAGGATCTGCTGGTCATCTCCCGGCAGACATTTCGCACCTGTTCAAAATCAACGTGACATACCTCGAGCGCCTTATGAATATCGAAATTTTCAAACCAGCCACGGATCTCTTCAAAGCCGGTACAAAAATTATCGAGATATTCACTATCCTCCCACCCTTCCTGCAAAATTATAGCAATCATGGCTCTGGTAAACAGGGCATCCGTGCCCGGCCGAAGCGGGACATGGATGTTCGCCTCTTTGGCCGTCCTCGACTCCCTTGGGTCGATGATAACCAGCAGCTTATCAGGATTTTTGGCAAATTCCCGTATCACCAGGGGCGCTCTGGGCATCTGATGGCTCTCCATGCCGTTCCAGCCGATACCGACCAGCATATCCGCTTGATGTTCATCCGGTATTGGGAACCTGTTCTGCCTACCCAGCATCCTGCCTGCGCACCAGAAAAAACCGGTCAGCTCCTGAGCCAGCGCATTATAGTGATAGTGCGAGCCTAGCCCCCGCATAAGTGAAGTACCAAAAGCCGCCTCAAAATGATTGGCCTGCCCTCCACCACCCATAAATGCATAGGATCGCGGGCCATGGGTACCGACAATGCTGCGGAGCCTCGCACCTATTTCAGTCAAAGCCTGTTCCCAGGAGATCTCAACAAATCCTTCCGCAGTCTTTTTCAACGGTTTGGTCAATCGTTCCGCATGATGCTGGAAATTTGCTATATTCTGGCCTTTGCGACAGAGATAGCCGGCACTGCGTGGATTGTCCCGATCCCCTTTCACATTTACAATCCGGTTGTTTTCCACCTTCACCAGTAAACCGCAATTCTGTGCGCATAATGCACAGCTCGTGGGCAGCCATCTACTCATCTCTCACCTCAAATCTGAAATTGGTCGGATTGCCGCATTTGCCAATCCTCGATAAGCGAACAGTTATCTATTTGTATTGAATATATTTAATCATTTGTTTTTCACTACAAACATTACCTTCCCGGAGTATCCGTGCTACACTTTTAACGTAAACGTAAAATACACTTTGCGAATTTTTTGTGAAAGAGGCATATGTGACATATTGCGTGCAAAACCGGCCATAAAACAGTCTCAAACTTCGCCTACTTCCTCTCTATGAAAATGATCACGATTCTTGCCACAGACGGCTGTCTTTCTTCCAGCATTTCCAATATGGTCGACACCTTTGCCATCGCCAACGTCTGGCATCGCACCCTCACCAAAAGCAAAGACAACAGATTTGTAACAAAGATCGTCACTGCAGATGGCAACCCCGTCACCTGCAGCAATTGTATGCAAATCCTGCCACAATTCGCTTTCACCGACGCAGTACAATCAGACTACCTGATCATCCCTGCACTGTTTCCAATCCCCGACTCAGGCAGCCTGCATAACTCTCCAACCATCGAATTCATACAGCAACAGCATGCTTCAGGAACCACTGTGGCTTCAATCTGCACAGGATCATTCCTGCTGGCCGAAACAGGCTTACTGAACGGCAGGCAGGCCACGACCAACTGGCAGTTTGAAAAAAAGTTCCGGTTCCGTTATCCGGAGGTCGATCTGCAGATCGGCAAAATTCTCACCGAACAGGACAATATAATCTGCTCTGGGGCCATGAGCGCCCTGATGCACCTCGCCCTCAGGATCATCCGACGGGAGGGCACCAGCAAACTCGCCTCAGCCTGCGCCAAGGCAATACTGGTCGACCCGAATAATGACAGTCAAACGCCATACGCCACCTGTCAGTTCACCGAAAATCATAAAGATTCCGATATACTCAAAGCTGAACGGTTTATGCGTGATCATCTTGCCCGTTCAATATCCATCGATCAGGTAGCGGAGTTTGTCTGCCTGAGCCCACGCCACTTTAAAAGACGATTTAAAAACGCCACCGGCGAATCCCCTTTGAACTACCTGCAAAAATTACGAGTTCAGAGTGCCAGGGATCGGCTGGAAAACTCACTGGACAACATCGAGGAAATAAGCCGCTGTATCGGTTATGAAGACAGCAGCGCGTTTCGTCGACTCTTCAAACGCCATACAAGTTTATCGCCTAAGGAATATAGAAGCAGGTTTTTAATGCTGGAAGAGCGGTGAATTGGAAGGTGTGAGCCAACTGCAGAGAATGGAAACAAACAGAATGCTGCAGGCTATTGCTTTGCATTAATCTACGTTGCAGCAAGTGCCCGGGGGCTCAGCATCCCTGCCGGCTCCTGACAAAATCCCTCAAATGGTGCGTTTTTCCGCGCAATGTGGTAATAAACACAGTTTTGCCAGTAATTCATACTCTGCACCGATTTATCCGAAAGGCTTACAATTCCAACGATATAGTTGCACTTCTCGCCTTTTTCATGAATCATTTATCATAGCACAGAGACGGTCCTTTCAGCTCCAGGGGAACTGAGGAAACCGTCCAACAATGAAAGGAACTATTCCCAGATGTACAGCTACAAACCAACCGGCGTTTGCGCCAAACTGATTGAGTTCGAAATCGAAGGAACCACCCTGAAAAATCTCTCATTCACCAGCGGATGTCCAGGCAACCTCACCGGTATTGCCAACCTCGTCCAAGGTATGGAGATCGATGAAGTGATTACCCGTCTTAAAGGCATCACCTGCGGTAGAAAAACAACCTCATGCCCCGACCAGCTGACCAATGCGCTTGAAGATGTTAAAGCAGGCATTCTCGAAGAAAGTTCTGATCAGCCTAAGTTGAAAATGGCGATGTAACTCCCGATATTCGAAAACAGGCCGATACGACAGAAAAGAAAGTGTGTCGGCCTTATCTACACTTTTACCCCATACTTGCTATAATCAGACAGAGGTTCTTTATACAATTTTCTTGTACCACTGAATATTCAGGAGTTTTTCGATGGAACAAGTTGAGCTGCATAAGGTGCTGAATAGTTATACCCTTCCCAGTACCAGGAGATCTCTTGTACAGACAACCGTTGCCTTAGGGATATACTTTACTTCCGTCACCCTGTTGATTGTATTTGTGCATTATCAGGTCCCTTTCTGGATCATTTTGCCCCTGTCATTGTGTACAGCCCCTATTGTCGTACAGATCTTCATTATTTTTCACGACTGTTGCCACACTTCCTACTTTACATCCCGCAGGGCCTGTTCCTGGCTTGGCCACATACTCGGCATCCTGACCTTCACCTCGTACTTTGACTGGCAGCGAACCCATGCCCTGCATCACCGATTTATGGCAAACCTTGAGAAAAGGGGTATTGGTGATATATGGCTCATGACTTTGGATGAATACCGTCAGGCTGAAAAATGGACCAGATTTCGCTACAGACTGTACCGAAACCCGTTGGTGATAATTTTTGTCTCAGCACCATTTCTCTTCCTCATCCTCAACAGGTTTCCCTCAAAAGGATTCCGTGCCCGGGAGATGCAGAGTGTACTCTTTACTGATTGCATGCTCCTGTTTCTCATAACCTGCCTGGTAGTCTCAATCGGCTGGAAAGCTGTGATTCTCATCTTTCTGCCCATGATGCTGGGAGCAAGCATGCTTGGCGTCTGGCTATTTTATGTTCAGCATCAGTTTCGTAATGTCTACTGGTCCCATAACAGTGAATGGAATCGTCTCAAGGCAGCCATGGAGGGCTCTTCGTTCTATATGTTGCCCTCTTTCCTGCGTTGGCTCAGTGGCAATATCGGCTACCACCACATCCATCACCTCGCCCCCCGCATCCCTAACTACAGGCTGAAAGAGTGTTTTGATGAAGTCCCGGCATTGCAGGAAATTGATCCGATCCCATTCTTGAGTGGCTTGCGAAATCTCTCCCTGAGTCTTTGGGATGAGCAAAGTGGCCTTCTGATAAGTTTTGCAGAAGCCAGGTCAATCATGAAAAATTCTGACCTTTAATAAAGAGATCAAGGTCAGCAGGTAAGTGGGATTCGAAGTGCTTAATTCCAAAGGGCATCAGTAAATACCACAGTACTTGAAAATATCTACAAGTGTGAGATCCGCCACCAGCAGCAGAGCCACCCCGACCAAAGGTGGAAGATTGTGATGTAGCATAATTTCAGTATTCATTCAAAAATGCCCTGGAAAAACCCTAAGGCCAATCCCGCCCGATCAGCCTGCCAATTGTGAGCCGGTAGCATATTCCTTATATTCAGCGCCCTGATAGTCAGTTAACTCCGTAAGGATGTTTTCTCTGACCGAGTTCATCGCAACCGCTGCCTGTGTTTCTCTGGTAAGAAGAATTTCCACCCCCGCATTACCGAATACAAGGGCCGGACCTTTACCGGTCTGATCGTGATTTGTAATCAAAATGTCGATTCCGGATCGTAATAGCCAGTTGGCTGTTTTTATTCCCCTGCCTTTCTCCTCATTTGCATGGGGATTTACCAGAACATGCTCATCGGTAACTCTTCCGGTATCAAGGGTAAAATGAAGAATATGAAACAGAGGCGCCCCGCCAAAATGTTCTGACAGAGTCTTGCGGTCCGTTTGTAATGGTGCTGCCAGCACAAAATGATCATGAACCTCAGGCTGGTAATGGATGAGCACCCGATCTACCTGCTTAATGTTCATTTTAATCCTGTTTTCAATTTCCTCAGCTATCCTGTGACCTTTCTCCAGGTCTTTCACGCACAGAGTCAGATCAAGCTCGACAAACTTGTATCTCCCTGCATTCCGCCCCCACAATCCGTTGATTTTCCTTACCCGGGCATCGGAGAGGACCAGTTCACGAATCCGGGTCATAGTGTCATAGTCAAGAGAAGCATCCAGAAGAACCCGCATCGAATTAATGAAAATGGAAGCCGCAGAGCGCACAATAAAGAAGATGACAATCACCGCACAGTATCGGTCTATATTAAAGCCTGAGGCGCTGCCGATAAGTGCTGTCAGAATTACCAGAGAAGAGAACACGTCAGACAAAATGTGCTGCGCGTCAGCCACCAGGCTTGGCGACAGGGCTTCTCTCCCCTTTCGCAATTCATAACAGGAAAAAAGAAAAGCTATGCAGATAGTGAGAGAAATCCCTGCAATTGCCTGGGGGATATTTGTTGGTAAGTCACGTGGTGAAGCAGAAAAAACCTCTCTGCCGATTTCATAGCCTGCCACTGCAATGAGCAGAGAGGTACCCATGGCTATAAGGTTTTCAACTTTATAAAGTCCGTATGGAAAATGACGAGAGCGGCGCTTTGATATCTTGATACCGATCAAAATGACAACAGATGAGATAACATCTGTCACTGAATGCAGAGCATCAGCTTTAACCGCCAGACTACCCGAAAATAGTGCGACAATGATTTTAATGGCCACAAGAATGAAGTTCGCTAAAATAGAAAGGAAAGCTGTTTTCTCTGAAATCTCCATGAGGCTTCCCTTAAGAAATTGGGGCTGGACCGAATGGCGCATACCCAGGAGGATTACGTCAATCGTCGCCCTATCACCTTGAGTCAAATTCGGCATGAGAGAAAACCTGCTACTGCACCTATTATCCCAATCGGCAAAAAAGATTGCAATTCTGGGCTGCCCAGGACTTATGGGCGGGTGAGGTTTGAGCTAAAAGGCCAAACCAAAGAGGAGCATTAAATATGACAACATTCAGTTTGAGCCCCTGCCCCTTTTGCGGGAGTGAGGCAAAGCTTTATGAGTTTCATGAAGTTCCGGCTCTTGGCGGGTCTCACTCAAGATTTAATCCTGGGTGTGCAAATGACGGTTGCTTCATAGAGGGTTGGATTGATGCCTGGTTCAAGAGCAAGGAGGAAGCTGCTGCAGCCTGGAATTCTCGTGCTATCCCCCTGAAGGCAATTTTGACAGTAAAAGATGCGCTCAAGGATGCCATTGTTGAAGGACATGCCGAAGTTCAAGACCAACAGCTTAAAAAGGTCCTGCAAAGCCTGGCCGAGATTGATGCATGGCTGGAGGGGATGAAGCCAAGCATATAGGTCAGAGGAATCGATATCATACCCAAAAGACACCGCTGCCAACAGGCCAACGTGCTGCTACAGCAGCCTGAGGTCTGTCCCTGAAATATTATTGATCAGCGCCCCATGGAATTGTACCGGCCCTGGAAAATGAAATCATTGGCTATAGACTTGATTTTGTTCTTTTGCTGGAATAAAGATGTTTGTGCCCTACATATTTTCACTCATTCGACAATACACACGGCAATGCCCCGGAATGGCAGGGGAACAAAGATCTGGTTGAATACCCGGGCGCCTCTGAGAGGTAGGAACCATTGATCTGGGAGTTGATTACCTCAGGGGTGGAAAGGGTAAGCACTTTATTGCTACAGGCTCTGCACTACCTGAAGGAAACAACGTTGCAGTAGTACGGACGGAATGGGTAAGTGATACACGTTCGATTGTTGCTGCCGGTACCGGGACATATTTGATGGGGTAGTTTTTGATATTGCTCTGACCCTTTTGTTTAATGTGATTTTTTATGAATAGTGCTGCATTTCTCTACGCTTTTTTATCCGCAATCCTGATGGGGACTATCGGGGTATTTTCCAAACATACTGGCCTGTCCGCCGAAATCATAACCTTTTTCAGGCTGATTCTGGGCTCCGCCTTCATGCTGCTTTTCCTGGTCGCTGTCGGAAAAATTCGACTGGCGAGAGTCTGGCCCTCCTGGCCAGTTATCGTCAATGGCGGTTTTCTGGCAGGGTTTATTATCTTTTATGTTCAGGCCATGAATTACACTTCCATGGCCAACGCAATTATGCTGATTTATCTGGCCCCGCTTGCGGCCTCAATTACGGCCCATTTCTTTCTCGGAGAGCGGCTGAACAAAGCCGCACTTGGCCTGATTTGCATTGCACTCTTCGGTTTTGCGATGATGATGGAGTTCAGGATCGATATCACTCAAGGTAGCGACGAGCTCATCGGCATCGGTTTAGGGGTTCTGGCTCTGACGTGCTATGCAGGCTTTATCCTCATCAACCGGATCATCGACCCAGGCATTCATGTCTATACCCGCACCTTCTGGCAGCTTTTTGTCGGCGGTTGCGTGATGATACCACTGGTTATCTTTTCTCTTGATGAGGTGAATATAGGGCAAAGTGGCTGGCTGCTGGCCATCGGCTTTTTCCCGGGCTTTCTGGCAATTCTGTTCGCCATTATTGCCCTCAGCCGTTTACCTGTAGCGGTTTTCGGAACCATTGCCTACAGCGAACCTGTGGCGGTGGTGATTTTTGGCTGGACCATGTTTCATGAGACACTCAGTCCCATGCAGATGGCAGGCTGTATGTTCATCATTGCCAGCGGTATAGCCAAAACAGTTCTGGAAAACAGAGTCACGCATCAAAATCAAAACGCATCAATCACTACTTGAAAAGGTAGCCCTGTCACAGGCAAAGCCTAATGCACGTTATCTTGTCACTATCTAGACCCTCGCATGACAGGGAAGAGGAATAACGTGCCAGGATAAGGACGGAACTCGAAAACGATTAGAGAACTCTTATCGTTTCCTGCCCATCTTGGGAAAACAAATCTCTCCCTCACCTTGACCTTCTCCCACCAGGTCCATACGTTTTCCTCCAGTAAAGACCTTATCTCAACAACACCACCAGATCCATATGGAGGACCCCATGAAGATCCTTCCCACTGTCAAAATCTTCCCAGGCATGCTCTTCGTGACCTCTGCCGCTATTATACTGTTGGGTTTGAGCGCCGGCTGTACCAGTTACAACCCCCACAGCGGCACTTACGAACATGATCCAGGCAAAACCATGGTGGTGGTAGGCGCTGCCGCACTTGCCGGATCTGTTATCTACCACGAAAATAATCGCGACCACTACTATCGACCGCCACATCATCATCACAAGCAATATCGTCGTCCACCGAATCATTACCACTACCATCGGTCACCACCGAGACGGTATCCATATCGACGGTGATGTATCACTTTCTGGCGCCTGAAGCTGTAGTGAAATAAACGGATTCGGTATAGAGAGAAACAGCAAGTGGATGTAAGCCCGCCAATAATTGAGATCGGTCAAATAACATCATGATAAACAAAAGGAGACTTGCGATGAAAATTGTACACCTTCTACTCATCCTGCTCTTGATTTCAACCACCAGCAGCATGGCGGAAGACGATCCACTTCCCGTCCTTGACCAAATCAGCCCGGCCTGGGAGCGACTTGACATACTGACCCAGAGCTACCTGACCGATGAGCAGCAGATAAGTCTGCAAAAACTGGCTTTTGCAGCTGCCGTGGCAGATATTTGTGACGGGTTCGAGGTGAATGGCGAGAAGTTCATCGCAGCCTTTCAGAAATTTGACAGTGTTAAAGAAAAAGAGCCTACCAACGGACAGGGATATTGGTATGAAAGAATGCTGGTGGCTTATGGTATCGCCACCGGTCTATTTACTGCCGAAGGCTTGCTGGTCAGTGAACAATTCTGCAAGGCTGCCGAAGAGTTGAAAAGCACCTCAACAGATCATTATTGGAAATCAGAAAATTTAGCGTTAGATCAAAACTAAATCTGATTACCCATAATCTTCAGCTCGAAAAGATGAGGTGATAAACTTGATGGGTAAGATGTGACCGATTGGCCAGGAGGCTGCCCCTTGAATAATTGTAATCGACTTGTAGAGAAAAACTTTTGGGCTTCAAGTAGTTACTCCTTCTCACCTCTAACCTCTAACCTCTCGTATAATATCCTTTTAACCACTGTTGTTGTGCATCCAGCAGTTCATCGAACATTGCTTTAATTTGATCAAGGGTACATAAAGCAGCTGTCAGCGGATCTAAACAGAGGGCGTGAAACGCAGAATCAAGATTTTTTGTGAGGGCAGCTTCAACCACAAGCTCCTGAACATTAATATTTGTCTTATTCAGGGCGGCACATTGAGTTGGCAATGCGCCTATTGCTGTGGGGTGTAGACCACCTTTGTCTACATAAATTGGTACTTCAACAACACAATCTGATGGAAGATTGGGTATAAGACCGTTGTTTTTTACGTTACCGTTTATCTTGGCAACTTCGCCAGTACACATCGCATGTATTATTTTTGGAGCATTTAAAACACTCTTTTCAACACGGATTGGCAGTGTGCTATCAAGCTGTCTCTGGATATTTTTGCTATCGCGCTGATGGATTGTTTCGGCAAGCTGCAGCAGGTTCCAACGACGAGGGAGGTACCTATTGATCATTGCCTCATTTTTTCGAAAATATGGGACATAATCGGTGAAATGCCAGTGGTTTTCAGTGGACCAGTAACCAAAATGTTTAAACACCTCACAACGTACACCATCTGCATCGTAAATATCTTTTCGATGGATTATCTTTTCAATTTCATTTGTTTTGTCTATACCATCAACAAGGATTTTTAAAATCCATGTCATGTGGTTTATTCCACCAAAGGTAACATCAATATTATCCGGGATCGGTGAATACATGAGTTTATCCCAATCTTCAGGACTATGTGGATGTTCAACCCATGGCCCAAGCCCCATATATCCCGCAAGCTGTGCAACCGTATAGGTTACGCCATAACAGAGCCCAATTGATGAGATCTCAGAGTATTCTGTTGCTGCCCATGTGAGTGGAGCAAGCGGATTGGCATAATTTATGAACAAGGCGTTTGGACATAGTTCTGCCATATCATCCAGGATTGAAAGTACTGCAGGAATGTGACGCAGAGCACGAAAGATTCCACCTGGCCCCAAGGTATCACCAACTTCCTGATCAACCCCATATTTACGTGGAATTTCAACATCGAGTTTCCAAGGTTCCAGCCCACCGACCTGGATACAATTTATCACAAAATCCGCTCCCGAAAGAGCTTCTCTGGGATTGTTTGTAGCGCTGATAAGGTTTGGATCGAGGCCTTCTTGCTCAAGCATTTTTCGGGCGAGATCAAAAGATCTTTGCAATGCTTTGGTATCAATATCTTCCAGTACAACCTGTAATCCTGCAAGCTCTTTATGGCAGTACAGTGACGAGAGAAGTTGTCGGGTGAACATGGTGCTACCGGCACCGATTATTGCGATTTTTTTCATTATAATATTATCAATTGTTGTAATCAGGGTCTTAAATGCGCCTGGTTTTGAAAGCTACCGCATAGAGAGACACGGACACAATAATAACCAGACCATAGACAAGTCGTGTCCAGTATCCTGATAGCCCGGCACTGATAATGCCGGCCTCTATGATACCAATTATTACTGAACCAATTACAGTTCCCCAGATAGTACCTTGCCCACCGAACACAGAAGTTCCGCCAAGAAAAATAGCCGCAAAGACAAGCAGAAGATAACCTTCACCTTGAGTCGGCCACCAGTTTGCCATTTCAAGGCAAACCATTACTGATGTAAATGCGCTGATAAGCCCCATGAGGACAAAGAGTGAAATTCGTACCTTATCAGTATCTACACCCATCATTTGTGCGGTCTTTATGTCGTCACCTATAAAGCGAATATCGTCACCGAAGACATGGCGATTCAGGAGAAACCAGAACAAAACGGCCAGGGCAACACACCAGAGAGTCTGGGCTGGAATCCAATCGAACAAACGGCCGACAAAGATGTGGTGAAAAGTGGTATCACGGACTTCGGTGAGGTTCAGGGCTAATCCATCTGCGAGTAGGGTGCTTGCTCCACGCCAGAAAAATTGTGTCCCGATTGTGGCTATGATTGCCGGAACACCAATTTTGACAACTATCAAGCCGTTACATAATCCAGCGAAAGCACCTGTGGCAAGGGCGGCAATAAATCCTAATGATGCCCATCCGGTTGCCTCAAAAACGACAGAAAAGCTCAAACCGGAAATGACCATGATGGAGGGAAATGATAAATCCAGTTCTCCGGCAATAATGAGAAGGGTCAGGCCAAGGGCTAAAAGCGTTGGGAACGGAATAGTTGACATGAATGCAACGTAAATTCGCTGGTGCATAAATGTCTGTGGGCTAAGAAACATGAAAAGGCTGAGAAGACTGATAAGAAGACCCAATATGCCAATTTGAAATCTATATTTGAAGAGAGAGTTTTCAATTTTCATAGTAATGATTCAAACCCCGTCTTCATGGATTGGTGCCATTGATAATTCTTCAAGTTTTTCAAAAAGCTCATTCACGGACATAGAGTTACGATGACATTGATGAACAATTCTTCCACGGTTAACAAATACAAAACGATCAGCAACTTCATGGATATGGTGCAGGTTATGAGAAATAAACAGGGCCGAATTACCTTTTTCAGGAATTGAACGAATGAAATCCAACACCCGTCGTACTTCCTTAATGGAAAGAGCGGTTGTCGGTTCGTCTAAAATTGTGAGCTGAGAGTCAAAATACATTGCTCGACTGATGGCAAGACCTTGTCGCTCACCACCTGATAATGAACCGACAAGTGCCTCTGAAGATATTCCAACACCTTTTAAGCCAATACTATTTTTCAACATGCCAAGGGTGAGATCTTTTTCTTTTTGTACCTGGATAAACCCGAATTTGTTTTTGATATGTCGGCCAACGAATACGTTTCGCCATAGAGGTTGCTTTTCTGCCAAAGATCGTTCTTGATAAACAGTTTCGATACCGAGCGATCTGGCTGATCGAACGGTGTGGCTGCGTAAGTCTACATCTTTGCCATTTATAAATAACTTCCCGGAGTCAGGGCGTAATGCCCCGGAGAGAATCTTGATGATTGTGGATTTTCCTGCACCATTATCACCAATGAGAGCAACGATTTCCCCTTTATCAATGGAAAAACTGATATCCTGCAGGGCTTGAATAGGGCCAAATGACTTATTGATCGAAACGGCCTTTAGAACTTCTGTCATAACACAACTTGAATCAGATAAGGGACAGTATTTCTGCCCCTTATCTGATTCAAGTTGTGTTGTTTGTTATCGTAAACCTTTTTTCGCAAGTGGAGCGATAAGGTCAACGTTGTCCGCATGGACAAATCCGCCACCTGTTTCGATAACAAGGCCGGAAAAGCCAAACCGCTTTGATAAAGCAATCTGCATTACAGGAAGATAGCCTTGCAAGTATGGCTGGCCGTCTCCAACGAGATCGACATATCCTGTTTTAATTGCTGATGCGGTAGCAGGAGACAAACTAAATCCTGCCCCTACGATCTCATCAGGTTTAACACCAGCGGCACGAAAAAAGTTTTCAAGTTGAGCAGTGAGAGCGCCGTGATCGGTAACCACAATGTCGCAGTCGGGATTAGAAGACAGGTATGCTGTGATAACAGGGGTGCCGAGGCTTGCATCTTTGTCAATTTCCGGGGTGATTTCCATATAATCAACTTCTAAACCAGCCTTCTCGAAAGTTTCAATCAATGCTTTGGAGCTTAAACCACGAGTTGGTTGACTTTTAAGTCCCCAAACAAGCGCTTTGTTGCCTTTTTTGAGACCAAAACGATTAATCGCTTCGGTAGCCAGGGCTTTGCCTCGAGCATAATTGCTGACACCGGCATAACCAAATCCTGTTGACTGATATTTTTCGATTAATGCCGGGAGCTCAGTATCGGCCGCAGTTACGATTATTCCCTTGCCAGCTGCTTCTTCGACAAAAGGTGCAAATGCGTCGTCGCCGGGGTGTCCCATAACAACAATTCCATCTGGATTTGCCGAAAGAGCCTTCTTAAAATTCTCGATCATTTTCTGTGGACTCCAATCGGAGTACATAAATTCGATATCGCAACCCAGGTCAGTTGCCGCTTGCTGAGCACCATTTTGAACGATGGTGTTGTAGGTTCCTCCGACGGGTCCACCAGTATCGAACCAGATTTTTAATCCTTTACCGCTTTGTTCAAGTGCAGTTCCCGCAAATGCATTGGTGCTGAAAATCAACAGTGCCAAAAATGATAAGAATACGTTCGCTTTTCTAAATCCCATTGCTATCCCCCTTTAGTTAAAAAAAAAGTTTTACTCTGAATATTTTCAGCCGAATAAATACTAGAGGGAGTTGTTTCACACCAATATTTAAAATGAATGAATACCCAGCATGGTATAGGATATGCCGATCTATCACATATAATTTTCTCTAATTATCAGCAAGTAACAAATAACCTTGTAGTGTTATATCTTCATAAAATCACTACATGTTACTCCAGGGTCGAAACAAACATTTCCACATCAATGTGACCAGATAGGAATAGAAACTATAATATTATGGTTCTTCACCACTTGAAGGGGCTTTCAGTTTTGCGCTGTCATGACTGACGATCATATAGGGCGTTGCAATGGAGGTCTTCTTGGTTCGTTCCAACTCGTTCCGATGGCTCCCCTGAATTTCCTGAAAGAACTCTCCTCTCTTGTCCGGGCAGTGACCTGTATAAATAACAATCGGCAAGCTACACTTATTGAAAGTTAGGTCAGAAAGAGATCTCTTTCAAAAAGATTGAAAAAATCCTGATAAAGTTTAGTATAACCCTTTTTTTCTGTGAGCGACTAACCTAAGTCTGCTTAAACTCGTTATAAATTCGTCGAGGTATGTGTTGCAGGACGGGAAGCCTGATTTGCCAGAAATGGACGGCCTATCTCATAACTCTATGTAGGAGGATTTATGCAAATGAGTAAAGATAGGTTGAAGCACCGAATTCGTGCAGGCCGTGGCCTTGTACCGGCCGACAGAGTTGTAAAGGGAGGTAACCTGGTCAATGTCATGTCAAGTGAGGTATATCCTGCAGATGTAGCCATTCATGATGACATTATCGTCGCAATTGGTGATGTCCAAGATTACATCGGTCCCGAAACAGAGATAATCGATGCTACAGGCAAATATCTGGTTCCCGGCTTGATTGATGGTCACTTACACAGTGAGTGTAGCAAGTTAAGCATTACCAGCTTTGCCAAAGCCGTGGTTCCCTGTGGTACAACCAGTATTGTTTCCGGGCTTGATGAATATATTTCCGTTTCCGGAATGGAAGGTCTTCAGGAAGTTTTTGCAGAAATTAAGAACAGCCCCCTCAAAGTCTTTTGGGGAGCCCCATATAAGACCCCTTATACTTTCCCGAAATCTACAGTAGCTTTTAACTTCACCCAGAAAGTTCACAAAGAAGTACAGCAGTGGCCAGAGTGTTTTGGTGTTTGGGAAACTGTGCGCGAAGCTGTCATTGAAGAAGATGATGACACCCTCGGCGCCCTTGCCGAAGCGCATAACAACAGAATGCCTATTTTTGGCTGCGCTCCCATGGCAAGAGGTAAGGATCTGAACGGTTATCTCTGTGCCGGCGTACGACTTGACCATGAAAGTTATGATCATGAAGAAGTTGTCGAAAAGATGCGTAACGGCATGCACATGCTCATCCGCGAGTCTTCTGTCACCCACTTTTTACAAGAAAATATGCGGGCAGTGACCGAAGTAAACCCACAGCTTGCGAGAAGGGTGAGTTTTTGTACCGATGATGTAACAGCCACCGATGTATTAGAAAAAGGCCATATGGATCATGTGGTTCGCCTTGCTATCAAAGAAGGTGTCGATCCAATGATCGCAATCCAAATGGCGACTATTAACAGTGCCGAAGCCTATAGAATAGATCACTTAGTCGGTTCTATTACTCCTGGTAAAATTGCCGATATCGTGCTGGTAGATAGCCCTGAGAGCTTTAATGTTGATGCTGTTCTAACAGACGGCAAATTTGTTGCGCAAAACAAAGAACTCACCTATGAACTCAAGTCTCCAAAGCGTAGTGCAATCCTCAGTAGCGAATTGAAGTGCGCGAAAACCACTCCAAAAGACTTCGAGTACCGGGTTGATATGGAAACTGGTGAGGCAGAAGTGCTCTCCATGAATGTTGTTGGCCCATTTGTTCGCAAGCGCCGCGATGTCACTTTGAAAGTTGAGAATCATATTGTTCAGCCAGATACTGAACAAGATGTGTTGATGGTTTCCGTGCTCGAAAGATTCGGCCGCAATGGCAACAAGTCATTAGCCTTCTGTTCCGGCTGGAAATTGAAAAAAGGTGCCATGGCCTCCTCTGCCGCGCCGGATGATAACAACATTGTTGTTATGGGTGCTGATGCAAACGATATGTCCATTGCTGTGAATCACCTCATTGAAAACGGTGGTGGTCAGGTCATCGTTGCAGACGGTGAAGTCATTGAATTCCTCTCACTTCCTGTTGGCGGTATTGTCAGCGATCTGGATGCCCGGGAGATTGCCTCCCGGGAAGTAGAGCTGACTAAAGCAGCAAACGCCCTTGGCTGCGATCTTCCAGATCCACTCATGTACATGTTCTTTTTACCTATTACTGCAATCCCTGATTACGCAATCACCGATGTGGGCCCAGTGGACTGTATTGCTCTCACAACCTTCGACCCGATTCTTGGTCTTAATCCAAGCAAGTAAGAGGTGAACACGTGGAAAGAAAAGATCTCAAACACTTGATAGACGTTGCTGCCGGCCGAGAAGAAGCCGATTTAGTTATCAAAAACGCCAAAGTGGTCGATGTTTATAACGGCCAGGTCATCGAGGGCGATATTGCCGTGGTCGATGGCCTGATTGCCGGTGTTGGTGACTATTCCGCTACAAACGAGCTGGATGCCGAGGGGCAGTACGCCACTCCCGGCTTTATCGATAGCCACATTCATATCGAATCATCCTATGTGAGCCCCGAAGAATTGGGCCGCTTGGTGGTTCCCCACGGTACGACCACCATCATTGCCGACCCCCATGAGATCGCCAATGTTTGTGGTTTGAAGGGGCTTGATTACATGATTGATGCCTCGAAGGAAACCGCCCTTGATGTGCAGATGATGTTGCCATCATGTGTGCCGGCCACACCTTTTGAGCATGCCGGTTGCACTATTGATGCAGAGGCCATGGAAGCCCCAATCAAGCGCGAGGAAGTGCTTGGTCTCGGAGAATTCATGAATTTCCCTGGTGTTATCAATGGATTCGATGACGTTTTGGATAAACTGATTGTGGCCAAAAACGCCGGCAAACCGATTGATGGCCACAGCCCGGGTGTTTCCGGCAATGCCCTTAACGCCTATGCAAGCGCCCAGATCAAAACAGATCACGAGTGTTCTACTGTCGAGGAAATGCATGATCGTATCGCACGGGGAATGTACGTTCTTCTGCGTCAGGGATCAGCCTGCCATGACCTTAAAGAACTGCTCAAGGGTGTTACCCCGACTAACAGCAAACGCTGTTTGTTCTGCGCCGATGATTGCCAGCCGAAGACTATTCTCAGCATCGGCCATTTGGATAATCACCTGCGCATTTGTGTTGAGGAAAAGATCGATCCGATCATGGCAATTCAGATGGCGACCCTGAATGCAGCTGAATGCTTCGGCTTAAAAGATCGTGGCGCCATAGCCCCCGGTCTCAAGGCAGATATTGTACTGGTTGACAATCTTACCGACTTTACCGTTCAAAAGGTATGGGTCGATGGAGAGATGGTGGCTGATAAGGGAGATTATCTTCCTGAAATAAAACGTCATGATATCGCCTCCACCAAGGGGAGTTTCAAGGTTAAAGACTTTTCGGTAGAGAAGTTGAAACTTGTTATTCAATCTGAAAAAGCCCATGTCATCAATATATTGCCCGGCGGCGTGGTTACCAGCAAAGAAGTTGTCGAGATTGCAAGAAAAAGTGACAACGAATTTGTCTACAACAAGGAGCAGGACGTTGTAAAGGTTGCCGTGGTAGAACGCCATCAAAATACTGGCAATGTAGCTGTTGCTTTGCTTCAAGGGTATGGAATCAAGCAGGGAGCCATTGCTCTTTCTGTGGCCCATGACTCTCACAATATCATCGTGGTAGGTGTAAATGATAAGGATATGGCTTTTGCCGTAGAATCCCTGATTGCTCAGGATGGCGGCATTGTCCTTGTTAACGATGGGCAGGTGCTGGAGAGCATGCCAATGCCGATTGCAGGCCTTATGAGTGATCAGAGTGGCGAATGGGTGGACGCACGACTCACAGCCATCCATGAAAAGGCCCACGATGTTCTTTCCGTAAGCCCTGATGTTGAGCCGGTGATGACCCTCTGCTTTATGTCACTTGCTGTTATTCCTGAAATAAAACTGACAGATATGGGTCTCTTTGATGTGACCAAATTTGATTTTATTTCCATTGAAGCATAAACACTGATTGATTTAACGAGATTTATTAAATGAAAACCAAGCTTCCCTTATTCTGCAAGGGCGATGTTGGTGGTCTGACCTATATTCTGGCCAACAACATAGTCAACTATATTATTGTTATTGCTACATTATCCGGCGTTCTTGGCTGGCCGGATGAAATCGTTTATGGTCGCGTTATTCCAGGTCTGTCTATGGGACTCCTGGCAAGCGGCTTGTATTATGCCTACAGCGCACATCGTCTTGCCCAAAGAACCGGTCGCACCGATGTGACTGCTCTGCCTTCAGGTGTTTCCACTCCGGCAATGTTTGTTATTCTGTTCGGTGTGATCATGCCTTTGCATTATGCGCTTGATAATCCCGAGCTTGAGTGGGCAGCAGCAGTTGCCGCTTGTTTTATCGGTGGTTTCATTGAGCTGTTAGGTGGTTTTATCGGTCCATGGCTCAAAAAGAGAATTCCGCGGGCAGCACTTCTTGGTACCGTTGCCGGTATCGGTTTTATCTGGATGTCTACCCAGGGCGTATTTGATCTCTATAGTGACCCGATAGTCGGTCTGCCAATTCTTGCAGTTGCCGTTATGGGGCTCTTTGGCGGCTACCTCTTTCCAAAGAAAATCCCACCTTTTGCAGTGGCAATTATCGGTGGTATTGTCTACGCCTACATTTTGGGTCGAACCGAAATTGATTTCAGCGGCATAGGCTTCTATGCACCAAATCCGGTAAATGGCTTCGAAGCCCTGTTAAGCGGCTTTGCCATAGTGCTTCCCTATCTCTCGGTAATTATCCCAATCGAAGTATATAACTTCATCGAGACCATGGATAATGTCGAATCGGCAAATGCAGCTGGCGACAACTATAATGTGCGAGAGGCACAGTTTGCAGATGGTATCGCAACCATGATCTCTGCCCTCTTCGGTGGTGTTGTCCCGAATACCGTATGGCTTGGACACGCTGGTCTTAAAAAGGCCGGTGCATGTATCGGCTTTTCATGGGTTGGTGGTCTCCTGCTTGGCTTTTCCGGTATTTTTGGTTTGTTTACCTTTTTCAGCGGTCTGGTACCGCCGGCCGTAGCCGCCATCACCTATCTCTGGTGTGCAACCATCATGCTTTCACAGGCTTTCAGGGCCTGTGAGCCCAAGCACTATGCAGGTGTCGGTATTGCCATGGTTCCGCCGATTGCAGATTACCTCTACACCCAGGTTACAGGTGCTGTCGGCACCACCGGCGTCTGGGCGGAGCCTCAGCCATCAGGACTTTCAGGTTATGGGGCAGAACTGACCCAGAATCTGCTGGAAGCAGGCGTTATGTGGAATGGTGTGCCTGCGGTTAAGGCCGGGTCCATCATTATCGGCATTATCCTGGGCACCTTTGTGGTGGCTGTTATCGATCGACGTCTCGATAAAGCTGGTATTGTCGCATTTGCAGCGGCTGGTCTTTCCATGTTCGGTCTGATCCACAGCGCATTGCTTGGATTCTATCCGACATCTCCATTTGTTCTTGCCTACATCATTATGGGTTGTATCTGTCTGCTGCTGCATACAGGTCGTGACAAATGGTTTGATTCAGATAAAGACTTTGACTATGTGTAACAGCAGGTAACGCCACACCAGTTGAATACAACGTCTTTCCTTTAAGCAGAAAGTGATGTTTGACATCACTTTCTGCTTTTTTTTGCTCAGACACTCGCTGCCAAATACCACTCCCCTTTTGACCAGTTACGACAGGTATGATCCCACCTAAAACATGAATTGGGTCATCAATGATATGTATTGTCGAAGCTCAAGCGGAGCTGTACCCTCAAGCCGGTCTCATATGATGGGTAGGTTCCAATCTATAGGTTTTTCCTATTTGCCACATCGGTATATTTATTTTAGCATCAGGGAGTTTTGCAGAATGCACAGTACTCACAGAAAGTACTGTCGACAACTCCCTGCTTTTCGCCCAGTAGTGTCCGGGTTCGGGGAAACAGTAGAAGTAAACCTAATGGACAAGCATGAATCAATAACCGGCAAGGAAAATAAAATGACAAACGCAAGAGAGATAGTCCAGCACTTCAAGAAAGGAATGGGAACTCTGACCGATGCAATGCCCGAGACAATCCCCGCCATGGCTGGCTTTATGGGAACTGCCGCCAAAGACGGCGCATTGACCTACCGAGAGAAGGAACTTGTGGCAATCGGCGTCGCTTTGTATACGCGCTGCCCCGAATGTATCGCCGTTCACTGCCAAAAGGCCCTTGAGGCAGGCTGTACCCGGGAGGAGATACTCGAGGCTGCGGGCATGGCAATGGTTTTTGGCGGTGGCCCTGTTCTTGGATCCAGCGCTACGTTGTTGCTGGAGTGTCTGGATGAATTTGCGAAATAACTTAAAAGAGCAGACACTGGTCGAATGTGGCGGAATATCAATTACATTTCATAACATCCAGATAACCAATCAACTTTACCAGAGTGAAAACCATGTTAAACGTTAGCGATCTCGCAGTCGATAAACTGCACGAATATTTGCAAGCCAATAATATCTCTTCACCTCTCAGGGTGGCACTTTTACCTGGGGGATGCGCAGGTCAGACGCTCGGCCTTGCTCTGGATGACGAGAAAGCGACTGATGAGTCCTTCAAAAAAAACGAGATTACCTTTCTGGTGGAGAAAATCCTGCTTGAGCAGTGCGGTTCCATAACCGTAGATTATGTGGAGGCCGGTGCAAAATCCGGTTTCAGCATCAGCACGACAAAGCCATTGCCAACTACAGGGGGCGGATGCAACTCCACATCCTGCGGAACAGGTGGATGCAGTTGTTGACCGAATGAGGATACACACCTCACCGACGGGTAAGCTGAGGGCGCCCTGGGCGGCCCGCCGCTTACCCGCATCTAGTTGAAATTGCCATATCGAAGATCAGAAATTCTTCCAGTACTACCTATATACCACCTTCCTCTTGTTCACCTCTAAAACAGCCTTGTTCTGGGCACCCTTATAATCACATTCTGTGAAAACTAGAGCCGATTAAGAGTTAGCTTCATCATGTCTAACGAATATTATACAAATACTGGGGGCAGACCATTGTTTAGAGTGAAACTGATGGCTGGAGAGATTGCCACATACACCCTTCAGATAAGTTCTTGAACAGAAATTGTCCAATTATTTGAATTATTGTGATTTTTACTTGACCACGTCATCCCTACAGCATCATGCAAAGAGGAGAGTCAGAATCAATCGTGGTCTGTCCCGAATGGCGCTAGTTTAAGCCTTTTTTTCATATCTGCTCCGATGCTGTATTTCGACCATTTCACTCCTAGGTTTGTTGAGTAACTGATAAGGTTTTGGTCTTCGCTTAAGACACCGCGGATCGCTTCGTCCAGGCCTGTCGAAAACTTTGCAACGAGCCACGACAAAGGATAAATCTGAGAGCATGTTTTGTCTTTCATTTGTGCTCAACCTAGAGGACCCCAACCGTGGTTCCCAACTTCTAATAGCCTGTAGACTTCCTTTGAAACTGATAGACCGGATATCAATGTCTACCAGCTGTGTCGCTTGTAACATTATGCGCCGGATGCAGTTGTACGCTATGAAGTACATTAAAATTTCTTTCTTTATCATTTCAGGCGATTGGCACCGGAGGATATCAAATCCCATCGTTGTCTTGATATCACGAAAGAAAAGTTCGACATCCCAACGCTTAAGGTATAACGCTGCAATTTCGTCTTTCAGGTACTGATCTTGATCGATTAGCGTGGTAACAATATGAAATTCTTTTGTTCTAAACCCTGATTGAGTCACCTTTACTTTGATTTGTCTCATAACGAGTTTGTCGGGAAGGTCCTCCCAGGTTTTCCGCGAATACGACACCATTTCCCTGTATACTGGTTTTTTCCATTCAATCAGTAGATCATCAGGAGCGAATTCTTTAATGCAGTTTTTCCTACCGACTGGTTTTCTACGAGCAAGTGTTATCACACTATCAACACAGCGTTTTTTCAGCTCGGCTAAATCGAAGTAACTACAAAAACCTTTATCACCAAGAAAGATATCACCAGCCTCAAAGGTGGACCACTGCTTACGGAACAATGGAAGTTCGTTACTCTTTTTATTACCGATGGCATAGCTGAGCATTGTTCCGGTTTGCAATGAAAAGTATGCGCATATTCGTGCTGAGGGGAAGCCGCATCCTGGTTTCTGGTTCGATGACTGTGGCCAAAGCTCTTGATTTTCTGCTGTATCCGCCATTGTAACACCTGTCCCATCAACAACAATTACCTGGCGATCATTTAATGAATGAGATGCACGTCGTGCTCCGGACCATTTAGCAGTATGTTGAAACACCTCAACAAGCAGATTTTCATCTAATTTCTTACGTGCACAGCAATATGAAGCGGTAGATGATGATGGAAGCCGAAGGCCGTGGTTAGATGCATATGATTGCAACTTTTTTACAGCTTCTCTACATCCACCGTCTGCATCAAGGACTTGGCCTAAGAAGGACCAAAAAGTGTTTTCCTTGGTAAACAAACGTCGTCTGCTCATCTTTCCCGAAGGATCCTGTTTGAGCAATTTCGTGGGAATGAATTGCCCAAAAATCTCTCCTATCTGTTTAAAAGAGTTCTGTCTGAGGGAAGTGATTTTTCGAGCAAATTTTTGTTGTTGGCTATGAGGTTTTCTACCTCGTTTGGGAAGGTGAAAACCGGGCAACATTGGCATGATTTGGTGTTGGTTTCGCATAGCAAATTATACCAATTTTTGCCAATATATTCAGTTGCTTTTCACCTATAAAACACGCTTAAACTAGCGCCATTCTGGTCTGTCCCCGATTGATTCTACATGGACACAGTTTACCATGCAAGGCGATGGGCGAAAAGATGGTCAGGTTTAACTTGCACTGAGATAACTATTGAACTAATAACAGAATTGAGGGACGAACGAAGCAAAATATCCAATCAAACTGCTAACAAAGAGTTAAGACACCTTCGTTCTCTCTTTAACTGGGGAATCAAGAAAGGCTATGTTCAACATAACCCCGCCTCAGTTGTTGACATGATGAGAGTAGAAAAACGAAAAGTTTATGTACCATCTCAGCATGATATCGATAAGGTGTTCGCTGTAGCCAGCGCGGAACAACTCGATTACTTGTGGTGCTTGCGTGATACACTTGCCCGATCACGTGAGATTAACCGATTGAAGTGGGAGGACATCGACTTTGAAAACAACACTATTACTCTCCATACTCGCAAGAAAAAGCACGGCACCAAAACTCCTCGTCTCATACCTATGACCCAAAAACTCTGTGAGGTACTTACTCGTAGATGTGATATGCGAAGCCAAGCAATACCATGGGTATTTTGGCACAGGTATTATTCTCGAAATGAAGGTAAAGTTGTAACTGGACCATATAAAGATCGTAAAAGATTCATGCGCTCTCTGTGTGAAAAGGCAGGTGTTAAATACTTTCGGTTTCACCCTCTACGGCATGCAGGTGCTAGCCTGATGGAAAACATCAATATACCCGTCACTCATATCCAAGAAATTCTTGGACATGAAAACAGGAAAACAGGAAAACTACAGAAACATATATCCATGCTATCAACAAGGCCAAGCATGAAGTTATAAGACAATTTGAGGCGGCCAGAATAGATATCAGCCAATAAAATGTTAATCAACTAAAGATACTCCAGTCGTTTTTTTAAAAAATCAATACATCAATCACATATCCCCGCATCCAAAATCAATGCCAGTGAGAAAGAAGCTATGATAACGAGAATTAATCTAAGAAATTTCAAAGCCTTTGAAAGATCATCACTACGATTAAAACCAATTACAATTTTACTGGGGCCTAATAATTCCGGAAAATCATCAGTTCTTGCATCGTTGAGAATGTTGTCGCAAACACTGGAAAGTTATGACACTAACGTACCATTGCTCTTAAATGGTAACATGGGTGATTTTGGTACCTACAAGGATGTAGTATTCAACAATAATACTAGAAGGCATTTTGAAATAACACTATCGCTTAAGTCTTCTGGAGGTAGAGCTGCTACAGGAGTACGAAGATTTGCACGTAAAGGTGATCGAATCAGGGTTAACTTAAAGTACAAATACAGATCGTCAATTAGAGAAGTTATACTTAAAGAAATTAAATTTTTTAGAAATGGAATAGAAATATTTCATTCTCACTATTCTGATGATTCAGAAAAGCATATTATTCAAAAAATAAAGAAGACTGAAATCCCAATTAACATCAGATCTTTTTTATCAAATAATTTAAGATTATTTCATTTTTTGCCTCGAGCTTTGTTTGTTCCAACGCCAACAGAAGATGACAATTCTCTTCGAGCATCTATCATTAGAGATACCAGATCCACATTGCGCAACCTCCCATACTATCTTGATGAAGTAAATCACATACTAACTGGAATGGAATATATTGGTGCAATGAGAGTCCCTCCTTCCAGATCTTATATGTTTTCTGGAGAAAGGAATAGGCGTGTTGGATCTAATGGCGAAAACGCACCAAATATCCTTATGATGGATGCACTCCGAAAGGGTTCAAAAAGTAGAGACATTAAAAATCAAGTAGTCGAATGGTTAAATAGGGCTGGCATTGCTTCTGACATTAAAATCGTCAATATTTCAGACAGATATTATGAATTACATATCCAAAACCCTGTCACACGAGAATACCAAAACTTTTCGGATGTCGGCTACGGCAACAGCCAAATTATCCCGATCCTGGTCGCAGGCTTCAATTTAGACCCCAACTCAGTCCTAATGGTAGAAGAGCCAGAAATACATCTACACCCTAAAGCACAAGCTGAACTTGGCAATTTCTTCCTCTCATTATATTCACAAAATATTCAGTCTATTATCGAAACACACAGTGAACACTTAATCGTAAGAATTCAACAACATATAGCAGAAGGGCTTATATCTCCAGAGGATATAGCAATACACTATGTATATCCTAAAAATAATGCGAAATTTATTAAAACTATTCCGATAGATGAAAATGGCATTTTCACTGAAGAGTGGCCAGAGGGTTTTTTTCCTATTAGACTGGAGGAAGCTAAAAAACTAGCTAAAATCAGACATTTCAGACAAACCACAAACTAACTTGGTCCCCCAAATGCCGCGAATTACAATTGATGCTAACATTTTCAAGAACTATTACGAAGAGGCAGTACTCGAAGGCCCTTGCTGTCTCACTAAATCAAGCAAACCAATTTTTGAAGATACCTCATTAAGGCACATACTAATACTTGATGATGGCGGGATAATTGAACATGAATGGAAGGAACCTATCTGTTCAGAGTGGTTTGATGCTTGGATTATAGAGAGGATGACTAATGGGCACATTGAACTTGTGCCAACCAACAACCACCCAGATCTGTCCAAATCACTGTATAATCTTGGATTCCCAAAAGGAGAGCGCGATATTTGGTATATAAGAGTAGCCAAAACGTGCGCAGAAAGAACAGGGAGTGGTTACGTAATTACTGAAGATATAGATTTTTTTGCACCAAAACAAAAGAAGACTGCTAAAGCAGAAGGTCGTATAAAATTAATGCGATCAAAAAGTGCACCTATAAAAAAATATCTTCGGAAGAATGAACATATAGAAATTCTCTGTGTAAAAGACTATCTCTGATCACTACTGCTTTTTATCACATGATTTCACACACAACTGCAGAAAAAAATTAGTCTCATGAATTTCAAATGCAAACAAAAAAGGACCAACAAGCTGAAATCACTTGCTAGTCCTTTCAATATATATGGTGACCCCGGCAGGATTCGAACCTGCGACACCAGGATTAGGAAGATTCAATGCTGTTATTCTAAAAAAAGCATTTTTCTGCTTAATTAATCGATATTTCAATAAAATAATCATTTACTATTTCCCAATAAGTCATCAGTATTCTGACAAATTCTTTTGTTTTTTGCGCACAATTACACAGGAATTACACAAGATCTTTCACAAGGCGATAATTGAGCAAGAGCACGTTATTATAACCAAGTACGTTGATTACCCGACATGGTTCTGAGCCTACGTTACACAAATTAGGTAACATAAATATTCAGAAGGACTATACAATGTCGACTACGCAGGATTTCGCTGTAATACTAAGTAGGTCACTGCTGTCTCATAGTTAATTCCACAATGCAAGTTGTGGCGAAAATTGTGTTTTTCCTGGTTTGTCAGGCGGCTTTAACAAGTCAGCCAACGGTCTTCTTTCAAAAATGTTCAATTGCAATAGCCTGAGCAGTTGCGTGAGCGATCCTTTGAATTTGGCCATGAATTTAAAATACGACAGCATTAGATAGACACAGAGGGCAATCCATAGCTGTGTAAGTACTGCGTTTTCAGATGTTCCAAGAAACGTCTTCACTTTTAGTTGTTGCTTGATCCACTTAAAGAACAGTTCGATTTGCCAGCGTTCTTTATAAATTGCAGCAACCTCTGATGCTTTGAGTTTCCTCGAATTTGTCACAAACTGATACTCAATGCCCGTTTCTGGATCAACATAGATAATCCGTCGAAAAGTGAACTGATATCCTGGAATTTTTATCTTTTGGTCTTCAAGAACATCAGGAGAATCGGGTTTACGTCGGTTGCCGTAGCGATAGACTTTTGCATTACTTTTAAGCCGTGTTACGAACGTTATTTTGCGTTTGTCGAGGGTCTCGTACCAAGTGTAATCGGTGAACCCTCGGTCAAAAACTACACAAGAACCGGCAGGCAGGTTAAGAGATCGTGCCCATTCGATTTCATGTTTTTTGCCCTCCGTCATATCCATGAAGACTGGAAGATAGCCACTTGCATCAAGGCCAAAATGCAATTTCATGGCACCCTTGGTTTTGCGGTAGTTAGCCCACGGAAACACTGAGAGACAGAGATTGACCATCGTTGCATCGAGTAAATAAATTTTACCCTTGAACTTGAACCTATGCTTCGGAGCATTCGCCTGGCACTTATGCAAAAGCTGAAAGAACATGGCTTTGAAAGTCTCATAAGGCTGTTGCTCATTGACACGAGCCAAGGTGGCCCGACTAGTTGGCCTCATACCCAAATGATACAAACGAGACTTTTGAACGGCCAGGTTGCTGACTAAGTCACGAAGGCTCTTTCTGGAAGTGAGTTGGGCTATAGTCATGGCGAGAAACTGGCTCCATCTGTTGAAGGAGCGAAACTTTTGTCCATGATGATGCTTTCTTGCCAGTTTCTCAAAATCATGTCTTGGGAAAAAGGAAGCAATCTGATTTAGGATTGTGCTAGAATGAGCCATGGCTCGGATCTCCTTGTTATTATATTGTTTTTCGCAAATTCACTATAACACAAGAAGCTCTCCGAGCCTTTATTTATCCGTAATCACGTTATTATTTGTGAGACAGCAGTGTAAGTAGGTACAAGAAGACCGTTTAGTGACAACACACAAACACCTAACACACGCTTGACACCTCGCTAGTCTTTCACTTATGATGATACCAAACCTGTTACAATGCAGTGAGAGAAGCCACGGATCTGGAACAATATGGCAGAAATGCATTTAATGAGGTGGTTTTGCTTTCTCACGTTCTGATGATTCCTCATTATCAACAAATATTAAATAACGCTGAGATATTAGCATAGTAACTGCGGAATATAGAAAAAATGAGCCGATCATACCACCCATATAAAGGCGGTTACTGAAACGAAAACAGAGTTCAGCCAAATACCTCGGCAAATGCTTTGTACTCGCAGCCTGATATGTACCATATATGGCTCTTCTGGCCTCGCTGATCATGATGCAGATCCAATGGAAAATCTTGTTGTCAGGATAGGGATAAATCTCACTTGTATTGACAACGTCGCGGAAAGCAAAGTTGTCAGCAACTCCCCACAACGGCCTAGCTCACCTCAAATTACAACGCTTTCGTGGTAAATATGCTTCAACGACCACTTGCTAAGTACTCTAGAGAAAAAAGAACTCACGTTGATCATTCTCATATGAACCGGACGACCTTTTTCATTGAGGACTACGGAAGCAAGAAATGGGGTCTTGGGGGTGCCCTCTGACCACGCTTACCACCGAATCTTTTACCACCCCATTAAGCGCCATGACCTTCCGCTAAACCCTTGAGAGCAAGACTGTCATCGGAGACTTTCATGTCGTGCCTCAGTTTATGCTTCATGTTCATAGCAGCGTTGACTGAAACGCCCTGCAATTGTCGCATAATGAGCGCTGGCCTACCCTCTTAAAAATTGGTCGGTTGTAAGTGAGCAATTGTATAGATAGTTACGAAACTGAAAAAAATTTCGGATTGAAACCAGGCAATGTTTGGCATGACCGCATCTTGCGGCACCTTCAGTTAGCAAGCCAACGCGCTTTGAAAACCTTTATCGGTAATGCTCTATTTTACCATATTTTCTGACGTTAAACTTTGTTCCTAACCATGTCGTTTCTCCTAGTATGGTCATCAATGATGATTATGACCTGCCTAGGATATCAAACTGTGACCAACTCTAAATATTATTTACTTGTTGAGATTTAGGGGGATCCGATAAAAAATAGGGAGGGATATCATGAAGACATCTCGTGTCAAAGCTTTAATTCGATTTTGTGTTATTATTGGTCTTGTTTTGGTTAACTGCGCGGCACATGCAACAGATGTGGCAGGTGTTATTGATACTGATACCACTTGGGATTTAGCAGGAAGCCCTTATATTGTTACCGGGGGAATATTGGTAAACCCTGGCACCACATTAACAATTGAAGCAGGTGTCCAAGTACGTTTCAATGGATTATACATACTTACTGTTCAAGGAAATATTCGAACTTTGGGTACTCAGGGTAATGAAATAATATTTACTTCAAACTTTATCCCGCAACAAAAAGATGATTGGGTCGGGATCAGGCTTCTCGACAACATTGGCTCTGAAATTAATGGAACCATTATAGAGTATTCAAAAAAAGCTATCAGCCTGGAAGGAGGATCGGATAATAGGTTCTATAACAATGTATTCAGAAATTGTTCTGAAGCAATAGGGTCTTGGGATGCTAATAATACAATTGCTAATAACAATTATTTTTACAATATTTCTGGTGCTGCTTTCGCAATAGGCAGGAACCATTCAATTGTGATTTCAAATAATACGATAGAAAATGTTGAATATGGAGTATATATTAACGAATATTCAACTATAACAATAAACAATACCAACATGCTTAATGTATATGGATACTCTGTCAAATATACCGGATTCCAAGATAGTCAAGACATTGTGATCGATGGTCGATACAATTATTGGGATATGGAAACTACAGCCGAAATGGATTTGAAAGGTGCTACTGCAAATATTGATAATATATGGGACTTCTACGACAATCCTCTAGTAGGAAGAGTTGATTATTCCGAATGGTTACATGCACCAAATCCCAATGCTTATCCCTGGTTGGGGGTGATTCCGGTCAATCAGTCACCTATAGCAAAAGCAGGGGCTGATCAAGTTGTCTTTGACACTGTCACACTTGATGGTAGTGCCTCATATGACCCTGATGGATCTGTAGTTTCACATTATTGGGAACTCGTATATAGAGGTGATGCTGCTCACGATATGACCACTAACGGCGTAAACCCAACAATCACAGATTTGTACCCTGGTTTTTATGATGCATATCTCACCGTGACCGATGATGAAGGGGCTACAAGTACTGACACCTCGGTTGTTGCCGCTGCTGGTCCGTCAATCTGCACCGCTAGTACAATTCATGTTGGATCTATTACCGCTTCAACTCTTAAAGGAAGCCAAGGGCGAAGTTACGGTGAAGTGACAGTCACCCTTTTTGACGATTATTTCAAACCCGTTGCTGGTGCTACTGTTACCGGAACATTTGCTGGTGACTTCAATGAGACGTTAAGCGGGGTATCTGACAATAATGGAGTTGTAGTGATACGTACTACTGAGCAGGTAAAGAAGCCTTTGTATGGATTTTGCGTGAATAGCGTAGATAAGGAATCATTGCTATATGTCCCTGAGGATAACATAGAAACATGCACGGTGAAGTAATATAGCGGTATGTTTTTTATTGCAAAGGCAGGGACAAGTTGTTGGGTTCCTGCCTTATTGAGTTAATATCGTCGACAGTTTTGTTTATGCAACACCAGTAACCACCCCAGAATCGATCGTAGTAACTGGCTGTTTCCACAATATCTTCCCAAGTGCTCCTCGGTTAGGTATTTAGAAACTACGAGCCCCAGCTACTGTTTGGAATAAAATACAAAAAACGCATCCTTTAAAACCACGTTAGCTGTGTACGTTCATGTAATATACAGCGGCCGGAGCGCTTTACAGAACAGACTCGGAGCATGATTAATGCAGAGTCTGCCAGATTAATTGCTCATTTCATTTGGTGGATGCCAGATCGGGTCTCCAGTTCTGCAAGGAACTATCCCCCATCTATTCATGTTAGAGCACTGATCGTTTTCCTGAGATAGTCAAAGCGATATATCATGAACCTAAATATAGACATCCCCCCTTTTTCCTCCCCTCCCCCACATCCGTGAATTTCCAGGAGTCCCATTCATCAGCCTCAATGCCGTTTGAGACATCCATATTGGCCCATGCCCTTTTCCAACAATCAATTGATTTCACTAGATAAACTCTGCAATATTTAACTATAGCCATGCGGTGCTACTGCGCTGGTCGGCGTGAAAAGACAGGCTCTCAGACCATTTGGGCGTTGCAGGATCCTCCTTGAATTTAAGTAGTGCCTTAAGTACATTTATGCTCACCATCTTGCCGCAGGATGACGCTTTTCACGCTTCCCTCGGTAGCCTTCTTGATTAGCTTGATAAGGCAGAGTGTTTGCCAGTGCGACTTGACGATTCTTTCGGCTAGATGCTTTTTTTCTGGGGGAGGAAGTATCCTGGTTCTTTACACTACAGGATGGAAAGTTTGGCGCCCTCTAGTGGTCACAAAGTCTTTCGGCAATAGATGATCCGCCCCATAGTCCGGCCTATATTTAGCTGCGGCTAAGTTCCTCGCACTTCTCGAATATCTTGTACTTCGGCATCTCGGGATAGTCTTCCAGCGGGTCGTTGACACGGACAATCTCATCACCGAGCCGAAGCCGTTCGCACTTAACCGAGTACGCTAGTTTCCACTTGCCATACTCATCCGACCTCGAATAGTCCACTATTGGACCTTTCACCTCGACCACTTGACCGCGCTTGATTTTATCGGCTCGATAGGCTTGTCGACCGCAGGCCAATACACCGAAAAACATATCGTCAGCTTTGACAATCAGGACCACTTCTGCTTCGTCACCGACCGCTTTGTATTTGCTTACGACTGTACCACCGATTTCCAACATGGTTTGATGGATGATTTTTTTGGTCATGAGTCCCATTAATGTGTTGTAGTATGGCTTACATGAAGAGCACGTAGGCTCGCGGGGGTAAGCTGATTTTGCGAATTCTGACGTAAACCATTTACCGACCTGGGATCGCGCCGTTTTCAAGGTAGGTAGGTTCACGGGGGTAAAAAGGGGAAGTCTGCGTGTTAGACACGTGAGTCCACGTGTGACTTGACACGTAATCTCGCCCCCCTCTTCTATTTTGACTTTTTGGTGTAATACTTCCCTGATCCTGGCTGGCAGAAGCCTTTGCTAAAGGCCATCGGGTCCTTTTCAAAGCAGGGGGGATCGCCCTTTTTCCACGTTCGCCACTCGTTTTCATAGCCGTAGAGGTTCTGGTCTTCCGGCCCGTTCCCCCCTTGGTACTTCAGGCTTATAAACCCTACCGCCATGAGCTTTACAAAAGCCTTACGAATCGTGTCGTGATGAGGTGGAGCAGACTTCATCCCATAAAAACTGCCATCGAAAAACTCCTTGATCCCAATCACCGGAGCCTTGAACTTGTTTTTGTTGATCGGGTTCCAATAATCCCGCTTTCGGCCTTTAGGAAATTGCCGGAGCGTCAGCAGGTACAAAAGAATTTCCTTTTCGGTACTGGTCAGGACTCGAAACGCGTCTGAGCGGATCATCTCCGTGGCAATCCAGGTCCCTCTCTGTTTTTTGCTCCACTCAAGGTTTTGTTTATTACCTTTTCTCACACCGTTGCTCCCCCATTGCTATAACCGTCACAACAGGTACTCCATATGGGAAGGGCGTGGAACATCTGCCTTGGGGTCCCAGATTTGTGCCTGCCGCGCGGTCTACGGCCATGTTTTCAGATATTATTGGAACGGCCTGTGGTCGTACAGGGGACAACCAGGGTCCGTGCAGGTGCGGATGACACCCCGCCATCCTGGGTCGGGCATTTCATTTTCGGTGCCACCGTGACAGTGGAAGCAGTAAGCGTAGATAGCCGCTTTCCTGCTAGTGGGATTCCGTTTTGCCTTCTGCATGAGATTGAGTTCATACTCCCGCTTACTCCCCTTTCTTGTCTTTGTGTTATTTTTTGTCTCCACTTATCTCCTTTTAGGTCTGAAATCATTCGGAAATCACTTTTTCCGAGGGTTAAATTTTAACGATCCGAAAAATTACGCTACCAGACACACGTTGAAAGGGAATGACGAATCCTACGTACGAATTCACGTTTTTTTCATTCAGTGCTGAATCGAGAGGGCCGGAAAACACAAATTTTATCTCCCAACTTGGTTGTCTGGCTTTTTTAGCAACCCCCCTGTTTCGCAGCCCATAGCCCCAACCCAATGTCAGGCCAGAGCAGCAGACATGATCTGTCAGTTTCTTTTCGTTTGCATTTTCAGAGCAGATGCCCTTCCAGGGGAACAATGAACACCTTGCTACAGACTCTCTAGCCAGTACCTACCAAGATTGGAATTTCATTTGGACTCATGTCTGCTGCTTCAACACTCGCATTTGCGCTGTGCTGCTCGCCTTCTTCGCCTCCCGGATCCAAGCGTCCAGGTCCTTCTTGTAATAGTAAATCCGACCAGGTTTGATATAGCGTGGACCAGTTCCGTAACTCCGCTTCATGGCCAAGGTCTTTTCTTCAAGGCCAAGATAGAGAGCCGCATTTTTAGTGTCCATCCTGCCATCTGGATACATCTTCACAAATGGCGTTTCAATCGTGTGTTCCTCTTGCATTTACATACCTCCATAGTTAAAATCGAAAAAATGTAATAACATACAATACACGCAATAATAGTTTTAACTTTACACCTGTATCCTGTCAACAAGATAGTGTATTGTATTACAATACAGAACTATTCAGAACTTTTCCAAAGAGGGAGAAATGATGGCCAAGAAAAAAGGAGGTGGCAAGCTGTCACGCTCAGAAGTTGTAACCGTCCGGCTGGATCCGAAGTTGAGATTTGCGGCTGAGCTTGCAGCTCGGAAGCAGCGCCGTACTCTGTCCAGTTTTATAGAATGCGCGATCGAACAAGCTGTTGAAAATATGGAATTAAACCAAAGCGATAACGAGAATCACTATCTTGTTGATGCTCTTAAAGACGTTTGGGATGTCGAAGAGGCCGACCGTCTGGTGAAACTTGCGGTACATATCCCTGAACTACTGACATTTGACGAAGAACGGACTTGGAAATTGATCAAAGAGCAATCACTTTTTTGGAATACAGATCGAGATAGCAACTTCGGGGATGCGTTTCACAAGAGGTTGATTGATAATTATTCACGTGAAAACTGGGACACCACCCACAAAATCACCTATGGGGAAGCTGAGATTGAAGATAATACTACTCAGGAAGATGCCCCAGACCAATCACCAACATTTAAAAACATTGATATTTCTTTACTTAATTTCAAATTATTACGTGAAAACTGGGACACCGTCCGTAAAATCACCGACGGGGAAGCTGGAATTGAAGATCTTACAACACAGGAAGATGTCTCTGACCAATCACCAGCAATTAGTGACGACATCTCACTCTAGGAGGTTGCAACATGGCCCTCAAATTTGAAAAACTCACCCGTGCCTGTATCCGCAAAACACAACCCGGCAACAAACTTTATGAGCACGGCATAACATTTGAGCGGCTGTCCAATGGTGATGGCAGGTATACGGTCAATATCATGGTCGATGGTGTACGGATTCATCGCGTAATAGGAAAGGAGTCTGAAGGTGTAACCAGAAAGCAAGCAGAGGATTTTATCGAGCAGGCTAGAACAGAGGCCCGGAAAGGGCGGCTAAAACTACCAAAGGGCAGAAAGGTCGTACTGGGTCTTCGGGAGGCGGCAAAAAAGTACCTTACTAAACTGGCAAGTGAAGGCGGCAAGGATTTGTATATGAAGAAGTTTCGTTTTGAAGGCCATCTGCAACCATTCTTCAAAGACAAGCCCATTGCTAAAATCACCGCATATGATATCGAACGCTATAAGAAGTACCGCCAAGATGAAGGCGCAAAACCAGGAACAATTAATAGAGAACTCTCGGCCCTTTCCCATCTATACACGATGGCAATAGAGTGGAACTGGATTGCTCACAAGCCGTTTGCCATAAAGAAATTCAAGGAAGACAGGGGACGGATTGTCTACCTAACTCTAGAGCAAATCGAAAGACTTCTGGAAGCCGCCAAGCAGGATCAGAACGAACACATTCACCCCTTCATTGTCATCGGCTTAGCAACCTCTATGCGGAAAATGGAAATCCTATCAATCAGGCTGGAACACATCGACGTATCCCGAAGAGTGATTTACATACCTCAGGCCAAAACTGGGGCCAGAGAACAGCCTATGACAAAAAGGCTAGCCAATCTCCTTAAAGGCCTCATTAAAGCTGCCGCAACTGATCAGGAGTGGCTTTTCCCTTCACTAGCTTCCCGTACTGGGCACACGGTATCAATAGAAAAACCTTTTCGCCGGGTAGTAAAAAAAGCCGGATTGAATGAAAGAGAGGTTGTCCGGCATACCCTGCGCCACACAGCCATTACCCACCTTGTCCAAGCCGGGGTTGACCTGCCTACTGTGCAAAGGATATCAGGCCATAAATCGTTTGACATGGTTGTTAAATACAGCCACCAGAACGGCAAACACATCGATTCAGCAATGGACAAGCTGGAAAAACGTTATGAGATATCAAACGCATAAGGGGCCATCCTATGAGCGAAAAAGCTATCTCTGTTTTTTCAGCCAAACAGATTGCTACTGCAAAAGTCAGACGTGATCATGTAGAATTGGAGCTTATCGAAAGTCCAAATATTGAAGGCATTTTGGCATATGCCCTCAATGGGAGAGATCCTGCTGATATTTATTTTTTCCACGTAATATCAAACCGATTTGCATTTGGTGCAAGCCGAATTATCGGTATCTCGAAGTCAGACGGAAAAGTAGTTTTCGATGATTATGTGGGTGAGTAGAAACTTGAACTTCTTGGCACGATTACACAGGAATTACACAGGAACGACAAAAAAGCCTCAGGTGAGAACCTGTAAGCCTTTAATATCTATGGTGACCCCGGCAGGATTCGAACCTGCGACACCAGGATTAGGAATCCTGTGCTCTATCCCCTGAGCTACGGGGCCAACATTTGCAATTTTCGGTGAGCAATATTACCCGAGTTTGTGATTTTCGCAATATCTTTTCAAGGCTCCGTTCAGTTCCTCAAATACTTTCTCGTCCAGTACCACGTGACATCGACATGTCAGCCATCTCAGCTCGTTCTATGCAATAGATATCATATTCTAGTTTCGGATGATTGGCAGGGATACATAAGCTCCCGCAGTTGATGCTGCAAGACCAATAGAAAAGCCTCTACTTCACTGTACCATCCTGCAACAGAGTCTCACCATCGTTCAACCCCGAAGCTGGAAATTTATCACCGGTAGTGAAACCATGTACCGCACAGTTTCTACCGATGGTTATTCCTGATGGTATAGTTACACGTTTGCCGATAACAGTAATCCCGGTATAGAGATGATCGGGCGAGGCACAGTTTACAACATCATGACCATCGCCATAGCCAACCACCGCTCTTTCGCTCACTTCCACATATTTGTCGACAATGGCCAGATCCACAACTCCGTCTTTCCGTACCGTGCAGCCTTCAAAAAGGATGGAGTCCTGTACCATAGCGCCCTTTTCCACCGTCACACCCGGTGCCAGTATCGAGTTAACCACAGTACCTTCTATCCGGCAGCCTGCTGCTATCATGCTATTATGCAGTTCGGCCTTATAGCCGTATCTTGCCGGAGGCCAGTCATATATCCTGTGGCTGGACTCTACATTGGTTATGATCCCCCACTGCTCGGGGAGCAGGCCACTGTCCGGGTTCAGGATATCCATATTGGCCTGCCAATATGCCTGGATAGTCCCCACATCCCGCCAGTAGCCATAGAAGGGATAGGCGAAGACATTATCATTTTCTATGGCCCAGGGCAGCAGGTGCATGCCGAAATCCAACTCATCTTTATTGCGGGCAAGCGCCTCCAGCAGGTAATTGCGATCAAAGACGTAAATGCCCATGGAAGCGAGATTACTGCGAGGCTTCTCAGGCTTTTCCTCCCAGTCAATGATGCGGTTTTTATCGTCGATTATACCGGCACCATAGTGGCGAATCTGACTTTTGGGCACAACCATCATGGACACGGTCACATCCGCCTTTTTGGAGCGGTGATATTCGAGCATTACCTCGAAATCCATATGGTAAATATGATCGCCGGAGAGGATGAGCACCTCTTCTGAGGGGTTGGCTTCGATAAAGTCTATATTTCTGCGCACTGCGTCTGCTGTTCCTTTATACCAGTCAGAATCCTTTGCCCCGGTGCGCGGCGGCAGTATTTTCACCCCACGGGTTCTGCCGGTGAGATCCCACGCTTCACCCGCTCCAAGATGATTCATGAGGGAGAGCGGCTTATACTGGGTGAGTACACCAACCTTCTGCAGCCTTGAGTTGGTGACATTGGAGAGGCTGAAATCAATAATACGGTAGATGCCGCCGAAAGGCACCGCAGGCTTGGCCCGCTGCTCGACCAGAATATTAAGGCGGCTGCCGACTCCGCCCGCCAGCAGCAAAACCAGAGCTTGTCTGGTGTTCCTCATCGAAGCACCTCCCCAGCCTTCACCTTCTTTTTCCAGCATGCATCATTCAGCTCAGGCCAGATGGTGGCTCCGTGACCGATTGTAGTCTGATCGGGTACGTCGTTATTCCATCCAATGACTGTAACCCCGCTGGATTTTCCTCCTGCACCGATCTGTACATGATCACCGTAATAGGTGTTCACATCCGCCACCACCTTGGTCAGGGTGCAGTTATGGCCAACCACATTGTTAAAGAACAATACCGAATCTTCTACCAGGGTATTGCGACCTATCTCCACGCCTGGAAAAAGAACGGAGTTTCGAACCGTGCCTTCTATGCGGCAGCCGTTGTAGATCAGACTGTTAGTTACTGTGCCGTAATCACCGACTATCGTCGGCTGAAAATCACGGATATCCCGATGATCGAGGTTAGTGCGAAATCCCCAGTTCTCGATATCGATCAAGGGCTTTTCTCCCAACAGATCCATGTTTGACTGCCAGTATTCATTAACCGTGCGTGTATACCCCCAATAGCCGCAGAACTTGTAGCCATAGATTTTGTACCCTGCCCGCATCATATATGGAATGATGTCGCGACCAAATTCGAACGACCTCTGCCCCTGATTAAATTGGAGCATCTGATACAATACCTGCGGTTTGAAGCAGAACACCGTCAGTGAAGCCCATTCCGCCTGGGAGCTCTCAGGCTTTTCCCAATACTCCAGCACCCGACCACCCCGGGCCCCATCCTCATCGGAAATTGTCGCAACCCCGAAACGGTGAGCCTCTTCCGGACTGATGTGAATCAATGCCATTGTCAGGTCTGCATCCCGCTCTTGATGGTAGCGGATCATATGATCGTAATCCATATGATAAATATGATCGCCGGAAAGAATGAGGATGTGCTCGGGGTCGTGGAACTGTACGAAGTCGATGTTTTTATGCACCGCGTCGGCGGAACCCCGGTACCAATCCTTATGGGTGGAACCGATGAATGGCGGCAGAATGGAGATACCGCGGTGACGGCCAAGCATATCCCAGGCTGCGCCTGTGCCGATATGATTGATGAGGGAGTAACTGTGATATTGACTGAGGATGGCAACCTGCTCAATTTCTGAGTTCATCAGGTTACTTAACGGGAAGTCTATAACCCTGCCGAACCCACCGAACGGCAGCGCGGATTTCGGCCGACCGTAGGTTAGGACGTCGAGTTCGTCGACCCTGCCTCCTGCAAGGATCATGGCCAGGGTGGTCGTTTTCAGCATCAATGGTCTCCCGATAGAGTGAGGACCGCAGGAAATTGTATAGGTATTGACCGGCAGCATGTCCCTGCCGGTCAATACCTATACAATCTATATATGACGCGTAATATATCTTTTCAAACTCGCAGAGGTAAACTCCTTGTCACCGAGATCGAGGTTCTTCAGCGGCACCTCTGCCCGGGCGGCCTCTTTGTGGCCACCTGCTGAACCAACTTCACCGAAAACCTTGCTGGCAAGTTTTCCCGCGGATTTTCGATAGCCGTCGCAACGGAAGATAACCACCAGCTTCTCGCCATGATAGCCTGAAACAAAAACCCAGTCGATCTCTCCAACGTGGTTGAGGAAATCGGCGATAATCACCAGCACATCAGGGCTGCGAACCTTACCGACATGCGAATAGTAACGTCGCTTGGAGTATTTCAAAGACTGAAGAGCTATATTGAAATATTTCAGTTCTGACTTGCGCAGGTCGGTAAGCTCGAATTTTCGTACCAGGTTACGGTTAGCTATATCAAAAAGATATCGAAATGCATTGCCGTCCGCAAGCAGTGATTTCTTCTCAAAATTCTGGGTATCAACCTTTATTGCGTAAAACAAGGCAGTTGCTAGAGCAACCGATGGTTTCATACCGGCGGCACGGAGATATTCGACCATCATGGTAGCTGTTGCACCATACTCCGGACGAATGTCTATAATTGGCGCATCCCACTCACCACTTACCGGATGATGATCGATGATTACATCAATCTGCATCTTCTCAAAACACGGCAGGTGACTTGGCTGAGAGTCGACCATTACAGTTTTATTGAAGTCTCCAATTTTGACATTGCCAAGGCGCTCAAGCGGAATTTTCAACCGCTCCACCATGGAGACATTATTCATACGCCGGATCTCATTGGGATGGGCGATCACGACGTTTTTCACCCGATACCTAAGCAATCTTTTTATGGCCATGCCACTGGCCAGTGCATCGGGATCTGCATTTATGATAACCAGAACAGAATCATCTTTATCAAAAATGGCCCAGAATGCATCCAGTTTATCTTTTGCTGTGCCCCAACTGGCGAACCTGTCGGTACAGCCATTCCTCTTCTTGTGGTTTTTAGCCATTTACACGGTAACAGTGGTCTTTAAGTTGTTAGTATGGGATCACACGTCAAATACGCGTCTGCAATTTGCTGGTAGCTCAAATTACACTTTCAACTCTTAACAGAGTTGTCCCTGATCTTTTTTCCTGTATGTGCCGTTCAAAAAAACGCAAAAAGGCACCACGCTCACACAGGAATACACAACCCGTATGCCAGCCACCTCCAGTAAAATTCAGCCCTCCAGCCAATCCGAAAGCTTCTCGCTGAGAGCAGTAAAATATTGGCAATTAAATAATAATTTCAGTCACTTTCAGAGAAACCAATATCACGTAAACTCCTCAATATATCACAACAATTGAAAAAAAATCAAGTCTACGGAACCATAACCCGTACTCCGGAGTCTGATTAAAGGAGCTTGTGGAATGTACCAACCGCTCTCCGAATGCTCTCTTAAGTAACCGTAACCTTTCACAACTTGACCTGCAATGGCAATGATGGTAAGGGATTACAAGTTATCATAACTGCCCGCACAGTGTATATGTCCGCTCTCCCTATAACTTTTTCCATGATACGATATTGGCAATGAAAAACATACTCGCAATTGCTCTCGGCGGCTCAATAGGTTCAATTGGGCGGTACTTTATTGCTTTAGCGGCTGCCCGAGTTGGTGGTAACTTCCCCTTAGGAACCTTCGTGGCCAACGTATGCGGTTGCCTGTTCATAGGTTTTTTCTGGAGCTGGTTTGACAGAGTTGAGATCAGTCACGAATTCCGACTGTTTCTCTTTACCGGTTTTCTCGGCGGATTCACTACCTTTTCAACCTATGCTCGTGAGAGTGTTCAATTCTTCCGTGCAGGTGAATCAGCACATGCCATAGCCTATCTTATCGCCAGCAATATCGTCGGACTGGCCTTCGTATTTGCCGGATTCCTGTTGGCTGAAAAATACATCCGACTCTAACTGCTCCGGCATCAAACAGCTCTAGCTACCATTTATCATTCGTCTCCTCAATGAGTAGCAGGTGACCCCGAAAATATTCATTCATTCAGCGACAGTATTAGCTGGCTTGAGTTTTATTTTGGCCAATTACGGTATATAGTTGGGTAATAACAGGCAAGCTATTTGCCAGATTCGATTTTATACTTTACATAATACGCACGAAGCTAATATATGCTCACTTTCGATGAGCTTCGTTACCCAGGCTGTGCTTGAGAATTATTCGTGTGTTACGATGGCTCATCCTCAACCAGACAGCACAAACAGACTCAACCCGGGGCTCTCGGAATGGGCCAGTGAAATTACGTGAAATTACTCGACAAATACCTCCTTAAACAGTTCAGCAAATACTTCCTTACAGTTACCTCCGGCTTTGTTGCGCTCTATCTGCTCGTAGACTTTATTGAAAAGTTCGACCGATTCACCAGTGCAGGCAAATCACTTGGTCTAGCCCTTAAGTTCTTTTTGCTGAATATTCCTTTTATCATCGATCAACTTGGTCCTATTCTGATTCTTCTCTCGGGAATTATCAGCCTTGGAATTCTTAATCACACCAACGAGCTTACAGCTCTGAAAGCCGGCGGCATCCCTCTTCGTAAAATTATTAAGCCACTTATTTTGGGCGGGCTTGGGATTACAGGCCTGCTACTCGCCTCTGCGCAGTGGCTGCTGCCCTATACCATTTCTACCACGAACGAGATCTGGCACGAACAGGTTGGCGGCAAGGTACCTCTTGGTATCTACCGCAACGGCCGCTATTATTATCGAGGTGTGGAAGGTTTCTACTCTTTCGAGTGGCCCAATTCACAGAAACTGGTTTTTCGCCACTTTTCCTATTCCCGTTGGAATTCTGAATATAACGTCGAGGCACTGATTACCGCCAAGTACGCCAAGTGGCATCCCCAAAAAGACAAGTGGATACTCGATGTAGTCCAGGTTCAGGAGATTAATGACAAAGGCAAATATGTGATTCAAAATATGAATCACTGGGAAGTTCACTTACCTGAAGACCCGCATGACTTCCTGGTACCTGAATATGAGTCGGCCGAACAATCATTGACGCAGCTCTATCATGCGACAACCACCCAGGACACAGCCGATCTCACAAACCGCGCCAGGACCGATTTTTTCAGCCGTATCTCCTATATCCTGCTTGGGATGCCATTGTTGCTGCTGGGTATGCCCATGCTGCTCGCCTCCTACCAGAAATGGGGCCGTGATCTCTCAGTGGCGATCCCTGCCAGTTGCGGTATGGCCTTTTTTGTCTGGGGCATCTGGGGCGCGCTGCAGTCCCTGGCCGGTGCAGGCTATATCCCACCAATCTTTGCCGCTTCGACCATCCATCTGATATTTGTCAGTATAGGAATTTTCCTGCTCTACCGGCAAAATCAGTAAGCCGTATGTCAGTCTGAGCATTTTTTCAGGTATTTTTCATGTATTCTGTTCGCAACACCATTTGCAATAGAGTGTACTCAACAGCTATTGCCAGAGACCACGGGAACGTGCAGCGCAGTGTCGACAGGCTGCTTGCCGAAACCGATCTGGCTGACAGGCTAAAGGCTGTTACCACAGTTCTTATTAAACCCAACCTGGTCGAGGCACTCGAGCCACCTATCACTACGCCGGTTGCACTGATTGAAGCTCTGGTGTGTCATCTGAGAGCCATTTCACCTCACCTCGAAATTATGGTTGGTGAAGGTACCGGCTCTACTGATTACGACACGTACCATTGTTTCGAGACCCTCGGCTACACCGGGATGGCCGCCAAGCAAGGGATAGAGCTTGTTGACCTCAACCCTCTCCCTTCAACCAGACTCGCCGATAAGCGCTGCCGTCGGTGGCCTGAAATGTACCTGCCCAAACTGCTTGATGATATCTTTCTGTTATCTGTTCCGGTGCTCAAGGCTCACTCTCTTGCCGGGGTCACCCTGACCATGAAAAACATGATGGGATGCGCTCCACCTGAGCATTATCAGCAAGGCGGACATTGGGGAAAGTCATCATTCCATGAACGCATGCAGGAATCCGTTTTTGACCTTAACTGCTACCGCACACCGGACTTCACCCTCATGGACGCAACTGTCGGCATGAGCCAGGCCCATCTCTGGGGCCCCCATTGCGACCCACCTGTTGGCAGAATTGTCGCATCTGCTGATCCTGTTTCTATTGATATGTATGGTTGTCAACTGCTGGGGAAAGACTGGCGACAAATCGATCATATCGCCATGGCGCATGTATTACGGGACAGCCAGGAAGAGTATGAATTAGTGGAAGTATAAAATACGATTGCACTATAAACAAAAAGGCCTCTGGAACGTTAGTTCCAGAGGCCTTTTTGTTTATAGTAACTACTGCCCTGAATACTCATCAGCCAGGTAGCGTCAGATTCGAAGTTTTTGACAGTTAACTATAGATTGCGATGTGAACTGTCAAAACACTGAAGAACATGGCATTACATGGCTGATGAGTGAAACAAGTTAGCTGGCAGGCAACTGCTCCGGCACCGCCTCAACGGGAACTTCCTCGACCATAGGCTCGATAGAAAGCAACTCAACCTCAAATACCAGCACGGAGTTTGGCTCGATTCTTGGCATCACACCCTGCTCACCATAGGCAAGCTCGGAAGGAATAACAAGGCGCACCTTGGAGCCAACCGGGATCAGCTGCATCGCCTCTTTCCAACCAGGAATTACCTGGTTTACAGCAAACACGATTGGTTCACCGTGGGCAATGGAGCTATCAAACTCGGTACCATCAATGAGACTGCCCACGTAATCTACCTTGACCTGGTCGGCAAGCTTGGGCATAGGTCCATCACCTTTGGTGATAAACTGGTACTGGAGGCCGGAATCAGTTACGACCACACCATCGTTCTTTTTATTCTCCTCGAGATAGGCTTGACCACTCTCCAGGTTTTTCTGTTTCATTGCCTCGAGTTCAGCCATTTGCTTGGCCTGCAGCCTGGCACCGAACTCTTTTTGAACTGTAACAATTTCTTCGGGATTCATGGCAAGTTCGGCATCGGAAAAACCGTCAGTGATACCGCGAACCAGACTTTCAAAGTCGATATCATCCCCGAGATTATTAAAATAGCGACCTACATCACTACCCATGGCATAGCTTAATTTTTGAGAAAAAGTCTCGAGTTTCGGCTTTTCTGCTGCCTCCTGGGCAAACAGCATCACCGGAACTGATACGACACAGGCGGCAAAAAGCGCGATTATTCGTTTCATTCAATGCTCCTTTCAGTTTGTGCTCATCGCACATGGTTGATCACAAACGCTGGCTATAGAGATATCCGCCAGGGTTGTGCGTATTACTTCTCTTCTCCACCTTATGGGGTCAGGTATGCCTCTATACTGCATTCCTGGCTAAAAAGCATCCGCTCTAAATTGGAAATTTACTCCGGCCGGAAAAGCTCGGTCATAAAAAGAGTTATCGAAAATCGTTGATTCCCTCTCCTGCTGAAAAAACTCTGCTGAAAGCATATCAGAATCTCACCTGACAAGACAAGGGTGTTCGGGTAATCCTTTCCCTCCGATTCCCTCATTCAATCACCTTACGCACTTTCAAGAAACTGTAACCGGAACAGAGCGTTTAGCTTTATATTATAATCACGGTTATACCCTGATTCCTGCGGTTAAGGTTCTTGTTCAACCTCAGTTGCGGGTAACGGTTGAGCAGGTCTTTTACCACTCCGTTATTTTTATGAAAATCCTCTCCGGAAACATAACTGCTGAGCTGACCGTGGCTACACATATAATCGAGAGTTTTGCGACATTCCCGGCGAATGGCCCCGCCCTTGCCGGAAGAGCCGTAACCATGGATGACCGTCAGCGCCTGTATTTCACCATTTCTCGCCTCTCGTATGGCCACCTGCAACTGACGTAGAGCACTCTCCACGAAGGGCATTCCCTGCTCTAAATTAATTGTACGATGAAGAAATGTTTTGGCTTTGCTGCGAGGTTCGGAACCTGCCTGCTTTGACCCGCAGAATGGGCAGAAGCTTTTATCATTATCAATCTCGTTTCCGCAAATCAGACAAATATCCATACCACCGTTACTATATACGCCTCGCGGATATTACGTGTTCCATCTGCCTGATATGCTGCATAATAGTCTTAAGATGCTCGAGATCTTTTACTTCCAGAGTGATGTGCAGATCAGCGGTTTCCTCTACGGTAGTGCGACCTGAAATATCTGCGATATTAGCGTTGTCTGCACTGATAACCGCACTGATCTCAGCAAAAATGCCACGGCGGTTCTCCGCCTTGATATGGATGGCGACATTGTAATACTTTTCTTCCATACCGGCCCATGAGACATCAATCCAGCGAAGCGGGTCGGTGGATGTCAGATTGACGCAATCCTGCTTGTGGATCGAGACACCGCGTCCCTGGGTGATAAAACCGACGATAGGGTCGCCCGGCAAGGGGGAGCAGCAGCGACTGATTTTGGCCAGCATGCCATCTACACCTTCAATGCTCACGCCAGACTTGTCCCGATTGGCTGATACAGTGCTCTGCGGCACAGCTGCCTCGGTCAGTTCTTCCTGCGACAATTCTGCGGTTTGAGCCACATGCTCGCCTGCACTCTCGGCAGGCAACAGTGCCCGGATGAGAGACTGCAACGTTATTTGACCATTGCCGACCTTGATCAGCATGTCGTCAAGGGAATTGCAACGCAACGCTTTGAGCAGCTGACGTATATGACCGCCCTTGATCATCCTCTTGAGGGTCATATCGTGCTTTTTCAGCTCACGCTCGCAGATCTCCCGGCCAAGCTTGAGTGCCTTCTCCTTTTCTTCACGACGCAACCATGAACGAATCCTGGCCTTTGCTCTGCTGGTCTTGACCAGATCAAGCCACCCTCTTCGCGGCGTCTGGGTAGGTGAGGTAATAATCTCGATAATATCGCCGTTCTGCAGCTTGTACTTCAGCTGTACCAACCGCCCGTTCACCTTGGCACCTACACAGTGATCGCCCACCTCAGAATGAATTGAGTACGCAAAATCAATAGGACAGCTGCCATTGGGGAACTCTTTTACCTGACCGGCAGGAGTGAGGGCATAAACATCGGGATCATAGAGCTCACCACGTACTGAATCAAGGAATTCCCGTGGATCTTCGACCTCTTGAAGAGACTTGACCAGCTTTTTCAGGTCACGAAAGAGACGTGCATCCTTATCTGTGGCCTTTTGTCCCTCTTTATACGCCCAATGTGCTGCGACACCTTCCTGGGCCACCCTGTCCATATCCTCTGTACGGATCTGGATCTCGATGAAATGGTCTCTTGGGCCAACGACCGTGGTGTGCATGGACTGGTAGTTATTGGACTTGGGGACAGAGATGAAATCCTTGATTCTGCCTGGCACCGGAGACCACTCTGCGTGAACCACACCGAGGGTTTCGTAACAATCTTTGACCGATTCGACAATAACCCTGAAGGCAACCTTGTCGTATACCCGCTCCAGTGGAATATTCTGGGCAATAAGCTTCTTGTAGATAGAATAAATATGCTTGGGTCTGCCGATGATACGAGTTGGCTCAATATCATTTTCGGCAAGCTTCTGGTGGAGTATGGCTATTACCTCGTCAACATACTCCTGTCTCTCTTCAAGAGAACTCTCCAGCTTTTCCGTCAGGTCTTTATAATCTTCGGGATAAAGATATTTGAATGAGTAGTCCTCAAGTTCACGCTTCAGCCAGTCAATACCAAGCCTTGAAGCAAGAGGAGCATAGAGATCCATGGTCTCCCGGGCAATTTCCAACTGGGTTTCCCGGTCAACATGGTCAAGAAGGAACAGGTCCTGCAGGCGGTCGATAAGTTTCAGCAGCAGTACACGAATATCTGCAGCTATGGCGAGCAGCATCCGGCGCACATTCTCTGCGTGGCTCACCAGCTTGCTGTTATATTGGACCTTGTTGATCTTGGTGGCACCAGCCACAATGGCCGCAACATCGGGACCGAAATCCTTTTCCAGTTCCTCGATGGTTACCCCCTCGTGCGGGACACCATGAAGCAGGCCGGCCAGAACGGTATCCAGATCCAGATGCATTGATGCCAGGGTCGAAGAGACCTCCAGCAAATGGATCAGATAGGGTTCGCCGGAGAGATGGAGTTTCCCGCTGTGAACACGGGTGACGACCTCCCACGCCTTATCTATGGGTGAGAGGTCGACACCATGCAGGTAATTTGAAGCTAGAATTTTCAACCCTTTCGGGTTTAACATCGATGAGTAGGGCATAGCACTGCGTAACGCAAACTCTTGGCGGATATCCGCTCAGGTCAGTGTTCCATATCTTTTTTGATTCTCTCCAGCAGAGATTCAACTATCTGCTCTGGAGCAATTTCTTCAGTATATCCATCACTGCGACGGCGCACCTCGAGAACTCCGTTTTTAGTCAGGGACTTGCCAACAGTCACCCGGTACGGAATTCCCAACAGATCAGCATCTTTAAACTTGGAGCCCGGACGTTCATCGCGGTCATCGAAAAGTACTTCGATACCAGCTTGCTGCAGATCGCTATACAATTTCTCGGCCGCCGCATTAATACTCTCATCCTTCAACCCAAGATTCAAGATAATAACTTGATATGGTGCCAGGGGTACCGGAAAAATAATGCCGTTTTCATCATGATTCTGCTCGATAGCAGCGGCAACGACCCGGCTTACACCGATACCGTAGCACCCCATAACGAAAGGCTTCTCCTGGCCGTCTGCATCCTGGAACATAGCCTCCATCGACTCTGAGTAGGAGGTCCCAAGCTTGAAGATATGTCCTACCTCGATACCCTCGGTGAGATCGATCTCTCCACCACAGGCAGGACATGGATCTTCGATAGTCACCTGGCGCAGATCAGCTATGCCGCTCACCTCGAAATCACGACCGAGGTTCACGTTACGCATATGGTAATTCTTCTCGTTGGCTCCAACGACGAAGTTTGCCATAGCGGCAACCTCCTGATCGGCAACCAGCTTGATTTTGCTGTTGACCGGTCCGAGATAGCCTGTCGGGGCCCCTGTGGCATCAAAAGCAGCTTTGTCGTCAGCAAGTTCAACGTCAATGGCCCCAAGGAAATTCTTGAGTTTCACCTCTTCAACTTCACGATCGCCGCGTACCAGTACTGCCACCGGGGTACCATCAGCAATATAGACCATTGTTTTTACGAGCTGATCGGGGGTAATATCCATGAACTCACAGACCGCGTTCACCTTGCGCTTACCTGGAGTCTCAACTTTTTCAAGATCAAGCAGCGGCTCATCGTTTTTCGCTTCGGCCGGCTTAACCTCAGCCTTTTCCATATTTGCCGCATACTCGCACGACTTACAGACCACGATGGTATCCTCGCCAGTATCGGCCAGTACCATAAATTCATGGGAGAAACTGCCGCCAATGGCACCTGAGTCCGCCTGCACTGCACGGAATTCGAGACCGCAACGGGTAAAAATACGTTTATACGCCTCGTACATTTTACCGTACGCGACCTCTGCGCCAGCGTCATCGACATCGAAGGAGTACGCGTCCTTCATGATAAACTCACGACCGCGCATCAGGCCGAAACGGGGACGTATCTCATCGCGGAACTTGGTCTGGATCTGGTAGAGATTAATCGGCAGATCCCGGTAGGAATGAAGGTCCCGGCGAATAATATCTGTGATAACCTCTTCATGGGTAGGTCCGAGGCAGGACTCACGCTCGTGACGGTCATGAAAACGCAGCAATTCCGGTCCATACTTCTCATATCGTCCGGTTTCACGCCAAAGATCCGCAGGCTGTACCATCGGCATCATCAGTTCCTGGGCGCCGGCCCGGTTCATCTCTTCCCTCACAATCGCCTCAACCCTGCGAATTGCCGCCAGACCATAGGGCAGATAGGTATAAACTCCAGAGGTGAGTTTTCGCATAAAACCCGCTCGCAGCATGAGTCTGTGACTAATGACTTCAGCCTCGGCAGGTGTCTCCTTGAGTGTAGGCAAAAGTGATTGAGAGTAACGCATAGATGTTCCGTAAGTAAAATTATCTTAGTTGAACCGCCCCGGCTGGAGCGGCATCCCCCGCTGTCGCGGGTTGGGAATTTGTAATACGAAGAGAATTTAGCAGATTTTCAGGATTTTCGCCCTTCCTCTTCCATTTTTTTCAATTCAGCGAGAAATGTTTCCAACAGAACATCTTCTGAAACCTTTTTGAATATCGCACCTTTTTTAAAGATGATACCGACTCCGTTACCGCCGGTTACACCAATATCAGCCTCTTTGGCCTCACCTGGCCCATTGACCACACAACCCATGACCGCAACTTTAATTTGAGTTTCCATGGTCTGAACATAACGTTCCACTTCTTCAGCCAATTCAAAAAGATTGATCTGGGTTCTTCCACAGGTTGGGCAGGAAATCAACTCAGGGCCGCGCTCCCGGATCTTGAGCGAACGAAGCAGCTCAAAACCTACCCTGATCTCTTCTTCCGGATCTCTGGTAAGTGAAATTCTGAACGTATCGCCAATCCCCTGACTGAGAAGAATGCCGAGGGCCACACTTGATTTCACTGTACCTGCGATCAGGCCACCAGCTTCGGTAACCCCAAGATGCAGAGGATAATCGGTGAGCTTTGAGAGCTGCTGATAACCGCTGACAGTGGTCATCACGTCAGAGGACTTGATGGAAATCTTCATCTCCTCATAGCCGTGTTTTTCCACCAGACGCACATTTCTCATAGCGCTCTCAATCAGAGATGATGGATTCTCAGGGGTGGGATAACCGTGCTTTTCCAAGAGGTCTTTTTCTATGGACCCGCTGTTTACGCCAACTCTTATCGGTACCTTATGCATCCTGGCGGCGGCCACCACCGCGGCGAGCTTCTCCTCACCACCGAGGTTGCCGGGATTGATGCGTATACCCTGGGCACCGTTTTCCATGGCACTGATGGCCAGCCGGTGATCGAAATGAATGTCGGCAATCAGTGGAATCTGGATACCATCTCTGATGGTACGGAGCGCCTCTGCCGCCTCCTGATCGAGTACCGCACAGCGGATAATCTCGCACCCTGCCTGCTCGAGCCTTTTAATCTGCTCGATGGTCGCTTTGGTATCACGAGTGTCCGTATTGGTCATGGACTGTACGGAAATCGGGCTACTGCCGCCAATCTGCAGATCGCCGAGTTGGATGGTTCGTGTCTGACGTCGGATAATCATGGAAAAAACACTGCGGTTAAAAATTGGATTGCCTGAGTACTTCGACTATGAACATACAACCGGACGGTTACCACAAAATCTAAAAATCCCGATCCGGACTAACTCTAATCTCCTGCAGGTAAAAGACTATTTAGTGCCTTTTTTTTTCATCTGCAGATTCAATTCAGCATCGGAGGCACGGACATACATGGGAATGGCGGAACCGATTTCAAGAACTTGCCCCTGTTCTGCCAATTCGCCAGCGATCAGCCCCAGACTTGATGCGGATGGCGACCAGAGTTGGGACGGTGCAATGCTGATAGTTTCGCCCAGTTTCTCCAGCCAAAAATCCCTGTACACTGCCAGACCGTCACCAACCATCAGGGTCGGTTCGTTTATTACTTCTGCAAGCGTTTCAGGTGAATAGGCCGCAATCTCCGTCACAGCCTCTGGCGTTGTATTATCCTTCATTCGGTAAAAGCGAGCGTAGACTTCTTTTTTCCTCGCATCGAGTACAGCGCAAATCTGGCGCGGGTCATGGCAATTCGCAGCAAGAATATCGAGGGTGGATACACCGTAAAGCGGTTTATCCGCTGCGGCGGCCAAACCCTTTACAGTGGCCATGCCGATACGCAGGCCTGTAAAACTGCCCGGCCCCAGACCAACAGCATAACCACTGATATCATTTTTGCTGCAACCGGACTCACTCAGCAACCGGTCAATGGCACCAAGTAATCTCCTTGAATGGGTAACATTACTCGACAGGCTCACACTTCCGAGAACCCTGCCATTTGCCCTTGTGCCCAAAGTGAGCGCCACAGTCGAACATGAAGTGGCGGTATCAACTGCGAGGATACAGCCATCGCTTTCCACTACCTGTTTCATTGGGTCAAAATCCGCACGATGTCGTTATAAAAGACGAAGATCATCAAGGTACCAAGCAGTGCCAACCCGATTTGCTGGGCAATGATCTGCGCCCGCTCTCCAAGTGGCTTTCTGCGGATCGCTTCAATGGTTAGAAACATCAGGTGCCCGCCATCAAGCACTGGAATAGGCAACAGGTTGAGGATACCGAGATTGACACTCAACAACCCCATGAAGTAGAGAAGGTTAACCCAGCCGGCTTCCATCTGCTGGCCAGCTATCTGGGCAATCAGGATCGGCCCCCCCAGCTCCGAGGCAGGCACAACCTGTTGAAAGATCTTAACGATACTGGTTACAGTAAGGTCAACATAGCCCCAGGTTTGTTTGCAGGCATCGGTGAAAGCCCCGATCGGCCCTTTATGAACATAATTAAACTCGGCATAGGGCATAATACCTATGATGAAGCGAGGCTCCAGCTCTTCGCCGAACATGTTTTCAACACTTTCATATTTAGGCTGAATTTCGAGCTTCTTCTGGGCGTCTTCACGCAGCACAATCACATCAATTGGCTCACCGCGACTCCCCTGTACACCATGGAGTATATCGTCCCAACTGTCTGTCGGTTCGCCATTGATTGAAATGATAACATCGTTTTCAACCATTCCAGCCATAGCTGCCGGTGAACCCGGTGCGACATTACCGATTTTGGTAGTATCAATCCGCTCAGGTGTACCTGAGAAGAGAAAGAGCAGGAAAAACATCACTACGGGGAAAACGAAGTTGAACGCTGGTCCGGCAAATATTATACCGAAACGCTGACCGACGCTCTTGTGGGCAAACGATATCTCCCGTTCTTCTTTGGGTACATCCTGTTCATCCGGATTTTCTCCGTACATTTTTACAAAACCGCCAAGGGGGATGGCCGAGACGACATATTCGGTGTCGCCCACGGTCTTGCCGAAGAGTTTCGGCCCAAAGCCAAGGGAGAACTTCAGCACCCTGACCCCGAAGAGCTTGGCGAACAGAAAGTGGCCCAGCTCATGGACAAAAATGAGCAGGCCAAGGACGAGTATAAAGGAAAAGGCAGTTGTCATAACTTCACAATGGTTGGAGTAAACTGTTCCGGTTCAAATGATGTAGACCGCACTCCCGAAGCTGCAGTGCAGACTGGTCAGGCGAGGGCTGAAATTTTTTGTTCTGCTGAAACTCTGGCGGCTGCATCTGCTGCCAGGATATCTTCCAGTGATTCATCGCTCCCCTGATGAACTTCATTCAGAGTAAAAGCTACAGTTTCGGGTATCTGAGTAAAACCAATTCGCTCAGCTAAGAATGCTGCAACTGCGACCTCATTGGCTGCATTGAGCACAGCAGGGGCAACCCCCCCCGTCCGCAATGCCTCAAAAGCCATGCCAAGTGCCGGAAAAGAATCGTAATCCGGATCATGGAACTCAAGATTTGAACACTGGGACAGCTGCAGAGGTTTAAGCTTCAATGGCAACCGCCTGGGGTACGACAGGGCGTAAGCTATCGGAATACGCATATCAGGGATACCGAGATGGGCCATCACAGAGCCATCCTGATACTCTACCAGTGAATGCACAACCGATTGTGGATGAACCACAACCTCTATATCATCTGCACCGATATCAAAAAGCCATCTGGCTTCGATCACCTCAAGACCTTTATTCATGAGTGTGGCAGAATCAATAGTTATTTTCTGCCCCATGTCCCAGTTTGGGTGATTCAGTGCCTGCTCCCGGGTTACCCTCTGTAACTCTTCACGGCTCTTGCCCCTGAATGGGCCGCCGGAAGCGGTGAGGATAATTTTTGCGACATCCTTACGGTGCCCGGCTTCCAGCGCCTGAAAAATAGCGCTGTGCTCAGAGTCCACCGGTAGGAGCGGTACATTATGCTTTCTGGCCTCAGCCATCACAATCCTGCCAGCCATGACCAGAGTTTCCTTGTTGGCTAATCCGACAGGTTTTCCGGCACGGATAGCAGCAAGGGTGGGCAGCAGCCCAGCGGCCCCAACTATGGCAGAGACGGTGATATCGGCATCGCCGTGGGACGCAACCAGGCAGTTGCCTTCGGTGCCGCACACGACCCGCGTACGATACTTTGTCGGCAACATCGCCTGTATTTTCTCAGCATGCTTCTCATCGATTACGGAAACCACCTCAGGGTCGAACTCAAGCACCTGGGCCTTGAGTCGGTCCAGGTTTCGGCCTGCCGCAAGTCCTACAATAGAATAATCTTCGGGAAACTGCCGGACAACCTCAAGAACATTTACACCGATTGAACCGGTAGAACCCAGAAGTGCAATACGTTTCATTGAATCCCCATAAAAAAGTACAACAGGTAATACAAGACAGGCGCAGCAAGCAGGATTGAATCGATTCTATCGAGTATACCACCATGACCAGCCAGTAGTCTGCCTGAATCCTTGGTGCCGGTACCCCTCTTAATGATTGACTCTGCGAGATCCCCTAGAATTCCGACGCCTGTAAGGATTATTGCAGCAAACAGAATAAACGGCAGATTAACTTTATCAAACAAGAGCACAGCGAGGACAAGGCCTGCCAGAATTGCACAGACAAGGCCGCCAACAGCACCCTCTATAGTCTTTTTAGGGCTGATTGCAGGGGAAAGCTTATGCTTTCCGAATTGTCGGCCTGAGTAATACGCTCCTGAATCTGAACCGGCGGTAATCGCTGTCAGCACCACCAGCCATTCACCACCTTCTGGCAGATTACGGATCAGCGGCAGATAGGATACCAATACGCCGACATAGACCACGCCGAGGATAAGCCTGCTCAGGAACCGATACGGCTCATTCAGCCTGGAATAGCAACCTATGGTGTAAAGAAAGATAAAGAACGTGGCGGCAAACAGCCCGAACTGAATTCCAGCAGTATCGGCAAAGTACCAGCCACCCAGATAGGGCAGCAATAACGTGGCGATTGAGAGCACCCTGGTGGAGATAGACGGTGGACTTTCCAACGCCATATCCAGATACTCATTAATGCCGATAGCGGTGACTATCAGCATCACCAGTTGAAAATAGAGAGGCGTTCCGGCAAGTAGTAGAACAACCCAGGCAATTGCCAATAAAATTCCGGGAAAAGTACGACTCATAATCACTCGGCTGAAACTTGGGCACTGGTTTTACCGTAACGGCGCTCTCTCATCTGAAAATCGCTGATCGCCTGCAGAAACTGCTCCCGGCGAAAATCAGGCCACATGATATCCGTAAAAAATATCTCTGAATAGGTAAGCTGCCAAGGCAGAAAATTGGAAAGGCGCGCCTCACCACCGGTTCTGATCATGAGATCGGGGTCTGGTAGTCCGGTGGTGTAGAGGTTATCATTGATTAGCTCAGGGGTGATCGCAGCTGGTTCGAGATCACCTTTTACACAGCGCTCTGCAAGTATCCGTGCTGCCCGGGCCAGTTCATCCCTGCCGCCATAGCTGAGTGCCAGATTCAGCACCAGCTTATCATTTTGCCTGGTAGCCTCAATCACCTTGCTCAGTGCTTTTGCGGCACCTTCCGGCAGACGATCGAGGTCACCGATGCAGCGCAGCTGTATCCCGTTTTTCAATAACCTGGAAAGTTCAGCTGAAAGATATGTTTTCAGAATAGTCATCAGGCCGTTTACTTCCTGCTCAGGCCTGTTCCAATTCTCTGTGGAAAATGCGTATAAAGTAATTGCTTCAATGCCGATTTCACGGGACGTCTCAACAATCGCCCGCACTGAATCCACACCTGCTTTATGACCAAACAGTCTGGGCTTACCCTGTTGCTGCGCCCACCTGCCGTTGCCATCCATAATAAGTGCAATATGGCGCGGCAGACGTTTGGTGTCTATCGCCGGGTCAATGACCATGGTTCTCCCTGAAAAACATGATTTGTAGGTAGAACGAAACCGAAAAAGAGAGTCTACCATTATTTCTCATGGGGGTGGTTCACTAGAGATCTCCGCAATCATTGGAGAGTGCGTACCTAATCCTCATGAGAAATAATGGTTATACCTCCAGAACCTCTTTCTCTTTGGCAGCGCTTATCTCGTCAATCTGCTTAATATAGCTGTCGGTCTCACTCTGAGCATCATCCTGCAGCTTGAACAAATCATCTTCAGAGATTTCCTTATCCTTCTTCTGCTTTTTGAGGATGTCGATGGCATCTCGGCGAGAGTTGCGAACGGCCACACGGAACTCCTCAGCAATTTTCTTGACCTGCTTTACCAGACCTTTACGACGCTCCTCGGTCAACTGAGGAATATTCAAGCGTATAACTTTGCCGTCGCTTATAGGAGTAAGGCCAATATCTGACTTTAAAATGGCCTTTTCAATGGCAGGAACCATTTGGACATCCCAGGGTTGAATGGCAATCATCCGACTCTCAGGGATCGTCAGTGTTCCAACCTGGTTAACTGGCATTGCGCTGCCATAGGCATCAACCATAATTCCATCCAGGAGAGAAATTGAAGCGCGGCCTGTACGAATTTTCGACAGTTCGTTTTTGAACGTCTCAACGCTCTTCTCCATTTTCTCAGCCATATCCAGTATCACATCACTCATGCTTTTACCTCTGCTCTCTGATGAATTATTTTCAATGGTCTTATCAGGACGTTATCAGGGTACCAACGGTTTTTCCGCTTACAGCCTGGCGGATATTACCTGAAACACTCATATCAAGTACCATGATCGGTTTATTGTCTTCTTTGGCCAGAGCAATGCCAGCCGCATCCATAACCCGAAGTCCTTTTTGCAGAACCGTATCGTATGTCAATTCATCATACTTGACAGCATCAGGATAAACAACAGGATCCTTATCATATACGCCATCTACCTTGGTGGCTTTAATCACCAGATCGGCATCAATCTCAAGTGCACGCAACACACCTGCAGAGTCGGTTGTAAAGTATGGATTACCGGTACCAGCGGCAAAGATTACAACCCTTCCTTTCTCAAGATGACGGGTAGCACGTCTTCTAATATATGGCTCACAAACCGACTGCATCGGAATTGCCGACATAACTCTGGTGATAACACCCTTTCTCTCAAGGGCATCCTGCATCGCCAGGCTGTTCATAACAGTGGCAAGCATGCCCATGTTATCGGCCGTCGCACGGTCCATGCCCCTGCTTGCGCCTGCAACACCACGAAAAATATTCCCTGCTCCGATAACGATACCCGGCTCTATACCCAGCCTTACGATTTCTTTTACTTCTTCTGCGACAAATTCCAACACATCCGTGTTAATTCCGTAAGAATCGTCGCCCATCAAGGCTTCGCCGCTCAATTTCAGAAGGATTCGCTTATACTTAATTGACTGCATCCCGCATTCCTCTCTGTTTGTTGTTTTCGTTATACTGACAGGTGCTCAAAACAAATCCGGCCGGCTGTCTTGTGACGGCCGGCCGGTTAACAGGGGAACCTTACTCGGCACCTACCTGGAATCGGGCGAATTTCTTAATCGAAATATTTTCGCCCATGGTCGCAACCACCTCATTCAGTTTGTCCTGAATGGTGAGGTCCGGATCTTTGACGAATTTCTGCTCAAGTAGACAAATCTCGGCTACGAACTTGTCGAGTTTACCGGAAACTATCTTCTCTACGATTGCCTCTGGCTTACCGGAGTCAAGAGCCTGCTGTACGTAGATCTCTTTCTCACGTGCAATAACATCCGCTGGAATGTCCTCACGGGTGATACCAACCGGATTGGCAGCAGCAATATGCATTGCAATGTCTTTTGCAAAATCTATAAAGCCATCGGTCTTGGCTACGAAGTCGGTCTCACAACCAAGCTCAACCATAACACCGAGTTTACCACCTGCATGAATGTAAGTACCGATGGTGCCTTCACTGGTAGCTTTGCCAGCGCGCTTGGCTGCAACGGCAAGTCCTTTCTGGCGAAGCAGGTCGACAGCTTTTTCCATGTCGCCCTCTGTCTCAGACAAGGCCTTTTTACAATCCATCATACCTGCTTGAGTTTTATCTCTCAGGTCTTTTACCATCTGACTGGTAATTTTCATGGCTAGTCTCCTTCCACGTAACGCTCTTCGGCGCAATTTATTACAAGTAGATACATGTTCTTCATTGCATGGACAATAATCTGACATGCACTATTTAAGTGACAAGAGTGAACACAATAAAAGGGGTAGTCCATAGACCAACCCCTTTTTGCAGACACCTGCGAGCGGAGGCTCGCAGGGATACGTCTATTTTACTCTTCGGTTCCGGCAGCTTCGTCAGCCATCTCTGCACCGGCGTCAGCCATAGCAGCAGCGATTGCTTCTTCCGAAGCATCATCACCATCTCGCTCAGCCTGACCTGCGAGGATGGACTCAGCAACCTGCTGACTGATCAGGCGAATGGATCTGATCGCGTCATCGTTACCAGGAATCACGAAGTCGATACCATCAGGGTCACAGTTGGTATCGGTGATTGCTACTACAGGGATACCAAGTTTCTGCGCTTCACTTACTGCGATCGCTTCTTTCTTAGGATCTACAACAAACATAACGGTAGGAATATTACGCATATCCTTAATACCGCCAACGTTTCTCTCAAGCTTAATACGCTCTTTTTCCATCAACAGAATCTCTTTCTTAGGGAACCTGTTGATAGAACCATCAGCCTGCATGGACTCGATGGCCTTGAGACGCTCAATCGATTTCTTGATGGTCTGGAAGTTGGTAAGCATTCCACCCAGCCAGCGATGATCAACATAGTACATGCCACAACGCTTTGCTTCTTCGTTGATGATCATCTGAGCCTGACGCTTGGTTCCTACGAAAAGAACAGTACCGCCTTCCTTCACTTCCTGGGAAATGAAATCACAAGCTTTATCAAAAAGCTTCTTGGTGCGATCAAGATTGATGATGTAAATACCGTTACGGGGACCGTAAATGTATTGTTTCATCTTAGGATTCCAGCGTCTGGTCTGATGACCAAAGTGAAGTCCTGCCTGCAGCATGTCTTTAACAGTTGCTTGAGCCATAATTACCCCTTTTCTGGTTTGGCCTCCATCTTCTCTAATCACACCCCGGTTTTCAATCAATCGGGAGATGTGACACCAGTGAGTTCGAAGATGTGTGTTATGTGTGAATGATGCCCCACTATGGAGCACCTTAAAAAAAGAACAACATCATTATCTACCACGCCATTATATATTTTGCAAGCGCAGTAACTGCCATCAGGCCACAGTTTTGTTGATTATCTACGGATCAGTGAGGATTTGCCACCAAAAAGCATCTTCAGCCAATCAAAACCGAATTTAAGCAGCTCCTCATCGCTACTATTAATACTTCGCCTTCTGGACTTGGGAAGTTTAAACTGATCGAACAGATTTCGTTCCTCAGCCATTCTCCTGAAACCATCGATATTATAACAAATCAAAAAAGCCAGCTGTTGCCCTGGACCACCGGCGCCCTCTCCCTTCCATGGATTTTGCATAAAGAGGGTATCGATCTCAGCCCACAATCCGTTCATAGTATTATGTCGATCTAATTTCTGGCTTCGGATGTATTCCCTTGCTGTGAGTAATTGCTGCTCATCATGTCCTGCACAATAATCATGCTTTGCGAGAAAGTAATACTCTGCAACACCACCTTTTTCAGGATTGCGGTCAACCGCCCTTTCCAACGGGTAGGTTCTGCAATCCGTAGGCCTGTACTCATATACTGCGCAACCATCGTCAGTTAAAAAAGGACACTCTCCTCTGCCTTCCTCGGTCAATGCCAGCATTACGGTAGGGAAAAACGGATTGGATCCTTTTACCAGCGCAGTATATCTTTGTAAAAATTCCTCGGAATCAATTTGCAGTCTGTTCTTAAGGCATATGATGTCATAAGGGTACAAAACAAGATCTACTTTTTTACAACAGGTGGTAAAACAGGGTACGCCTGGGTGACAACTGAAATTGAACGGAGTTGTACCGAGCGGTTCCATACCTTCAGGGAAAACTTTTTGATAACTCATTGCTGACTATACGAATCGTTAATTAAAGTTCCGTTTAAGAACCAGAAAACACACTATTTCGATTTAAACAAAAAAAGGCTGGTGAGAGCAATTGCTCCTACCAGCCTTTTTATCAAACAACATCTGAGATAGAAGAATTAATTCTCGTCAGAGACTTCTTCGATCTTCTCTTCATAACCAACCAGTTCAATGATAGCCATGGAAGCGCAATCACCGCGACGGGTACCGGTCTGAAGGATACGGGTGTAACCACCGTTACGATCAGCAAACTGATCTTTGATATCGCTGAAAAGCTTATGAACTACATCCTCACTTCGGATGTAAGACAAAGCCTGACGACGAGCATGGAGATCACCGCGCTTAGCGAGGGTGATCATCTTCTCTGCGATAGGACGAAGCTCTTTCGCCTTCTCTTTGGTGGTAACAATACGCTCATGCTCAAAAAGTGAGGTAACCATGTTTCTGAACATAGCCTCACGATGTGAGCTTGTGCGGCCAAGTTTTCTGCCAGATTTAAGATGTCTCATGTGCCTATCCTCAACACACCCGGACGTGCCGCCGGGTTTGACTCATATTCTAAAATTTCAGTAAAGGCGCCAGCCCTACCCCTAATCTTCTTCTTTTTCGCGATCGCAAGGGCGAACCCAATTCTCGAACTTCATACCGAGAGTAAGATCCATCTCTGCGAGCAGGGCCTTGATCTCATTAAGGGACTTACGTCCAAAGTTCTTGGTCTTCAGCATTTCCTGATCAGTCTTCTGCGCAAGATCACCAATGTAGTGAATTTCCGCATTCTTCAGACAGTTAGCAGAGCGTACTGAGAGTTCAAGATCCTCAACCGGTTTATCGAGGTATGGATTCAGCGGTTCGCTGTCAGATACATCTCCCTCATCCTTGGCAGGTTCAGCTTGCTCTTCATCGAAGTTGATGAAGATAGACATCTGATCCTTCAAGATTTTGGCAGCATATGCCAGACCATTTTCAGGTCTCACACTTCCATCTGTCTCAATTTCGATGGTCAGCTTATCGTAATCTGTCTGCTGACCAACACGAGCCTGTGCGATAAAATACTGGATCTTTTTGATCGGGGTGAAGATTGCGTCAATCGGAATCTGCCCAATGCTCAGATCGTCTTTGTTCTGTCTTTCTGCAGGTTGATATCCTTTACCCCATTCAACAGTGAATTCGGCTCGGAAATTTGTTTCTCCTGTCAGGGTACAGATTACCTGCTCCGGATTCATTACCTCTACGAACGCATTTCCAGCGATGTCTGCAGCGGTAACCTGCCCGGGGCCGGTTTTATCAATAACCACGACCTGCGCATCTTCTGAATTCAATTTCAAACGTACCTGCTTGACGTTAAGGATGATTTCACTTACATCCTCCATCACGTCTTTCAGGGTGGTGAATTCGTGCAGAGCGCCTTCAATTTTAACAGTAGTGATCGCAGCGCCCTGGATGGATGACAGAAGTATTCTGCGCAATGAATTTCCGATCGTGGACGCGAATCCCCGCTCAAGCGGTTGACAAACAAACTTACCATAAGACTCGGTATGCTTAGCCCTGTCTACCTCAATTTTCTCGGGTTTGATCAGCTCGCGCCAGTTACGGTAAAACGGTATTTTTTCTTCGGCAGCTTGCGTCATATGTTCCTTCTTTGCGTTTCTGTTAGCTGTTTTATTAAACTACCGTGAAGTCAAATAATTTCCACAGGCTAAACAGCCTGAATCTCCACGGCAATGCCTCCCTGAACGCTGACAATAATAAACAGATAACTCCCTCGTGCTGAAGGAGTAATCTGTTAGACACGGCACTTCTATTACTTGGAGTAAAGCTCGACGATGAGCTGCTCCTGAATCGGCATTGTGAGCTCTTCACGGTTCGGCAGAGCTTTCACAGTAGCCTTGAAGTTATCTTTATCCAGCTCCATCCAGGATGGCACACCGCGACGTACAACAGCTTCAAGATTTTCAGTGATCTGTCCATTCGCACGGCTCTTTTCTTTGAGAGTAATTACATCACTCTCAGAAACGAGGAACGAAGGAATGGTCACTTTACGGCCGTTAACCAGAATGTGCTTGTGAAGTACGAGCTGACGAGCCTGATTACGGGAAGAAGCAAATCCGGCGCGGAAAATTACATTATCAAGACGTCTTTCGAGCAGGATAAGCAGGTTCTCACCAGTTACACCTTTCTGTCTCTCAGCTTTCTCAAAAGTCAGGCGAAACTGACCTTCGAGCATTCCGTACATAGCCTTTACTTTCTGCTTCTCGCGAAGCTGAACTGCGTAGTCAGAGAGCTTTTTGAAACGAGCCTGTCCATGCTGACCAGGTCCGAACGCACGGCGCTCAAAAGAACACTTATCAGAGTAACATCTGTCACCCTTGAGATACAGTTTAAGATTTTCTCGTCTGCAACGACGACATGCAGCACCTATATTTCTAGCCAACTTAGGCCTCCATTTATATAATAAATTTTCGTATATCGCTCAACGTGGTTATACACGGCGGCGTTTCGGAGGTTTGCAGCCGTTATGAGGAATCGGTGTTACATCATAAATTCTGCTTACCTCAAAGCCGGTATTGACAAGTGCCCGCAGTGCAGCTTCACGACCAGGTCCTGGTCCTTTAACTTTCACTTCTACTTTGCGCATACCAAAATCCGCCGCCTTCTTGGCAGCATCTGCTAATGCGTTCTGGGCAGCAAAAGGAGTGGACTTACGGGATCCTTTGAACCCGAGAACACCAGCGCTACACCAGGAAACCACGTTACCCTGCTTATCAGAGATAGTTACAACAGTGTTATTGAACGTGGAGTAGATAAAAACAATGCCTTCAGGCACATTCTTTTTAACTCTCTTTTTGGATCGTGCCTCAGCACGCTTCGCTCCAGCCATATCTTTTACCTGTTCGTTTAATCGATCGTTTATTTACGGCGTGCCGCTGCTCCACGACGCGGGCCCTTACGGGTTCGCGCGTTGGTCTTAGTTCTCTGCCCACGTAATGGAAGACCCATACGGTGACGACGACCACGGTAACAGCCAAGATCCGTAAGACGTTTGATGTCCATGGACACCTCGCGCCTGCGATCACCCTCTACTACATAATCAGCTTCAATAACCTGACGAAGTCTATTGACATCCTCAGCGTTAACGTCATCGCTGTTCATGGTGTATGGAAGATCTACAGCATCGAGAATCTTCCTGGCCGAGGTGAGCCCGATACCGTGAATATAAGTTAATGCTATGTCTAAATGCTTGTTTTTTGGGAGGTCAACTCCAGCTAATCGTGCCAAAACCTATCTCCTTAGAGGAAGTGAATATTTAGCGTAAAAAGTTTGATTATCCCTGGCGCTGCTTATGCTTTTTCACCTTACAGGAGACACGCACAACACCGTTACGCTTAAACACTTTACAGTCACTGCATATTTTTTTTACCGATGCACGCACTTTCATAATAATCAAACTCTCATTTTCTCTTTTTGGCGTTTTTTGCCCTAAATGTAACTCTGCCCCTTGTCAAGTCGTATGGGGAGAGTTCTACTGTTACTCTATCACCAGGCAAAATTTTGATAAAATGCATTCGCATTTTTCCTGATATATGGGCTAGAACTTTATGTCCGTTATCGAGCTCCACGCGGAACATAGCGTTCGGCAGTGGCTCGATAATAGTACCTTCAACTTCAATAGCTTCTTCTTTTGCCATGGAGGCTCCTGAAAAAAGTAGATTTCAACTCAAAAGCGAGGAATATAATACATCTCGGGAAAAATGAGAAGTATTATTTGTTCTTCAAACGAAATTTTCACGAGAACTCAATATTAAAGGACCATTGTCGGTCACAGCAACTGAGTGCTCAAAATGTGCTGAAGGCTTCTTGTCAGCTGTAATTACTGTCCAACCGTCACGCAACACCTTTACTTTGTAAGTCCCAAGGTTCACCATCGGCTCGATGGCAAGTACCATACCAGAGATGAGTTTAGGTGAGCGCTCGCCTTGGAAAAAGTTAGGTATTTCCGGCCCTTCATGTAATGCAGTGCCAATTCCATGCCCAACAAACTGACGAACTATGGAAAAGCCCTCTTTTTCAACATAACCTTGAACAGCTTTTGAAATATCGCTAATGCGATTTCCAGGAACAACCTGTTCTATGGCTCTGTCGAGAGACTCCTTCGTCACATCCAAAAGCCGCTGCTTTGCAGAATCTATTTTTCCAATAGGGATGGTAACTGCGGAATCACCATAGTACCCTTTAAACTTTACTCCGAAATCGACAGAAAGAATGTCGCCCTTTCTGAGCTTGCGTTTTCTGGACGGAATGCCGTGAACAACCTCCTCGTTTACAGAAACACACAAACTTCCGGGAAAACCACGGTAGCCCTTGAAAGCCGGGACTGCATTTCTCTTGTGACAGAGAGCCTCAGCCATCTGATCAAGCTCCAGGGTGGTCATTCCCGGTTCAGCTGTTTTTAAAAGCATGCAGAGAGTCTCAGCGACAATCTGATTTGCTTCCTGCATAATTTTTATTTCATCGGGGCTCTTAACCACGATTGATTTTCCGCAACTCGGATCAGCGCAACTCACGTATTACTTCCTACCCCGAATTTTACCCTGCTTCATGAAACCTTCGTAGTTTCGCATGTGCAGATGAGATTCAACCTGCGAAATGGTATCAATACAGACACCAACTACGATAAGCAGAGCTGTTCCCCCAAAGTAGAACGGAATGTTAAATTTGGAGATCATAATCGTAGGCAGTACACATACGGCACTGAGATATATTGCTCCCACCACGGTAAGCCTTGTTAGAACCTTGTCAATAAACTCGGCTGTTTTCTTGCCTGGGCGAATACCCGGGATAAAGCCGCCATTCTTTTTGAGGTTCTCTGCTACATCATCCGGTTTGAAAGTGACTGCTGTATAAAAGAAACAGAAGAACACAATCATGAATGTATAAATAATGTAGTAGTAAACGGTACCTGGATTCAAGGCTGCAGAGGCCTGTTGAACCCAATCAACCTGTATAAAGCTTCCTATGGTGGCAGGAAACATCATGATTGAAGATGCAAAAATCGGTGGAATAACACCAGATACATTTATCTTCAAAGGAAGATGTGAACTTTGTCCACCGTACACCCTGCGTCCGACAACACGCTTCGCGTATTGGATCGGGATTCTTCTCTGTGAAGTCTCGCAAAAAACGATGAGTCCGACAACACAAAACATGAATGCAAGCAGCAACGGAACGAAGAACATTCCTATTTCTCCGGCCTTCACCAACTGAAAAGAGTTGACGATTGCTGAAGGAATACCGGCCACAATACCAGCGAAGATTACCAGGGAGATACCGTTACCAATACCTCTTTCAGTAATTTGCTCGCCAAGCCACATTATAAACGCTGTACCTGAGGTAAGAGTTATAATGGTCATGAGGAGGAAAGGTAGACCCGGATTGAGAACAATGGGCTCTCCTCCAGGACCTGTCATTCCCTCAAGTCCCATGGCGATAAAAGTACCCTGGATAATTGAGAGTACTACTGTGCCGTAACGCGTATATTGCGTGATTTTCCTCTGCCCAGCCTGACCCTCTTTCTTGAGTTGCTCTAGCTGCGGAATAACCACGGTCAGAAGCTGGATGATAATCGATGCACTAATATAAGGCATAATGCCAAGTGCAAAGATGGAGAAATTCTCAAGCGCTCCGCCGGAGAACATATTGAACATTCCAAATAAAGTTCCGGCGTTCTGATTAAAGAAACTTGCCAGTGCTTCGCTGTTAATCCCGGGTGTTGGGATCTGTACACCCATCCGGTAAACAGCCAGCATGATAATTACGAAGAATATTCTCTTACGCAACTCTGGAATGTTAGCAGCATTCTGCAATCCACTCATTGTAAATCCCTATGATCGATCCAAACTTGAAGAAACGCATCACCGGCCAAAGCCGTATCTTATTTAGATACGGCTTCTGCCTGAATTACCTCGCCGCCAGCAGCTTCAATAAGCTCCTTAGCTTTACCACTGATCTTCTCGACCTGGACTTTAACCGGCTTGGTTATAGCACCATTGGCGAGAATCTTAACGAGTTTGCCTGGTTTAACCATTCCAGCCTCAGCGAGAGCAGCACTGGTGATTACATCAGCACCCTCGAAAGCTTCCAGCTGGTCCAGAGAAACAAGTGCGTATTCTTTTTTGAAGATGTTGGTAAAACCACGCTTCGGCAGACGACGCTGCAGAGGCATCTGACCACCTTCGAAACCTGGTTTGATACCGGAACCTGATCTGGACTTGAATCCTTTGTGACCACGACCAGCTGTCTTGCCGTGTCCGGATCCTGGGCCTCTTCCAAGGCGCTTCCTCTGTTTGGTTGCACCTTTCTGAGGAGACAGATTGCTTAAATCCAACATGTTATACCTCCTCGATCTTTACCAGGTGATGCACCTTGGCGAGCATTCCTCGCAGCTCAGGTGTATCTTTTCTGGTAATAGTCTTATTCATTTTGGTAAGCCCAAGCCCGGTCAAAGTAGCGCGCACCTTTTGGGTGCTGCCGATTCCACTTTTGACCAGAGTGAATGTAATTGTCTCGGCCATTTGACTACCTTCTATTTGGAAATTTGAAAAAGCTCCAGGCGCATAAAATAGAATCTGTGCACCTTAAGCTTAAAAATTACGCTGTGATTTCTTCCACAGTTTTACCGCGCAGTTCAGCAATCTTCTGAGCACTACGCAAGCTGCGGAGTCCATCGAGAGTTGCTTTAACCATGTTGTGCGGATTGTGAGAACCAAGGCACTTAGTCAGGATGTTTGAAACACCTGCAGCCTCAAGTACCGCACGAACAGGACCACCGGCAATAAGTCCGGTACCTGCAGATGCCGGCTTGAGCAGAACACTGCCCGCACCGTACTGGCCGATAATCTCATGTGGAATGGAAACATCGGTCAGAGGAACTTGCTGCATATCGCGACGGGCTTTCTCTACACCTTTACGGATCGCCTCAGGAACCTGGTTTGCTTTGCCAAGACCGTAGCCGACTTTTCCTTTACCATCTCCTACAACTACAATGGCACTGAAAGAGAAGCGTCTACCGCCTTTAACGACCTTAGCAACCCTGTTGATAAATACTATCTTTTCGATCAGTTCCTCAGTATTCTCAGCTTTGGAACGTTTGAAATCAGACAAGGGACACCCCCATTATTTTGTATGACATTAAAATTTCAGACCGCCTTCACGGGCCCCTTCTGAAAGCGACTTAACCCGCCCGTGGTAGATGTAACCACCGCGATCGAAGATAACATCTTCAATGCCGGCTGCCTTTGCCCGCTCAGCGATTTTCATTCCAACAGCTTTTGCAGCTCCAGTTTTACTGGCATCCTCACCAACAGCGAATTCTTTATCGATGGTGGACATTGCTGCAAGAGTACGACCTGCTACGTCATCAATAATCTGAGCGTAAATGTGCTTGTTGCTTTTAAATACTCTAAGACGTGGCCGCTCGCTTGTACCTGTGATCTTTTTTCGAATTCTACGGACACGCTTCGCTCTCGCGACTGTCCTGGGATTCGTCTTAGCCATAGTTCTATTCCGTTATAAATTTTACCTGCAACGTAAAACGTTACGAGAAATTATTTAGCACCAGCTTTACCGACTTTACGTACGATATGTTCATCTTCGTAGCGAATACCTTTGCCCTTGTATGGCTCAGGTTTTCTGATCTGACGAATCTTGGCGGCGGTAAGGCCGAGGAGATTTTTATCAATAGATTCAAGTGTAATCTTGTTGGCGCCTTCAACGGTTGCCTGCACTTCTTTGGGAAGTGTAAAGTCAACTGGGTTGGAGAATCCTACATTCAAGGTGAGATTGGAACCGGCAACATTTGCCTTGTAACCAACACCTTCGATAATCAAAGTTTTTTTGAAACCTTCGACAACACCAATGATCATGTTGTTTACGAGGCTACGGAACAGACCGCGGAACGCATTTGTTTTTCTGCTTTCGTCACGACCATTTACAATAATTTGATTGTCCTCGAGCTTAATTTCAACTTCAGGACGCGCTTCAAGTTCCAGACTTCCTTTATTCCCGGTAACTGTGATTTGCTGACCCATGATGTCAACTTTCACTCCAGCGGGCACAGGAATTGGTTGCTTACCAATACGAGACATAATTACCTCCTTATTTGCGAAATTACCAAATCTCGCAAATGATCTCCCCGCCAGTGTTCAGGGCCCTTGCTTGTTTATCAGTGATGATGCCTTTCGAAGTAGAAACAATTGCCACACCAAGTCCGGAAAGGACTGTGGGAATTGCGCTTGCTTTGGCATACTTTCGGAGACCAGGCTTACTTACACGTTTAATGCCCCTGATCACAGCTTCACCATCCGGGCCATATTTCAAGGTAAGAGTAAGCGTTCCTTGAACTCCTTTGTCGGAAACTTGATAGTCGTTGATAAAGCCTTCATCTTTCAGAACCTTGGCGATATTCACCTTTACGTTCGATTTAGGCATGTCAACGGTATCAAATTTTACCATTACTGCGTTTCGGATCCTGGTCAGCATATCTGCCAGGGGATCGCTCATTGACATAGCGAACACTCCTTATTCTGTTTAAGTAATCTACTAATCAAACAAAGTTGGTTTTGCTGGTTTACCAACTCGATTTGGTAACACCAGTGATTTCACCACTGGACGCCAGCTTACGGAAACAAATTCTGCAGATACCGAACTTTCTGATGAAAGCTCTAGGACGTCCGCAGATTGGACATCTGTTGTACTTCCGCACACCAAACTTTGGTTTACTTTGTGCCTTAGCAATTATGGATTTCTTAGCCAAAACGACCTCCAGATTTTCTCTTTAGTTATCCTCAGTACAAAAATACCGATTCTATTTTTTGAAGGGCATTCCCATCTTCTTCAGAAGGAAACAAGCTTCTTCGTCAGTATTTGCAGAGGTTACGATTGTGATGTTCAAGCCTTTGATCTTGTCGATCTTATCGTAATCAATCTCTGGGAAGATGATCTGCTCCTTAACACCCATGGAGAAGTTTCCTCTACCATCGAACGTCTTTGGAGAAAGTCCACGGAAGTCACGTACACGTGGCAAGGCGATGTTGACCAGCTTGGAGAAGAAATCTAACATCTTCTCACCACGAAGGGTAACCCTACAACCAATCGGCATTCCCTCACGAAGCTTGAATGTCGCAATGGACTTCTTAGCCTTGGTTACAACTGCACGCTGACCAGCAATTTTGGTCAACTCATCAGCCGCACCCTCAACGATTTTCGGGTTCTGTACAGCTTCACCCAATCCCATATTGAGAATGATCTTCTCAATCTTGGGAACCTGCATGGCATTTTTATAGCCAAATTCCTCTTTGAGAGCCGGAATGGCCTCATTTATATATAATTCTTTCAGCGCACCCATGTATATACTCCTAGCGTGTAAGCCTTATCGTTATATTATTTGGACTCGATGGACTCGCCGCAGCTTTTGCAGTAACGAACCTTGGTGCCATCATCCAGTTCTTTCTTACCGATACGACCAGTCTTGGTGCACTCGGGACAGATAAGCTGGAGATTCGAAACATGGATCGGGGCCTCTTTCTCGACGATCTGGCCCTGCTGGCCCATCTCAGTCGGTTTGGTGTGGCGCTTGATCATGTTAATGCGTTCAACAACCGCCTTATTCTCAGCCGGCAGCACACGTAGGACTTTACCAACGCGGCCCTTATCTTTACCGGCGATCACTTCAACCTGATCATCTTTTTTCAGGTATGTTCTACCCTGTCTCATTTTCAATACCTTTATTCAGTCAATGTATCTCAATGTCGAGAACGATTTGCAATCGGTTAAAGTACTTCCGGGGCCAATGAAATAATTTTCATAAAACCCTGGTTTCTCAGCTCACGGGCAACCGGGCCGAAAATACGAGTACCGACCGGCTCACCGGACCCTGAAAGAATGACTGCTGCGTTCTCGTCGAATTTAACCCAGGTTCCGTCCATGCGTTCCATCTCTTTGGCGGTACGAACGATAACGGCCTTCATGACCTCACCCTTCTTAACCTTGGCGTGCGGAATAGCTTCCTTAACAGCAACCGTGATAACGTCACCAATTCCAGCATAGCGCCTTTTGGAGCCGCCAAGAACTTTGATACACATTACCTTCTTGGCACCGGAGTTATCGGCAACATTGAGTATTGTTTCTGTTTGAATCATAATTTCACCTGATATCTTATCTGTAGCAGTTCAGGCGTTTTCCCCTGGGGAGAAAACGCTTATACAGCCTGCTGCAGTATGGTTTTAACACGCCACCGTTTTTTCTTACTCAGTGGACGACATTCCTCGATAAGAACAGTGTCACCAATGTTGCAACAGTTCTCAGGATCATCAGCCAGGTACTTGACGCTGGTTTTCACATATTTGCCATACAGTTTGTGACGAACCCTGCGCTCGACCCGGACGACAACACTCTTCTCCATTCTGTTGCTAACAACAGAACCGGTTCTTGTCTTTCTGGACTTTGTATTTTCACTCATAATTTAATCAATTCGTGATGTAGTAGTGCGAGGATGTTACCATTTTTAAATTTATTTTGAGGAGCCACCTTACTAAGCGGCTACCTCATTACGAACGGTCTGTATCCTAGCAATATCTTTTCTAATTTTTTTCAAACGCGAGGTATCTTCAAGAGGTCTGATTCTGTGCTGAAATGAAAGATTTCCAAGTTCTTCACACAATTCTTTCTCTTTCTTGATCAATTCTTCGTCGGACATTTTACGAATGTCTACTGCTTTCATAAAGTGGTCCTCCTGGTGATCACTTTTGTTGGGAACGGCAATTTGTTGCCGGCCAGCGTAAGTGCCTTCACGGCAAGTGTCTCATCTACACCAGCAACCTCGTAGAGGATCTTGCCAGGTTTAATTGGTGCTACCCAGTACTCTGGACTACCTTTACCTTTACCCATGCGAGTTTCCGCTGGCTTCTTGGTGATCGGCTTGTCCGGGAATACACGGATCCAAACTTTACCACCACGCTTCATAGTTCTGTTGATGGTAATACGTGCAGCTTCAATCTGCTGGGCGGTCATTTTGCCACAGCCTAAAGCTTTCAAGGCGAATTCACCGAAAGAGATGGAAGATCCGCGGTATGCGGTACCTCTCATTCTTCCTTTGAAGACCTTTCTATGCTTAACCTTTCTTGGACTTAACATCATTTACTCCAGATAAAAATTTGGATGTGTGCTCTGATTGCTGATCCTGGCTTATGCAGCCGGTGCTTCTTTATCGCTCAGAACTTCGCCTTTAAATATCCAGACTTTTACACCGATAATACCATAAGTGGTATTTGCTTCGGCAAGAGCGTAGTCAACATCCGCACGCAGTGTGTGCAGAGGTACACGGCCCTCACGAACCCATTCGCATCTGGACATCTCAGCACCACCGAGACGACCGGAACAAGAGATCTTGATTCCCTGTACGCCAAAACGAAGTGCGGAGTTAACAGCTTTTTTCATGGCGCGTCTGAAAGCAACACGTCGCTCAAGCTGTGAAGCTATGGATTCTGCAACAAGCTGAGCATCAGCTTCAGGACGACGAACTTCCTGAATATCCAGAGTCACTTTGCGACTTACGAGTTTTTCGAGATCTTTTTTCAGGATCTCAATCTCGGAGCCTTTCTTTCCAATTACGATACCCGGTCTTGCGGTAAAGAGCTTGGCGCGAACTTTCTCGCCGGTACGCTCGATAACGACTTTAGCAAGACCTGCATGCTTAAGACGTTTTTTCAGGAACTTTTTAATTTTCTGGTCTTCGAGCAGATAAGACGAATACTCTTTATCTGCGTACCAGATTGAGTCCCAGGTCCGGGTAATGTTCAGTCTGAGTCCTAGTGGATTTACCTTCTGGCCCAAAACAACCTCCAAAGAGTGCTTAGTCTAAAATTTATTCATTCTCATCAAGAATGACAGTGATATGACTGGTTCTCTTGATGATACCGGTTGCCCGTCCCATTGCCCGCGGACGAATCCTTTTCAGTGATGGGCCACCGTCGATCATTATCGTCTTAACATACAGATTATCAACGTCGGCCTGATCGTCCTGAGTTGCGTTCGCTACTGCAGACTCGATTACCTTACGCAGAATACCCGCTCCCTTCTTAGGCATGAAGCGAAGGGTGGTTATGGCTTGATCTACGTTCATGCCTCTAACCACATCTGCTACCAATCGTGCCTTCTGTGGGGATATTCTAATATATTTCCCTACGGCTCGTGCTTCCATAGTATGTACTCCCAATGAGTCGTACCAGAAACTGTGATGTTTCTATATTATTTTTTACCTTTCTTGTCTGAAGCGTGTCCATAATAGGTTCTGGTCGGTGAAAACTCACCGAGTTTGTGACCTACCATGTTCTCAGAGACAAAAACTGGTATGAATTTTTTTCCATTGTGTACTGCAAAGGTCAGTCCAACCATCTCAGGACTAATGTCCGAGCGACGAGACCAGGTTTTGATAACTTTGCGAGAACCAGACTCTAAAGTCTGCTGGACTTTCCTCATCAGGTGATCGTCAATGAATGGACCCTTCTTAATTGAACGGGACATACGTTACTCCTTGATTATTATGATCTCTTCTTGACAATATACTTGTCTGAAGCCTTCTTCTTCCGGGTCTTGTATCCTTTTGTCGGATAACCCCAAGGAGTACAAGGATGACGTCCACCGGAACTCTTACCTTCACCACCACCCATTGGATGATCAACAGGGTTCATGGCAACACCACGAACGTGTGGTCTATTGCCCTTCCATCTGTTACGACCGGCTTTACCGAGCTTGGCGCTGCCGTGCTCGCTGTTGCCTACAGAACCGATACAGGCGCGACAATTCTTGTGGAATTTTCGAACCTCACCGGAAGGCAGACGTACCAGTACGTATTCACCTTCTTTAGCCATGAGCTGAGCTGAAGCACCAGCTGAACGCACGAGCTGTGCGCCTTTACCGATCTTCATCTCAAGGTTGTGAATAACAGTACCAAGCGGGATATTATTCATCGGCAGGCAGTTGCCGGGCTGGATATCAACGTTATCCCCTGCAACTATTACATCGCCTACAGCAACTCCGTTTGGAGATAAAATGTAACGCTTTTCACCATCCACGTAGCTGAGCAGTGCGATATTAGCAGATCTGTTCGGATCATATTCAATCGCTACCACTTTAGCGTCGATTTCAGTTTTGTCACGCTTGAAATCAATTATACGATATTTACGTTTGTGTCCACCGCCAATGTGGCGTGAGGTAATACGTCCGTAATTGTTTCTTCCGCCGGTCTTTGACAGGCTTGTCACCAGACTCTTTTCCGGGCGTTTGCTGGACAGGTCAGGATTCTTAATTGATACCTGGTGTCGCTTACCGGCTGATGTTGGTTTATATGTCTTAATAGCCATGGTTTCCCAATCGCTCCATCATGATAAAATTAGATAGAATCATTCAATATGAGAGAGTTTACAGCACGTTGATCATTTGCTGATTACAGTTCGTCAGCAAAGTTAATCTCACCTTCAGCGAGGGTAACGTACGCTTTTTTCCAGTCATTGGTCATTCCAATTTTCTGGCCAACCCTCTTCTGCTTTCCGTGCATGTTAGCAGTTCTCACGTCCTTAACTTTAACGTTGAACATGGTCTCAACTGCTTTTTTGATTTCTATCTTGTTCGCCTTGGGATGTACCTTAAAGACGACCTTGCCGCCTTCTTCCTGTAACAAGGCGGCCTTCTCTGTGAGGCAGGGCCCCTTTAAAACGCCGTAGATATTTTTCATGCCATCAACCTCTTCTCAAGGCTTTCTATTACAGGTTTTACAAGGACCAGTTTTTTGTGCAGCAGCACATCGTATACATTGAGTCCTTCCGAAGGCATAACCTTAAAGCCATTTACATTTCTGGATGAAAGCTTCAGGTTATCGTTGTCTCCGTCGATTACGATCAGACCGTTCTCGATCTCAAGCGCCTTCATCACGCCCATGAAATCTTTGGTCTTGATATCTTCCATAGCGAAGTCTTCGAGCACAACCACGTTGTTTTCCTGAAGACGAGCGCTCATGGCCATCGCCAGTGCCTGCTTTTTAACTTTCTTGTTCAGCTTGAAACTGTAATCACGTGGCTTGGGACCGAAAGTTACACCACCACCTCTCCAAATAGGAGAAGTACGGCTACCGGCGCGTGCGCGTCCAGTGCCTTTCTGACGCCATGGCTTGGCTCCACCACCGCTTACTTCAACGCGGGTTTTGGTACAGGCATTACCTGCACGACGGGCAGCGCGCTGCATCCGAACTACATCGTGGAGGATATACTCCTTCACCTCAAGATTGAAAACGTCATCGTTCAGTTCTACCTGACCGACGTTCTCATTCTTGGTGTTAACTACGTTTATAGTTGACATTATTATCTCCTCGAACCTGATCTCGTTCCGACATCAATTATTTGGAAAAAATTTTCAAAAGGCCATTTTTGGCCCCAGGAACAGGTCCCTTAAGCAGAACAACATTCTCATCTGCACGAACATCCATAACAATAACGTTCTTTTTCAGAACGGTATCATTACCCATTCTACCGGGCATCTTCTTTCCCTTCATAACGCGACTCGGCCAGGCTGAGCAACCGATTGAACCTGGTGCTCTATGGAACATGGAGCCATGTGTTGAGCAACCACCTTTAAAGCCGTAGCGCTTGACAACACCCTGGAAACCGCGACCTTTGCTGGTTCCCTGAACGTCAACAACATCACCAACCTTGAAAAGCTCCTCAATGCTGACCTCCTGACCCACCTCGTAAGAAGCGTCCGCAGCTACTCTGAACTCGCGGATGTGGTAGAAGCCATCTGAGTCAGATTTTTTCAAGTGGCCTGCAGTTGGTTTGTTAACCCTTTGCGCTTTCTGCTGGTCGAAACCAACCTGAATTGCGCTGTACCCGTCATTCTCTACAGTTTTAATCTGGAGAATCTTGCAAGGTCCTGCTTCTACAACTGTAACTGGTACTGCCTGCCCCAGTTCGGTGTAGATGCGGGTCATTCCAACCTTTTTTCCTAAAATACCCATTGTCTTTGGCATAATTGCACCCGATGCTTCAATTTACTTTGCAATATCGCCTGCCGGTTAAGGCAGCTTAATTTCAACATCGACGCCAGCGGAGAGCTCGAGTTTCATCAGCAGATCAATAGTCTGCTGGGTAGGCTCAAGGATATCCAGTAAACGACGATGGGTTCTCATTTCAAACTGTTCTCTGGACTTTTTGTCTACATGCGGTGAACGGAGAACGCAGAACTTGTTCACAGTAGTCGGCAGAGGAATCGGACCCGCCACAGCAGAGCCGGTCCTTCTTGCTGTCTCTACAATCTCAGAAGTAGACTGGTCGAGCAGTTTATGATCGTAAGCTTTCAAACGAATACGAATTTTTTCTGTAGGTATCATCGTACACCTTTATTTAATAATTTTGCTTACTACGCCGGCACCAACAGTTCTACCACCCTCACGGATAGCAAAACGAAGTCCCTCATCCATAGCGATAGGAGTGATCAGCTCGGCAGTAATAGAAACATTGTCTCCGGGCATGACCATCTCGGTTCCCTCCGGAAGAGTTACTACTCCTGTAACGTCAGTTGTTCTGAAATAGAACTGCGGACGATACCCGTTAAAGAATGGAGTATGACGGCCTCCCTCGTCTTTTCCGAGGATGTAGCTTTCTGCTTCAAACTGGGTGTGCGGAGTAATTGAACCTGGCTTGGCAAGAACCTGACCACGCTCGATATCTTCGCGCTTAACACCGCGCAGCAGAGCACCGATGTTATCACCAGCCTGACCTTCGTCGAGAAGTTTTCTGAACATCTCAACACCGGTACAGGTTGTTTTCTGGGTTTCTTTGATACCGACGATCTCGATTTCTTCACCAACCCTGATGATACCACGCTCAACACGACCGGTTGCAACGGTACCACGACCGGAGATGGAGAAAACGTCCTCAATCGGCATCAGGAATGCCTGATCAACGTCTCGTACAGGCTCTGGGATATACGCATCTACCTGCTCCATGAGCTCCCAGATACATGCTGCTTTCTCAGGATCTTCAGGATTCTCGAGTGCAAGCAGAGCTGAACCCTGTACAAACGGAATATCATCGCCCGGGAACTCGTATTTATCAAGCAGTTCACGAAGTTCCATCTCAACCAGCTCAATCAGTTCCTCATCATCGACCATGTCGCATTTATTAAGGAACACAACGATTGCGGGTACACCAACCTGACGTGCAAGCAGGATATGCTCGCGGGTCTGAGGCATAGCACCATCGGTTGCAGCAACAACCAGAATTGCACCGTCCATCTGTGCTGCACCAGTGATCATGTTCTTGATGTAGTCGGCATGGCCTGGACAATCCACGTGAGCATAGTGACGATTCTCAGTTTCGTACTCTACGTGGGCAGTGGCAATAGTGATTCCACGCTCTTTTTCTTCAGGCGCTTTATCAATATCACTGAAATCAGTGAACTTAGCCTGGCCTTTGGTTGCCAGTACACGAGTAATCGCGGCTGTCAATGTGGTCTTACCGTGATCAATGTGGCCAACAGTGCCGACATTGACATGCGGTTTAGTCCTTTCGAATTTTTCCTTAGCCATAGTAATACCCCAATTTACTTGGACTTAGATCCCTCTGATTTTTTTAATAATTGCCTCTGCCTTGGCAGCGGGTACTATATTATATTCCAGGAATTGCATTGTGAAATTTGCCCTTCCCTGTGTTGCCGACCTCAGTGATGTCGAATATCCGAACATTTCGGCCAACGGTACATGGGCCTTAACGTTCTGCAGATCACCTTCAGCCTCTACACCGACAATCTTGCCGCGCTTACTGTTTAAATCAGCAATCACGTCACCGATGTAATCTTCCGGGGTCAAAACAATCAAATCCATAACCGGCTCTAACAGTGCCGGCTCAGCCTCCGCGGTTGCCCTGCGAATCGCCATGGAAGATGCTACCCCAAATGCCATATCCGAAGATTCGTCTTCATGATATGACCCGCCGCATAATCGTACTTTTATATCTGTAAGCGGGTAACCAATCAGTGGGCCGGAGTCAAGACTATCGCCAACTCCCTTTTCAATAGCTCCCAAAAATTCGGTCGGGATCTGTTCTTCGTCAACGGCGGACTCAAACACAAACCCTTCACCCTGGGCCAGCGGTTCAACTTCGAGAACCACATGACCATACATACCTTTAGCACCAGTCTGTTGGTCAAACTTGCCTTCGGCCTGGCACGCCTTGGTAATGGTCTCCTTATAGGCAACCTGTGGTGTACCGACCTTTGCACCGACTTTGAACTCATGAAGCAGTCGGTGAACAATTATTTCCAGGTGAAGTTCCCCCATACCGGAAATAATTGTCTGACCCGTGTCACTATCTGTTGAGATAGTAAATGACGGATCTTCAAGGGCGATTCTTCGGAGAGACTCAGCCAGTTTTTTCTCTTCCGCCTTAGTGCTTGGTTCAATGGCAACCCCAATCACCGGATCCGGGAAATCCATGCTCTCAAGCATGATGTAATCCCCCTTCTCACAAAGCGTATCACCGGTGGTTGTGAACTTCAAACCAACAATGGCGCAGATATCACCAGCTACGACCTCTCGTACCTCTTCGCGTTTGTTTGCGTGCATCTTGAGAATCTTGCTGACCTTCTCCTGCTTTTTCTTAGCCGGATTGAAGACCTTATCCCCCACAGCCAGTTTACCGGAGTAAATTCTGACAAAGGCGAGATTCTCAACAAACGCATCGCTCATCAGCTTGAATACCAACCCGGCGAAAGCTTCATTGGGGTCGGTTTTCCTGGTGACCTCTTCCCCGTCCTTATCTATTCCGTCAATAGCCGGAACATCAAGAGGTGAAGGAAGATAGTCGACCACTGCATCGAGCAGAGGCTGGACACCTTTATTCTTAAACGCACTCCCACACAACACTGGTACGAGATCCAAACCCAATGTTGCCTTTCTGAGAGCGTTATAGATCTCAGTCGCAGATACTTTCGTATCACTCAAGTATTTTTCCATGACATCCTCATCGAAGTCGGCCAACTTCTCGAGGAGTGCCATACGTGCGGCCGTGAAATCATTAGTGTATTCGGCAGGAATATCTTTCTCTACAACTTCCTGACCAAGAGTGTGCTCTGTAAAGGAGAGCATCTTCTCTTTAACGAGGTCTATCACCCCTTCAAACTCGGCTTCAGCGCCGACGGGGATCTGGATTGGAACCGCGTTGGCTCCAAGCCTGCCCTCTATCATCGAAACACAACGTTCGAAATTAGCCCCGACGCGGTCCATCTTGTTAACGAACGCTATTCTCGGGATATGGTACTTGTTGGCCTGCCGCCATACAGTCTCTGACTGCGGTTCGACACCGCCTACGGCACAAAATACTGCGATCGCACCGTCAAGCACCCGCAGGGAACGTTCGACCTCAACTGTGAAGTCTACGTGACCCGGCGTATCGATGATGTTAATTTTTTTATCATGCCAGTAACAGGTCGTTGCTGCCGAGGTAATGGTAATACCTCTTTCCTGTTCCTGCTCCATCCAGTCCATAACGGCTGTGCCTTCATGAACTTCGCCTAACTTATGCGAACGACCTGTGTAATAGAGTATGCGCTCTGTGGTCGTTGTCTTACCAGCATCGATGTGCGCCATGATGCCGATATTACGGACGTCTGTCAGCTCAACCTGGGTTGCCATCGCCCTCCCTCAAATAAAGAAATTAAGTAAGTGCTGATGCCAACCCATAGCATCGCTCGATGTCGTCTATCTGCCCTACCAGCGGTAGTGGGCAAAAGCCTTGTTGGCTTCAGCCATACGATGCGTATCGTCACGCTTTTTAACAGCCGCGCCACGATTATTGTATGCATCGATGAACTCTGCAGCAAGCTTCTCAGACATAGACTTGCCTGAGCGAGACTTTGCGAAGCCGATAATCCAGCGGATTGCCAATGCGTTTCTACGGGTCTGGCGAACTTCCATCGGCACCTGGTAGGTAGCACCACCAACACGGCGGGACTTAACTTCTACCTTAGGCCGAACGTTCTCCATTGCTCCTTCGAAGACGTTGATAGCATCATCATCCTGCACTCTACTGTCAACGAGATCCATCGCATCGTAAAAGATACGCATTGCGAGGCTCTTCTTACCACGCTCCATCAGACCGTTGGTAAACTTACTCACCAGCACGCTGTTGAAACGAGGATCAGTGTCGATCGGACGCCGACTAATTACTTTTCTACGAGACATATTAATTTTTCTCCATCAGGCCCCGCCCCCCACTAGGAAGGACGCTTGGCTCCATACTTTGAACGACCCTGACGCCTATCGGAAACACCAAGGGAGTCGAGGGTACCACGTACGATGTGATAGCGAACACCAGGAAGATCTTTTACTCTACCGCCACGGATCAACACAACCGAGTGCTCCTGCAGATTGTGTCCGATACCCGGAATGTAGGATGTTACTTCAATACCGTTTGTAAGTCTTACCCTGGCAACTTTACGAAGCGCTGAGTTTGGCTTTTTCGGTGTAGTAGTGTAAACCCTTACACATACACCCCTTTTCTGCGGAGAACCTTTCAAGGCGGGAGTGTTTGTCTTCTTGACAATCTTCTTTCTGCCACGCCTAACGAGTTGGTTAATAGTTGGCATTGCGTCTACTGCTCCTGTTTGAATAACAGTTAATATATAATTTCTGACAAACCAGTTACGGATCTCGCCACTAAAAATTTTGCACGAAAGAGATGATATTTACCCTAACGCCATTGGAGTGTCAAGACCAAATAGTACTTCAACCTAAATTTAACATGCTTTAGCTACCGACCGTCAAGACCAGTACCGGCAGAAATTAACCGGCCCATGATGACATTCTCCTTAAGTCCGGCAAGTTCGTCAACTTTTCCGGCCATAGCCGCATTGGTCAGAACTTTCGTGGTCTCCTGGAAGGATGCCGCCGAGATAAAACTCTCGGTTGACAGTGAAGCCTTTGTTACACCGAGGAGCAGAGGTTCCGCTACCGCAGGCATCAGTCCTTCGCTCATCAGCTTATCACGCTCTTCTTCAAACTTCCACCACTCGACCTGCTCACCTATCATGAACTTAGAGTCTCCTGCGGAAGTAATCATTACGCGCTTCAGCATCTGGCGTACAATGACCTCGATGTGCTTATCATTGATTTTAACACCCTGCAGACGATATACTTCCTGAATCTCATTCACCAGGAATTTCGCCAGCTCTTTGACACCCAGTACGCTGAGGATGTCGTTGGGAACTACGGTACCCTCCATCAGGGGTTCACCAGCCTGCACATAATCACCTTCGTGCACGATGATATGCTTGGATTTCGGTACCAGGTACTCTTCGGACTCACCATATTCAGGGGTAACTACAACCCTGCGCTTGCCTTTCAGTTCCTTACCGAAACTTACCCTGCCGTCAATCTTGGAGATAACCGCAGGCTCCTTTGGCTTACGAACCTCAAACAGCTCTGCAACCCTTGGCAGACCACCTGTAATATCCTTGGTTTTAGAAGATTCCCGTGGAATCTTACCAACAATAGTACCTGGCTGGATCTCGTCACCTTCGTTAACTGAGATAATAGAACCAACCGGCAGGCTGTAACGGGCATGCACTTCTGAATTCGGAAGCTTCAGGGTTTTGCCGCGTTCGTTCTTTACAGAAACACGCGGGTTGAGTTGCGCGCTGCTGCTGGAGTGAGTGATAACCTTGGAGGACTTACCTGTTACAGGATCAACTTTCTCCTGCATGGAAATACCTTCAAGTACATCACCGTAGCGGATAATACCACCGACCTCTGAAACGATCGGAATGGTATAGGCATCCCAGTCGGCCAGGATGGTACCCGGCTCAACCTCTGCTCCTTCAGCAACGAGAAGCTGCGCACCGTAATTCACTTTGAAACGCTCGCGGTCACGCTCAAGTTCGTCCACAACAACAATTTCTGCGTTACGGTTCATTACGATCTTGATGCCCTCGGCATTCACAACGGAGTGCAGATTCCTGAATTCTACCTTACCACCACGTTGAGTCTGAATCTCGGCCTGTTCAACAGAACGAGATGCAGTACCACCGATATGGAAGGTACGCATTGTCAGCTGTGTACCAGGTTCACCGATGGATTGTGCAGCGATAACACCAATCGCTTCGCCTCTGTTCACCATATGTCCACGGCCGAGGTCTCGACCATAGCACAGTGCACAGACACCGCGTTTGGAACGGCAGGTAAGCACCGAGCGAATCATGACACGGTCGATACCCGCTTCATTGATTTCCTCGATTTTACTCTCGGTGATCTCTTCACCAGCTTCGACTATAGTGTCGTTGGTGTAAGGATCAACCACGTCCTCCAAGGCAACACGTCCGAGAATTCTGTCACCAAGTGGTACGATAACTTCACCGCCATCCAATAGCGGCTCGGCTTCGATACCATCCAGGGTGAGGCAATCGCTTTCGACGATGGTCACTTCCTGGGCCACATCAACCAGGCGACGGGTCAAATAACCAGAGTTCGCAGTTTTAAGCGCGGTATCCGCAAGACCTTTACGGGCACCGTGAGTAGATGTGAAATACTCGAGTACGCCAAGCCCCTCACGGAAGTTCGCTTTAATCGGGGTCTCAATGATCGCACCGGAAGGTTTGGCCATCAGACCACGCATACCAGCCAGCTGCCTGATCTGGTCGCGGGACCCCCTTGCGCCGGAGTCGGCCATGATGAATACAGAGTTAAAGCTTGGTCCTTCCTCGATCTCGCCGTCTTTGTTGGTGAAAGATTCGACTTTAATCTCATCCATCATCTCGTTGGCGACATCTTCGGATGCCTTGGACCAGATATCAACAACCTTGTTATACTTCTCACCAGCAGTAATCAGACCGTCATTGTATTGCTGTTCTACATCGAGTACATCACCTTCTGCCTGCTCAACGAGTTCCACTTTCTTTTCGGGAATTCTCATATCGTCGATGCAGATAGAGATACCGGCACGGGTTGCATACTCATAGCCAGTATCTTTTAGGCGATCGGCAAGGATAACTGTATCCTTGGTTCCGGCTTTACGATAGGTGTAATCAATAAGGGCGGCAAGAGCCTTCTTACTCATCACTTTGTTCATCTCTACAAAGGGCACAGACTTCGGTACAAACTCCGCGAGCACGATCCTACCCATGGTAGTATCAATGATCTCGCCGTTCTTTCTGATCTTTACTCGCGCCTGCAGATCAATTTCGCCATAATCATAGGCGATACGAGCCTCGTCCTCATTAGAGAAGACCTTGCCCTCACCCTTGGCGTTGATACGTTCACGGGTCATATAATAAAGACCGAGAACAATATCCTGAGACGGAATAATGATCGGCTCGCCATTGGCTGGAGAGAGGATGTTGTTGGTGGACATCATCAGAACACGAGCTTCCACCTGGGCCTCAACAGACAGTGGTACGTGGACCGCCATCTGATCGCCATCAAAGTCAGCATTGAAGGCGGCACAGACCAGTGGATGAAGCTGAATAGCCTTACCCTCGATCAATACTGCCTCAAAGGCCTGCATACCAAGTCTATGCAGAGTAGGCGCGCGGTTGAGGATTACCGGGTATTCGGTAACAACCTCCTCCAGTACGTCCCATACCTCCTTAACCTCTTTCTCCACCATCTTTCTTGCACTTTTGATGGTGGTAACGAAGCCTTTTCTCTCAAGCTTATTGTAAATAAACGGCTTGAACAGCTCCAATGCCATCTTCTTCGGAATACCGCACTGATGCAGACGCAGGTGAGGTCCAACAACAATTACTGAACGACCTGAATAATCTACACGTTTACCAAGAAGGTTCTGGCGGAAACGTCCCTGCTTACCCTTAAGCATATCGGCCAGGGATTTAAGCGGACGCTTGTTGGCACCTGTGATGACACGGCCTCTTCTACCATTATCGAAAAGGACATCCACAGCCTCCTGCAGCATACGCTTCTCGTTACGGATAATGATATCAGGCGCATCGAGTTCAAGCAGTCGCTTAAGGCGGTTGTTACGGTTAATTACACGGCGGTACAGATCATTGAGATCTGAAGTCGCGAAACGACCACCCTCCAGAGGTACCAGCGGACGAAGATCCGGTGGAAGAACCGGGATAATTTCGAGAATCATCCACTCAGGCTGATTACCGGAATCGCGGAATGCCTCAACCACGAAAAGGCGCTTACCCAACTTCTGACGCTTGGTCTGAGAGTTGGTGTTGGCCATCTCCTCGCGTAGCTGTGCGGCAAGCTCAACGAGACGTGTAGCCGAAAGCAGTTCACGAATAGCTTCTGCGCCTATACCTACCCGAAACTGTGCTGGATACTCTTCACGGGCCTGACGGAATTTTTCTTCGGTAAGAAGAGAACCAACCGGAATAGCCTCGGTTTCGGACTCGACGACAGCATACTGCTCGAAGTAGAGAATCTTCTCGAGCTGCTTTAATGTCATGTCAAGAACCGCACCGATCTTACTCGGCAGACTCTTTAAAAACCAGATATGTGCAACAGGTGCAGCGAGTTTGATATGGCCAAGACGTTCACGACGAACCTTGGACTGAATCACCTCAACGCCACATTTTTCACAAACGACACCGCGGTGCTTCATGCGCTTGTACTTACCGCAGTTACACTCGAAATCTTTGACCGGGCCAAAAATCTTGGCGCAAAAAAGACCGTCTCTTTCTGGCTTGAACGTTCTATAGTTAATGGTCTCCGGCTTCTTAACTTCACCGTGTGACCAATCCATTATTTTCTCTGGTGAGGCCAGCGAAATTCTAACGCTTTTAAATTTAGTAGGGGCTTTCGGTTTTTGAAAAAAATTGAATAATTCTTCCACGAAATCACCTCTCCCTCATATTTTAGGATATGCCCGGCGACCAAGTCGCCGGACCTTGAAGAGATTTTCCTTCAAAACTGCTATGCAGTGTAGTCTTATGCCTGGGATCAATCAGTCAGTTCATTCTTCGATCAATTCCATATTCAGACACAACCCCTGCAATTCCTTCACCAGAACATGGAACGATTCAGGCAGACCTGTGGTGAGGAAGTTGTCACCTTTGACAATTCTCTCGTACATGGTGGTTCGCCCTTCCACGTCATCAGATTTTGCTGTGAGAAATTCTTTAAGTGTATAGGCAGCTCCATATGCTTCCATTGCCCATACCTCCATCTCACCAAGTCTCTGTCCACCAAACTGCGCCTTACCACCAAGCGGCTGCTGAGTGACCAGGGAGTAGGGCCCGGTGGAACGAGCGTGAATTTTATTATCTACAAGGTGGTGCAATTTGATCATGTACATCGCACCAACAGTCACCTTATTGGCAAACGGTTCACCCGTGAGGCCATCATAAAGCTGTGCCTGTCCCACCTCGTCAACACCTGCCTCTACAAGTAGTTTTCTGATATGCTCTTCCCGGGCGCCATCAAATACCGGGGTAGCCATATGTAACCCCTCTCTGTGTGCCCAGGCCCAGGTGATAAGTTCCTGATCAGTACGGCCTTCGGTGATTGCCTTGTATTCTTTCTCGGAATAGACAGCTTTCAGTTTTTCCCGAATCAGTTCTACAGCCTGTTCCTTGACCATTTTCTCAAGCTGCGCCCCAAGCCTTTTAGCAGCAAAACCGAGGTGAACTTCAAGCACCTGGCCAACGTTCATACGAGAAGGTACACCAAGCGGATTCAGGACTATATCCACGGTGGAACCGTCCTGGAAAAACGGCATATCCTCTTCGGGGAGAAGGCGCGAAACAACACCTTTATTTCCGTGGCGGCCAGCCATCTTATCACCAACAGAAAGCTTACGTTTAGTCGCAACGTAGACTTTAACCATCTTGACCACGCCAGGAGGAAGATCGTCACCTTTCTTCATCCTGTCGATAATGCCTTCATACCTGTCTGAAATAAGACGAGCCTGTTTTTCGTAACGTTCGTAGGCCTGCTCAACCAGATCTTCGTATTTCGCTCTCTCAGAGAACTCGATGTGGCGAAGCTGCTGAAAGCCGATGGCGACAGCCATATCCGCCTCAATCTTCTTGCCCAGTGCGACAACCAGCTCACCATCTGCGTCGAAAATATCCTTCTTGGCGGTTCGGCCTTCGATAAGTAGCCCGATCTCACCACATACACCGCGTCTGAGACTGCTCAGTTCGTCGAGTTTATCCTGGTTGAGTTTTTCAATCTCAAGATCCTCGATCATCAGGGACCGCTCATCCTTATCGACACCTTTACGTGAGAAAACCTTGGCGTCGATGACGACTCCGGTCACTCCTGGTGGCACACGCAGAGAGGAATCCTTCACATCCTGAGCTTTTTCCCCGAAGATTGCTCTCAGCAGCTTCTCTTCCGGTGAAAGTACGGTTTCACCTTTCGGGGTGACTTTACCCACCAGAGTGTCGCCGGCTTTCACTTCAGCTCCGATACGGACGATACCGGACTCATCGAGGTTTCTCAGAGTCTCTTCACTGACATTCGGGATATCGCGGGTGATTTCCTCTTTGCCAAGCTTGGTGTCCCGGGCCATGGTCTCAAAAACCTCGATATGTACCGAGGTAAAGGTATCCTCCCGCAACAACCGTTCGTTGACAAGGATTGAATCCTCAAAGTTGAAACCGCGCCATGGCATGAAAGCGATGGTAACGTTTTTACCAAGCGCCAGTTCACCAAGTTCACATGATGGACCATCCGCAAGCACTGTACCTTCGGTAACACGTTGTCCCGGCAGGGCCAGAGGTCTCTGGTTAAAGCAGGTATTCTGATTGGATTTCTTATATTTCTCGAGACGGTACACGGCAACACCGGTATCATAACCGTCCACACCAGGCTTATCGTAGCGTATCACGATACGGTTAGCATCCGACTCTTCTACCACACCTTCACCGGCTGCAAGCAGACATGCCCCGGAATCGCGGGCTACATAGCTCTCCATACCAGTACCGACCAGCGGTGAACGGGTTATGAGCAGAGGTACAGCCTGTCGCTGCATGTTCGAGCCCATCAAGGCACGGTTAGCATCATCGTTTTCCAGAAAGGGGATAAGCGATGTGGCGACGGAAACGAGCTGGTTTGGCGCGATATCCATGTAGGTGACGCTGTCGGCATTTGCGGTGACAACCTCACCTTCCTCCCGAACAACCAGATTTCCTTCGGCAATTTCCTTATCACCACCTTCCTTCATCAAGGCCGGGGCGATAATCTGATTCTGCTCCTGCAGTGCACTCAGATATTTGATCTGGTCAGAAACGATTCTGTCATCAACCTTGCGATACGGAGTCTCAATGAAGCCGTATGGGTTAATGCGCGCATATGTTGCAAGCGAGACGATCAGTCCGATATTCGGCCCCTCAGGAGTCTCAACGGGACATATACGTCCGTAGTGTGTCGGATGTACGTCACGAACTTCAAATCCTGCACGTTCGCGGGAAAGACCACCCGGTCCGAGCGCTGACAGACGGCGCTTATGGGTCACCTCGGACAATGGGTTGGTCTGATCCATAAACTGGGACAGCTGGGAGGTTCCGAAGAACTCCTTGATGGCAGCAGAGATCGGCTTGGGATTGACCAGGTCATGTGGCATCAACGTCTCGACATCCTGAAGAGTCATTCTCTCCTTGATGGCGCGCTCCATTCTGACCAGGCCCATGCGGTACTGGTTTTCAACCAGCTCACCTACCGTACGAACTCTTCTGTTACCGAGATGATCGATATCATCTACAGCACCCTGGCTGTCTTTAAGACGAACAAGATATTTAATCGATTGGACAATATCTTCTTTGGTAAGAGCACGGTTTTCGATATCGATATCGAGACCAAGTCTGGCGTTGATCTTGTATCGACCTACTTCCGAGAGATCGTAGAGATCTGCGTTAAAGAAAAGATTGTCAAAAAATCCCTGAGCAACCTCAATGGTTGGAGGACTTGATGGACGAAGTCTTCTATAGATTTCGAGAAGTGCTTCCTCGCTTGAAGCGACCTTATCAACCGAGAGGGTCTTGGAGAACGATTCGGAGTACTTAACACCATCAATGAACAATGTCTTGAACGAGGTGATACCGGCTGCCACGAGAGTCTGGAGAACTGTTTCCGTGATCTCGGTGTTACAAAGTGCAAGCGGTTCCCCATCCTCAGGGTTGAGGATAGTCTCAGCCAACACCTTACCGGTAACCGATTCGACGGAAATACGCAGTTTGCTGATTTCATCCGTAGCAATCCGCTTCGCCATGGCCTTACTGATCTTACGGCCCGTCTTGGCTATAATCTCGCCATCAGCAGGAGACACCAGATCGTACTCAAGCCGTTGGCCGAGCATGATCTCCGGATCAAAATCAATAAAGAATTCCTCTCCCTCGATGCTTACGTTGCTGATAGGGTAGAACTCACTCAGCAGGGATTCTGCATCGTAGCCGATCGCTTTCAAGAGAGTAGTAACCGGAAATTTACGACGCCTGTCGATACGAACGTGAAGAACGTCCTTAATATCGAATTCGAGATCAATCCAGGAACCACGTACAGGGATAATACGGGCAGAGTAGAGCAGCTTACCACTGGCGTGAGTTTTACCGTTATCGTGGGTATAAAACAGACCTGGTGAACGCTGCAACTGCGAGACGATAACTCGCTCTGTACCATTAACTACAAAAACACCATCGGCGGTCATCATAGGCAGTGAGCCGAGAAAGACCTCCTGCTCTTTGATATCGCGAATGGTTTGAACACCGGTCTCCTCGTCTACATCAAAAGTGATGAGACGAACGACAATTTTCAGCGGGATCTCATACGTCATGCCCCGTTGCTGACATTCTTCAACGGTATATTTTGGCTCACCAAATTTATATCTGACGTATTCGAGGGAACAGAGTCCGTTAAAGTCGTTAATAGGGAAGACACTCTTGAAAATCGCCTCTAACCCGATGTCCTCTCGATCCTCCGGCTCAGTGTTAATCTGCAGGAATTCCTCATACGATATTCTCTGCATTGAAATGAGATGAGGTGGCTCGATGATGTTGTCGGCCGTGGCAAAGTTCTTTCTAACTCGTTCCATAAATTATCCTCGAGGTTGCCTGTAATTTGTTACAAACTACTTAGCCCAGTCTGATTTCTAAAAATGATGGTTCAGCGTTTAGCTGAACAAAAAGGAAGTGATTAAAGTTTAGGATTTGAGTATGAATTATGCGAAATGATAACTTTCGGGTAGTTCGTGTTAAGAATAAGCAGACTTTCGGTAAAAAAAAGCGATATTGCGGGACTGAACATACCTTTTCTCCTCTTTTATTTGTTTACTCAAATATAGAAACGGCAAAGATACATGTTTAATCGCTTGTAATTACTGAACATTTTTTTCGAATTTTTCGTACAGTCTAAAGCACGACACGCTACGTGGCAAAGCCCGTAGCGTGTCGTGTGTACCGATTGCAACCGCCGAAGCGTTTGCTTGCAAGTAAGTGGACTACTTGATCTCTACAGTACCACCTACAGCTTCGATCTTGGTCTTGATCTCTTCGCACTCATCCTTGGAAGCAGCCTCTTTCAACGGAGCAGGTGCACCCTCAACCAGAGCCTTAGCCTCTTTCAGACCGAGACCGGTGATAGCGCGAACTTCTTTAATAACCTTGATCTTCTGATCTCCAGCAGCCGCCAGAATAGCGTCAAACTCAGTTTTCTCTTCTGCAGCAGCACCAGCATCTGCAGCACCACCGGCAACTGCAACAGCTACAGGAGCAGCAGCGGAAACACCGAATTTCTCTTCGAACTCTTTGATCAGTTCGGAGAGCTCGAGTACAGACATGTTGGAAATAAACTCAATTACATCTTCTTTAGTAATGGACATTATAGAATACCTCGTTCAGAATTTTTTAACAATTCGTCTCAATTAATGATAATTTAGGCGCCAGCCTGCTCTTTCTGCTCTTTGAGAGCGTTCAGTGCATAGCCAAAGGTACGTGGAACTCCGGTGAGTACCTGGACAAGTCCGGTAGGTACACCGTTGAGTACGGACAGGAACTGTCCAAGAAGTACTTCTTTGGATGGCAGCTTGGACAGAGCAATAATTCCGTCCAGTTCAAGTTTCTCTCCTTCGAGAGCACCACTTCTGATCTTGAACTTCGCATGGTCTTCGGCAAATTTGGCAAGCACCTTTGCAGGTGCAACCGGATCCGAGTAGGCCATGATAACTGCGGTGGTTCCGACGAAATCGTCACTCAACGCGGCATTATCAGTATCAGCGGCAGCTCTTTTCAGGAGAGTGTTTTTGGCAATGCGAATCTCAGAATCACTCTTGCGTAATTCCACACGCAATTCTTGTAACTCAGAGACCTTCAAACCACAATAGTCGGCGACAACAGCAAAGCTAGCCCGGCTGAACGAGTCGTTCAATTCCGAAACTACCGTCGCTTTTTCATCACGATTCAAAGTGCTCCTCCCTATATAGAAGTTTTAATAGTTTTCGAAACAGCAGCTACAACGCTGATACGAACAAAAATGGTTACCCAATTTTGTCCATGTAGTAAGGCTTACGCCTTGCGTCTCGGCAGGTCACACCCTGATCGGCATGATTAAACACTTGTGTACCCGCTGTCTTCGACCAAAAAGAGCATCAACCTGATGATTGATGCTCCGTCCAAAAATTTACTTAATCATTGCCCTGATTTGCACAGGGTCGAGTTTAACGCCAGGTCCCATTGTTGTGGAAACAGTGATAGACCGGAGATAAACTCCTTTACTCGCTGAAGGTTTCAGCTGAATAATTTTCTCAATAAATGCGGTAACATTCTCGATTACTTTCTGTTCCCCAAAGGAGGTTTTACCAACGCCTGCGTGAATGATACCAGACTTGTCTACTTTGAAGTCAACCTTTCCGCCTTTAATATCTTTGACAACATTGGCGACATCGAAGGTTACAGTACCGAGTTTTGCATTCGGCATAAGGTTACGTGGTCCGAGAATACGACCGATTTTACCAACAGTTCCCATCATGTCTGGAGTAGCAACTGTCTTATCGAACTCGAGCCAACCACCCTGGATTTTCTCAACAAGGTCGTCTGCACCAACAAAATCAGCACCCGCTTCTTTCGCCTCGGCCTCTTTAGGACCTTTAGCGAAAACCAGTACTCTGGTAACCTTACCGGTACCATGTGGCAGAACAACAGAAGAACGGATCATCTGATCAGCGTGACGCGGATCTACTCCGAGCTTCATTGCGATGTCGAAGGTTTCGTCAAATTTAGCATAGCTCATAGAAAGAGCTTTTTTGATACCTTCTTCCAGAGAGTAAAGAACACTTTTATCTAATGTCTCAACTTTATTTTTATAATTTTTTCCGCGTTTCGGCATGATGCCTCCTACTTTGACAAAGCTAACAAGCTCAGTCAGCAGTGATTTTATGCAAATCTTTTGATTAACTTAATTAATCTACTACAGTTATTCCGCAGCTACGGGCAGTACCTTCAACGATTTTCATCGCTGCATCGATATCGTATGCGTTCAGGTCAGGCATTTTGATTTCCGCAATTTCGCGAACCTTGTCACGACCGAGCTCAGCTACACGCTCTGCTTTCGGATTACCGGAACCTTTTTGCAGGTTTGCTGCCTTGAGCAACAGAACGGATGCAGGCGGGGTCTTGGTAATATAACTGAAAGACCTATCCTGGTACACAGTGATAACAACCGGAACGATTGTATCGCCGAGACTCTGGGTCTTTGCATTAAATGCCTTGCAGAACTCCATGATGTTCACACCATGCTGGCCCAGTGCAGGACCTACTGGCGGAGATGGGTTCGCTTTACCTGCAGGAATCTGCAGTTTAATGAATGCCATTGCTTTTTTGGCCATTTTTTCACTCCAACTAACAAGCTGTTTTCTATTTTATGCAATCCAAGATTAGATTGCCGCAGCTACGAATGGTATCGGTCTAGCTGCCTGTCAGGTATTGCTGACTTGAACAAACTCCAACTCAACGGGTGTTTCACGACCGAAGATAGATACCATAACGCGAACACGGCCTTTCTCAGGAAAGACCTCGTCAACAACGCCTTGAAAGTTAGCGAACGGTCCATCGATTACACGTACCGTTTCACCCACATCGAAGATGACTTTCGGCCTCGGTCTATCTGAGCCGTCTTGGATTCGACCTATAATTTTTGCTGCATCCTCGTCGGATATGGGGACCGGATTGCGATCATCGCCGACAAAGCCGACTACTCTTGGCATGTTCTGGTGAATTGTATGCCAGGTCTGATCGTTCAATTCCATGCTAACAAGCATATAACCAGGAAAGAACCTACGTGATGAGGTCTTCCTGGATCCCTTGATCATCTCAACTACCTGTTCTGTCGGTACGAGAATTTCGCCAAAGTACTCTTCGAGTCCTTCTTTACGAATCCTCTCTTCGAGGGTGGTCTTAACCTTGTCCTCAAACCCGGAGTGAACCTGAAGTATGTACCATTGCCTTGCCATGAGTCAAATTTTTCCTCGAGTGTTTGAAAAAAGTTGGAGCAGTTCTATCAGCCTGGTCCGTCCTATCAAACTGGACCCCGGAATCATCCTATCGCAAGAGAGACGAAACAAGTTTACCGAGAAGAAGATCAACAGAACCAAGATACGCCGCCATTACAAATGTAAGCACAACTACGATTCCAGTCAGACCCAAGGTCATTTTTTTGTCCGGCCACACTATCTTGCCGAATTCAACCTTTACTTCTTCAATAAATTTTTTGATTTGAGCAGGTGCGAATGGTGATGGCTCCTTAACCTTAGCCACTGCATCAGTCTTTTTAGTCTTGGGTTTACCTGCCATATCATTATCCGAGAAGAGATTTACCTAGTTATTTCCAGCAAATAGAGGTCAAAAAAACTACGTACACCAAACACAAAAACACCTGCCATAAAAATGGCAGGCCAGGAGGGATTCGAACCCCCAACCCCCGGATTTGGAGTCCGGTGCTCTACCAATTAGAGCTACTGGCCTGTGTTTCGTTACTTAGTCTCCTTGTGCGGAGTATGACTCCGGCAGAAAGGACAATACTTCTTGAACTCAAGTTTGTTCGGAGTATTTTTCTTGTTTTTTGTGGTCGTATAGTTACGACGTTTGCATGTACCACATGCAAGGGTGACTATATCTCTCATTCTGATCTTCCTATGCGAAATTTACCCTGCCCGAATATACCCGAGGCAGGGTAAAATATTCTTGCGCCGCTACTACTTAACGATCTTAGATACTACACCGGCGCCTACGGTTCTACCACCTTCGCGAATTGCGAAACGGAGACCCTCGTCCATGGCAATAGGGGTGATCAGTTCTGCGGTAACAGATACATTATCACCTGGCATAACCATCTCGGTACCCTCTGGAAGGGTTACAATACCGGTAACGTCAGTTGTTCTAAAGTAGAACTGTGGACGATATCCGTTGAAGAATGGAGTATGACGTCCACCCTCGTCTTTACCGAGAATGTAACACTCTGCCTCAAAATTGGTGTGAGGGGTAATAGAACCTGGCTTGGCAAGAACCTGGCCACGCTCAATTTCTTCACGCTTAACACCACGAAGGAGAGCACCGATGTTGTCACCCGCCTGTCCCTCATCAAGGAGCTTACGGAACATCTCTACACCAGTACAGGTGGTCTTCTGGGTCTCTTTGATACCGACGATCTCAACTTCCTCACCAACCTTGATGATACCACGCTCTACACGACCGGTAGCAACGGTACCACGTCCGGAGATAGAGAATACATCTTCGATCGGCATCAAGAAAGGCATATCAACATCACGCTCTGGTTCTGGCACGTAGCTATCTACTGCGTCCATGAGCTCCCAGATGCAAGCTGCCTTCTCTTCATCTTCCGGATTCTCAAGTGCGAGAAGGGCAGAACCCTGAACAAACGGAATATCATCACCAGGAAACTCATACTTGTCGAGCAGCTCACGGAGCTCCATCTCAACGAGTTCGATAAGTTCCTCATCGTCAACCATGTCACACTTGTTCAGGAAGACAACGATAGCCGGAACACCTACCTGGCGAGCGAGCAGAATATGCTCACGGGTCTGAGGCATAGCACCATCGGTTGCGGCAACAACCAGGATCGCGCCGTCCATCTGAGCCGCACCGGTAATCATGTTCTTGATGTAATCAGCATGGCCAGGACAATCAACGTGAGCGTAGTGACGTTTATCAGTCTCATACTCTACGTGAGCGGTCGCGATGGTAATTCCACGCTCTTTCTCTTCTGGCGCTTTATCGATCTCACTGAAGTCAGTAAAAGATGCCTGACCTTTAGTAGACAAAACGCGGGTAATAGCTGCAGTCAGTGTGGTTTTACCATGATCGATGTGACCAACAGTACCGACATTGACATGCGGTTTAGTCCTTTCAAATTTTTGCTTTGACATATCTCTTGTCTCCTCAGGCCGTTGAAAGTTTTCTTATTCAATAGTATTCAAATAAAACTGGAGCCCACGACCGGATTTGAACCGGTGACCTCATCCTTACCAAGGATGCGCTCTACCAACTGAGCTACGTGGGCACCTAAAACTACTTCTGTATAGACAGCATGGAGCGGGAAACGAGACTCGAACTCGCAACCCTCAGCTTGGAAGGCTGATGCTCTACCAATTGAGCTATTCCCGCTCTATCTTAAAGTCTTCTACCATGCTGAAAGGATGGTGGAGGGGGGAGGATTCGAACCTCCGAAGGCTGAGCCGACAGATTTACAGTCTGTTCCCTTTGGCCACTCGGGAACCCCTCCTCGCTATTGAGCGCCTGAATAAAAGACAGGCACCTATTTATACCCTTCACAGCACTTTGTAAAGTACTTTTTATTTTTTTTTGGAGCTGGCGATGGGACTTGAACCCGCAACCTGCTGATTACAAATCAGCTGCTCTGCCAATTGAGCTACGCCAGCTTACAAAGCACGGGAATATACACTTTCGGTATTGTTAATTCAACCTCTTTTTTCCATTTCTTTGTCTTTTTTTATACAAAAGTTCCTGCCCTACACTCAGCCAGCATGTGAGAAAAGCGATTTTACAGCAACTTGCAAAACCCATATAGAGTCAAAGGCAATTATCGCTTTATGAGCTTTTTTTTTCAAGTGCTGAGACTGTGAATCCCGGCACCCTGTAAACATGCCACTGTTGAAGTACCGGACAACGGTACAACTTCACAAGCAATGGTAAGACCCTATTGCGATCCAGTCCAGTCCTGAGTTGCATTCTATTAATTTTTTTTATGCGCTTTCCAAACGCAAACCGCTCCACCTTCACCGCTAAACGCAAGAAGGCCGATCCCTGTCACAGGAATCGGCCTTCTTCTTATGCCATTAGCCATTAGCGCTAATCTTACAGCTCATTAACGTTTTTTGCATAGCTACTTTCGCGATACTTCTCAAAACACATCGCTGTGGTTCTGTAGGCGATATGTGCGAATTTGGTGTATGGCAAATACAGGAACAGCATCATTACCGATACGAGATGCAGATAATACACGATATAGCCAAGGGTAGGGAGACCAGCGAGACGAATAAGCTCAGCTCCAAGACCGGTTATACCTACTGCCATGATTTCCCAGATCAGGAACCAGTCATAGAAGGTATTGCTTGCCTCACCTTTTTTCTCCATTTCCTTGCGGTTGTTCCATAAAACCCAAATACCGTAGAGAAGAGCAACGGCAGAAACATTAGCAAGAATTTTGAACGGATCAATCAGGGAGAGTGGTCCGTGGAGGTGTGGCCAGATAAGCCCCAGCACATCGTTCTTGAACAAGGACCAACAGGTAACTATAAACAGTCCGATGAAGGCCAGCACAAGAGGCAAATGACCTTTTACACGGTCTGTGTTCACTGTGCACTCACGAAACCGGCTGTGCTTCATGGTTTCCACAAGCGATGGCCAAAGGAAATCCTGAAAAAATCCTACTACAGATGGCCTGAAGTTGGAGCTAATTCCAGCGTTGCTGCTCATCGCCTTCCACATCTTGGTGATTCCCATAAACAATGAGAACACAGCTAAGCCCAGCGAAGGCACCATAAAGAATACGATAAAAGCAATATTCTTTGCGTACCACCTGAAGTCCCAGTGACCAAAGAACTCCTGATATCCTTTCTTGGCAAACTCTTCAGTGCTTGGAATATGCATCGCACCAGAAAGAAACCAGAAAATAAGGATGATAACTGCAGGAATACCAATCAACATCGGCAGATTCTTTGCACTTGTGCAAAGCTTAGCCAGACCGGCTGGCCAACCGTAGAAGGTATAGGCAAAGGAACGAATTGCACCAAGTACCTCACCTGGCTTGGCACCACGTGGACAGTTAGCGGTACAATCACCACATTGGTGACAGAGAAACACATCGGGATCAGCAACGAGATTTTCTTTCATACCCCATTGGGACCAAATCATTTCCTTTCTTGGAAATGGTTTCTCATCACTGGAAAGAGGACAAGCAACAGAACATGTTGCACACTGATAACACTTTTTTAAAGTGTCACCTCCAGCCTCTTTCAGAGATCGTATAAATTGTAAATCCGGTTGAACATTCATTTTTCCCCTCCTGTTATATTATCAAAAACTACAAATCATGATCTCATGAAATTACTAAACTCAAACTCCGAGTATTCCTCAAACCGCGGAGAGCAAGCCCCCCGCGGAACGGTTCATGATATACAACAGGTTAGAAGCCTTTGAATGGGTTCGGACCCATTTCAACGATCTCTTCGACAAAATCGTTAATGATCTGCGGAATCTTGTCGTAATCAGTAATTGCAACCTGCTCAGCAGCACATCTCTCAGACTCAAGGCCGAGACTGGAGAGAGTGTCACCGATATTTTCCATACGCTTGGAAGCAATCTCGGAACCTTTAACAAAGTGACACTGATAATCGTCGCCATAAGTACAACCAAGCAGCATAGCACCGTCCATACCAGCAGACAGAGCATCACGGATCCAGGCCATATTCACAGAACCAAGACAGCGTACAGGAATGAATCGTACCATATGATTGAGACCATTACGCTTCATACCAGACATATCGAGTGCCGGGTAAGCGTCGTTTTCGCAAACAAAAACGACAATACGCAGTCTATCATCATCGTCCTCAGGTACTTCAATGGCCTTAACCATCGAACCAATCAGATCAATGTTGTAATCCTTAAATCCGATAATACGTTCCGGACATGCACCCATACAGGTACCACATCTACGACAACGGGTCGGGTTAGGCAGCGGAGTACCTTTTTCATCATCATCGAGAGCACCGAACGGACACTCCTCGGTACAACGCTTACACTGGGTACAACGCTGCATGAAAAATTCCGGGTAGGTTGCATCACCGGAACGAGGATGAACAGATACGCCGCGATCAGTTGACTCGAGGCACTGAACAGCTTTGAGTGCAGCACCGGTTGCATCATCAAGCGCTTCATCCATGGTCTCAGCCTTACGAACGCCACCACAGGCGTAAATACCTGTTCTTCGGGTCTCGTATGGGAAACAGATGAAATGAGAGTCAGCATAACCGTCGAACAGGTCGAGATCGTTAAAGGCTGGTCCCTGGCGATAAGCAAGATTAATGGTGTTCTCATGCAGGGTGGTTGGCTCCATACCTGCCGCAAGAACAACCATATCCACTTCAAGATCAAGGTTTTCGCCAAGCAGGGTATCTTCAACAGCCACAGTAACCTTGCCGCCGGCCTCGCCGACCTGCATCACGTTACCTTTGGTCATGAAAATACCATCGTTTAGCTGAGCAGCCTTGTAAAACAGTTCCATGGAACCTGGAGTACGCATATGCTGGTAAAGAATATATGCTTTACCTTCTGCATTATCCTGGCAGACATACTGAGCCTGCTTAAGAGCGACCATGGAGGTTACAGAGTTACAGTATGGAAAATCCTGATCATGGTCTTTTCCACCTGGACTCTGAACAAAGGCTACATTTGCAGGAACCTTTCCTTCTTTGGCAAGCTTCTCGAATTCGGCATTGGTTACAACATTAGGTATCTTGCCATGGCCGAGATGCTCATACTGGCTGACATCAGCAGGCTTCCAACCGGTGGCAAGTACAACTGCACCAACTTTGGTCGCGTTAGGATCGATCTCGGTATACTTCTGGAGACCTGCATTCGGGTCTTCCTTCTGACCTTTATCAATCAGTTCCTGCTCATCAACAGTTACCTTCGCAGGAGCATCCCACTCACCAGTTGTTCCGGCATCTTTAAAAGTAACGTTAAAATCACCAGGAGCACCAGAGATACGTGCCACCTCTGTTGCAGTCTTAACAGTTATCTTCTCGTTTGCCTCAATCTCTGCCAGCAGGGCGGCAACAGGATTCTCTTCGAGGTCAGTCCAGGGTGACTTGGAGGGGAAAGACTTTCTCCAGCCTTTCGCCTTACCGCCTGGCTCATCCTCTTTCTCAACTACCAGTACATCGTAACCGGCTGCGGCAGCCTCTTTTGCTGCAGTAAGACCGGAGATACCAGCACCCATGACCATAATGGTCTTGTTGATGGTCTCTAATTTAAATGCCTCTGCCAGTTCGGTCTTCTTGGCACGGGTACAAGCCATTCTCATGTAGTCAGAAGCGGTCTCCTGAAGAAACTCTGCTGCTTCTGCATGGGGCTCTTCACCTTCAGCAGGTTTTACCTCAGACCAGATCACCTGCTCACGAAGGTTTGCACGAACAGTAATCTTATCATCACCGAAGTTGAACTCGTTCGTCATAACACGTGGAGAACAGGCACCTACAACTATGGTGTTAACACCGTCAGCGATATCAGTCTCGATGAACGCCCTGCCCTCTTTGCCACAGAGGTATGCATGGGTCTTGCACTCCATGGACATCTCACCGGATACAATCTCGGAAAGGGCCTCAATGTCGAGCGCATCTCCGATGCCACACCCGGTACAAATATATGCACAGTATTTTTTATCCATTGATCATTACCTCCTGGAAACCTGAATTGCCTTCAAGGCAGCGGCAGTGGAATTCTGAGTAGTTGTAACAACGTCTGCTGCTTTTTTAGCACAACCTGCAGCAATCATTGCCTTCTCTGCATCAGTGATTACGAAACCGTTGCTGTCCATCTGCAAGGCAACAGGTGCACCCTGTACATCAAGTGATGGCTGCATTCCGGTTGCCAGGACTGCCAGATCGACCTTCTGGGAGATCTTCTCCATGGTAACAGCGTTTTCTGCGATAAGAGTTACACCGCCATCTTCCTCGATCAGAATATCTGCAACCTTGCCTTTAATAAACTCGGCGTTTGCATCATTCATACGGGCTTCACGGAATTTCTCGTATTTTCCTGGGGTACGCAGATCTATATAGAAAACATAGATTTTGGCATCAGGATACTGCTCACGGACGTAGGACATCTGCTTGAAAGTTGCCATACAACAGATGTGCGAGCAGTACTCGAGATGATTTTCATCACGGGAGCCAGCACACTGAACAAAACCAATAGACTCGATTTCCTTGTTGTCGCCAGGACGGAGGATCTTACCCTCGGTAGGACCGTTCGGAGCAGCAAGACGCTCCATCATCATATTGGTGATGATGGCATCAGACTGGCCAAACTTGAGGTTCTCCATCTTAGTTGCATCATATGGTTCCCAGCCTGTGGCCCAGATAATCGAGCCAACGTTGACTGTTACTGTCTCGGACTGCATATCGAGGTCAACAGCATCATATTTGCAAGCAGCCTTAACCGCCTCTGCACCCTCGGCAGAAAGAGCGTCTTTGGCAATAACATAACGACGTGGAAACGCCATAGCGTGCGGAAGATAAGCAGCTTTCGTCTTGCCAAGACCAAAATTGAAATCACTGTCGATCTCATCAGGGCAGGCAACAGCACAGTCACCGCAAGCGGTACAATTGCTGTTTACGTAACGTGGGCTGATTTCCAGTGTAACTTCATAATTGCCAGGGCCACCGGTGACTTCTTTCACGGTGGTCATGGAATATGTACGGATCTTACGGTTGTCTTTAATCCGCCGGAAGTTGATTTCGAGTCCACAACTAGGTGGACACATCTTCGGAAAATACTCATTCAGCTGGGCTACCCGACCACCAAAGGTTGGGCTCTTTTCGACCAGGAATACGTCGTTTCCGACTTCGGCGGTCTCAAGGGCAGCTGTGAGGCCACTGATTCCTCCGCCTACGACCAATACTGCACCATTGGTGCCATGCTCGTCAGTCATACCTTTCCTCCATAATTACTCTTAAAAAAATATATTGACCATTGGCATGGTTAACTGATCTGCGACGAACATCTCTGTAAACCAACACCAATTAATGGACTAAGATCCCTAGATAACATATTTTTAATACCGATGAAAACTTTTTTAGCTTAGGCTGGACAAAGTTTACCAAACTCTTTACCCGGCATACGCCAAAAAGGGTCTCCTTATAACAAAAAATCTCCAGGAGCCGGCTGACCCCTGGAGATTTTAGTACTACTTCACATCTAACCTAACACTTTGGGTCCATCAATTAGATCCAAGGTTCGGTCTCAACGATGTTGATAACCTCAACCTTCTCACAGAGCCACTCTTTGGTCTCTGGGTTGAAGGTGGAGTTAACGAAGCACTTCCAGTTCTCGTCATCACAGGTCGGGAAATCAGATCTGTAGTAGAATCCTGGGTAACGGGACTCTTTACGGAACTCGATGTGACGGATATGGGTCTCAACACACCAGATGCGGTGATAGTTCTCCCAAGCTCTCATCAGCTCATGGAGGTCACCAGCGCCCATCTTCTCAGCATCTTCACGAAGCATCTGGAGGAGATCCAGACAGATGTTCAGAAGTTTACCAGAAGTCATGTAGTAGGTAGCAACACCACCACCGTACTCATCGGTAGCCTTCATGAGACGCATCATCATACCAGCAGGCTTGCAGTAGTTCGGATTCACATCTTCAGCGGTAGATGCATCCTTGAACTCGTTGTAGCGCTTAACTGGAGCGTAGATCTCATCAGCAAGCTCCTGAGGAGTCTGCATGAGCTCTGGGGTGAAGTCAGCATTGTCGCGGCAGAATTTAACCATCTGCTTAGCAGCAATACGACCCTCAGCATGGGAACCGGAGGAGAACTTATGACCGGAAGCACCAACACCATCACCAGCGGTGAACAGACCGTCAACGGTGGTCATACGGTTGTAGCCCCACTTGTACTTGTGAGCACGGGAGTCATTCTGTACATCTGGTACCCACTCTTCTTCCGGACCAGAGGTCCAGATACCACAACAACCGGAGTGAGATCCAAGCATGTATGGTTCGGTTGGCATAATCTCAGAACCTACTTTCTCAGGCTCGATGTTCATACCAGCCCAGAGACCTGCCTGACCAACGGACATATCCAGGAAGTCTTCCCACGCCTCAGACTCGAGGTGTTTCCAGAACTTCTTGAGGGACTTCTCATCCATACCTGCTTCTTTACGCTCGTCAAGGAAAGCGTTAAGAGCAACGTCGGTAGCCATGTAGATAGGACCACGGCCTTCTTTCAGCTCGTTGATCATCAAGTGGTTACGCAGACAGGTCGGGGTAACCGCAGACTGACCGTAAGGCATGAACTTGGAAAGCTCTTCTTTAGCAGCATCGCCCATTGCGTAGAACTCGCCCAGACCGTTAGCAACTTTCGCTTTGAACAGAAGGAACCAAGCACCAACAGGACCGTAACCATCTTTGAAACGGGCTGGGGTGAAACGGTTTTCCATCATGGTCAGGGTAGCACCAACCTGAGCACACATGGTGTAGGTGGAACCTGCGTTCCATACTGGGTACCATGCACGTCCTTTACCCTCACCGGTAGAACGTGGGCGGAAAATGTTAACCGCACCACCACAAGCTACCATTGCAGTTTTGCAACGGAAAACGTGTACTTTGTTCTCACGGGTGGAGAAACCTACCGCACCAGCGATCTGGTTTGGCTTGTTCTTGTCAAGCAACATCTTAACGATGAATACACGCTCAAGGATGTTGTCTGCGCCAAGTGCGGTTGCTGCAGGCTCTGCAACGATACACTTGTAAGACTCACCGTTGATCATGATCTGCCATTTACCGGTACGCACAGGCTGTCCGCCTTCACGCAGGGTTGGAGCAGGCTTGGAACCGTCGAGGTTCTCGCCGTCAGCATCTTTCTTCCATACTGGCAGACCCCACTCCTCGAACAGTTTAACAGACTCATCTACGTGACGACCGCAGTCGTAAATAAGATCTTCACGTACAACGCCCATCAGATCGTTACGAACCATTTTTACGTAGTTCTCGATCGGATTCTCACCAATGTAGGTGTTAATAGCAGAAAGACCCTGGGCAACAGCACCAGAACGCTCGAGGGAAGCTTTATCCACGAGCATGATTTTCATATCTTCAGGAGCCCACTTCTTGATCTCGAAAGCGGTTCCACAAGCAGCCATACCACCACCGACGATGAGAACATCAACATCATGCTCTACTACCTCAGGATCGACAACTGCAAGCAACTCACCTTTGGGTTTATTTGGTAATGCCATATTTTAATCTCCTTATATCTATCAAAGATTTTGCGTTCTAGTTTAGATTCCGGTTCCCGATTACTTAGGAGTCGGGAGATCGCTTTCGAGAAGGAGACACTCGTCATCGAGGTTCGCACCTGTCTCGCCAACGTATGCGTTAGCAGCACCCTCAGCGGTGGTACGCACTGGGAATTTGAAACGCTTCATTGCGCCGTTACGGAATTTAACGGTCCACATGATGGAATCTGCACTACGCATTGGGTGAACCTGGCCGCCCATAGGTACGAAGTCATCGTAACCACGAACGAAAATAGCACCCTGCGGGCAAATCTTGACACAGGAGTAGCACTCCCAGCATGCATCCGGTTCCTGATTGTAGGCTTTCATTTCGCCTTTTTCGAGTACCATCAGGTCGTTCGGACAGATGTACATGCATGCGGTCTTGTCTCCACCCTTGCAGCCATCACACTTGGAAGGATCTACATAACTTGGCATTAAACTACCTCCTCAGTTAGTTTTAAACAATGTGGTCCCGACAAATTCAGGACCAGCTAAACCTATACTCTTGTACTGCAAAATAAAACATCTAAACTCAACCCCGCTAAGCCTATTGAGGCCGTACTGCCGTGAACATCCTCAAGAAACTTACGCGGTTTTAGTTACCAGATGAACAGATTATAAACCCACGTAAAACCAATAAGAAACTACTGAACGGTCCCTCATTTATTTAACGAATTTTTTTTATAATTGGTTGCCATACTATTGTCAAGAGAATTCACACTAAAGCTTACTATGTCACGAGTAGCTTTTACGTGCAAGTACCTCCCTTGGTTTCGCACCATCCGCAGGCCCTACCAACCCTTCCTTTTCCATGGTCTCAATCATTCTTGCGGCCCTGTTGTAGCCAACCCGTAACCTTCTCTGCAGGGAAGAAATTGAAGCCTGACCTGACTCCGTAATGAACTGGACAGCCTCATCATATCTTTCGTCATAATCCTCATCGCCATTCTCCCCGCCACCTGCCGATTCTTTTTCAATCTCCTCAATAATCGTGTCGTCATATGTCGACTCTCCCTGCTTTTTGAGAAACTCGACAATTTCAGAAGTTTCTTTCTCAGAGATATACGCGCCATGAATCCGCTGCAGACTCGAACCTCCCGGTGCAAGGTAAAGCATATCACCAGCACCAAGCAGATGTTCTGCCCCGCTGGTATCGAGAATAGTACGTGAGTCGATCTTGGAAGAAACCCGAAAGGAGATTCGAGTAGGGAAGTTTGCTTTGATTAGACCGGTCAAAACATCAACTGATGGCCTCTGGGTTGCAAGAATAAGGTGAATACCTGCGGCGCGAGCCATCTGGGCAAGCCTGGCAATAGCCGCTTCCACATCCTTGGATGCCACCATCATCAAATCGGCTAATTCATCTACAATCACAACAATATACGGCATTTTCTCCTCTGCCGTCTTGTTGTAAGAATCAAAGGATTTCACTTTTGCTTCTTCAAGCATCTTGTAGCGACGTTCCATCTCACGCACCGCCCAGTTCAATGCCCGGGAAGCAAGTTTGGGATCAACTACCACCGGGTGAAGCAGATGCGGAATGCCTTCATACCCTGACAGCTCAATGCGTTTAGGGTCAATCATCAAAAAGCGCACCTCATCAGGCGTCGCATTATATAATATTGAAGCTATTATGGTGTTGATTCCTACCGACTTTCCTGCTCCGGTTGCACCTGCAATAAGTAAATGCGGCATCTTTGCCAGATTGCCCACAGCTATATTACCGATCACATCAAGACCAAGTGCGATGGTGAGCTTTGAAGAGTTGCTTCTGTACTGTTTCGCACCAAGCAGATCACGGATATAGACTATTTGCCTGTTCTCGTTAGGAATCTCAATACCAAGAGCGGCTTTACCCGGAATGGAGCCGACCACACGCACCGATTTTGCTTTCAGCCCGAGGGCCAGGTCATCAGCAAGCCCGACAATTTTATTTATTTTGATACCAGGTGCCGGCGAAAATTCGTAGGTGGTAACAACCGGCCCCGGGGAAATGCCGACCACACTGCCGGAAACACCAAAATTCTTGAGCTTTTGTTCCAACTGTTTGGAGACCTTGTAATACACCTCATGATCAACCTTCTCCTGCTCCTGCTCGTTTTTGGCGAGCAGGGAGAGCGGTGGCAGTTTCCAGTCACCTCGAGCCAATTGGGTCATGGCAAATTCATCATCCTTTGCTGACTCAACAACCTTTTGTGGCAGTTCCTTGACCAAGGGTTTACTACTTGCCGGCAGTAACGCAGTTTCTATAACCGGTTTCGCATCACGTTCTGGCTTCAGAAGTTTTTGTTTGCCTCCAGCCCTGACAGGAACATGCTCTTTTTTCTTGCACGCATTCCAGACAAATCTGAATAAACTCCTGGCAGTAGCTCCAAGCAGCACCAACAATCGGTATGGTGAAAACTGGGTTGAAAGCATCAGTGACAGAAGGAAAATAAAAATCAAGACCAGCAAAGTCCCGCCATTTCCCATCAATGAGCTGGCGAGAGAGAAAAACGACCTACCGAGGAAACCTCCCCGTTCGATATAATCAGGCTCATAGAACGCTGTAGCAGAAAGCAGACCACAGAAGGATATAACTGCACCTGTGAGACCGAGAGTAACCTGGGGAAGGCGCTCAAAAGACATGCGCGGGCTGAAGAACAATGCCGAAAGCAGCAGGAGAAGAACGGCCAGAAGGTACCCACCCCAGCCGACAAAACCAAATAAAACCTGTGCTATGAGAAGACCTATCTCACCACACCAGCTGGAACCGGTATCAAGACTTGCTGAGAGAAGGCTCAGGAAAAGAAATAGAGAGGAAAATATGCCGAGAACAGCCACGAATTCCTGTTTGAATCCGGGGCGAGACTGCTCTTTGTTTTGAGTCATAATGTGCAGAATGCTCCTGAAGATACTGATTGATAACTATTAAAACAACCAAGCAAAGTAGTCGGAAATTACTAGAAATGCAAGGTCGCCAAGTTTCAAAGGATCTTCAGGAACTGCACTATGACCTGATTGAGGTTTTTACAGCGTCGAGGACACCATTAATAAAGGCCGGAGATTCATCACCGGCAAATCGCTTAGCGATTTCAACTGCCTCGTTTATTGCTACCTGATCGGGAATCTCATCAGCGGACATCATCTCAAATACGGCCAGACGCAGTATATTGCGATCTGTAGCCGCAATTCTGGCCAGCCGCCAGTTACTGGCTGCCTGCTCAATACAGGTATCAATTTCGATGCGGTCCCTCAGGATGCCCACAAGTAGCTGCTGCGCATACGGTCGTGCTTTCCTGTTCACCTGATACAAGGTACAGAAAGAATCAAACCGTTCTAAAAAGTTTTCTACCTGGTGACCTTCCTCCAGCATAAAGTCCTCTTGAAAGAGAAACTGCAGGGCGGCCTCACGGGCTTTTCGACGAACTCCCATAAAATATCAACTTAGTGTCTAAAATACCAGAACAGGAGGTCGAAATCAGATATCGACCAGACACCTTTCTTCAGACCTCCTGTACTAAAGATTACCGGAAGCAGTATTCCTGCCTCCGACTACTTCTCTATTCCTGCTTTGCGTATATCAGTCAATATTTTCAAGCAGGTTCGCCATCTCAATGGCAGCGATGGCAACCTCAGCACCCTTGTTACCGGCCTTGGTACCACTGCGTTCAATTGCCTGCTCAATAGTCTCGGTGGTAAGGACACCGAAAAGAACAGGGATGCCGCTTTCAAGACTCACCTGGGCAGTACCCTTGGATGCCTCATTGACAACCACGTCAAAATGAGGGGTCGCGCCACGGATAACGGCACCAAGAGTTATGATTGCGTCATACTTTTGTGTTCCTGCGAGCTTCTTGGCAGCAAGAGGAATCTCGAAAGCACCGGGTACCCGAACAACATCAATATCATTGTCCAGTGCACCGGAACGAACCAGGGAATCGATTGCGCCTTCAAGCAATTTATCGGCAACAAATGAGTTGAATCGCGCAACAATTATGCCGAATTTTTTGCCATCAGCTTTGAGGTTCCCCTCAATAAAATTAGCCATCTTTTCTCCTTAAACCATATCTATTCTCATAAAGCCTTACTGCTATCTGGGTAACAGTACGGCCTACTCTTCAACTTCGATAAGGTGCCCCATACGATCGCGCTTACAGACGAGGTAACCTTTGCTCTCATCGCCTGCGGCAATCTCAATAGGAAATCGGGCGACCACCTCGAGACCATACGCCTCAAGGCCAACAATCTTCTTCGGGTTGTTGGTCAAAAGCGCCATCCGGGTAATTCCGAGATCACGGAGAATCTGAGCACCGATACCGTAGTCACGCAGGTCGGCATCGAAACCAAGTTTGAGGTTCGCTTCAACAGTATCGAAACCTTCATCCTGGAGATTATACGCTTTCAACTTATTGACCAGCCCGATTCCACGCCCTTCCTGGCGCATGTACAGAACGACACCGGCACCTTCCTGATCGATCATCTGCATGGCTGCACTCAGCTGAAGACCACAGTCGCAGCGGGAAGAACCGAACACATCTCCGGTAAGGCACTCTGAGTGGACACGTACCAGAACTTTATCCTGGTTACTGATATCACCTTTCACCAGTGCAAGATGCTCAAGCTCATCAACATCGTTGGTGTACACGATAGAACGGAACTCACCGGCATGCTCGGTCGGAATACGTGCTTCAACCTGCCTGTGTACCAAAACATCCTGCTTCAGGCGGTAGGCAACAAGATCAGCGATGGTCGCAATTTTCAGGTCGTGCTCTTCTGCAAATTTGACGAGGTCAGGCATGCGGGACATGGTCCCGTCATCATTCATGATCTCACAAATAACACCCGCGGTTCGCATTCCGGCAAGACGGGCGAGATCTACCGACCCTTCAGTCTGACCGGTACGAACCAGCACACCGCCTTTTTTAGCTCTTAGCGGGAAAATGTGGCCAGGGCTGATCAAATCACGGGGCTTTGCATCTGGCGCTACTGCCGCCTCGATGGTACGGGCACGGTCTGCGGCGGAAATACCAGTTGAAACTCCGGTACGGGCTTCGATGCTGATGGTAAAACCAGTTCCGTATGGTGACTTATTATTGGTGACCATCATCGGCAATTCGAGCTGGTCCACAATATCCGGACTCATGGTCAGACAGATCAGACCACGACCGTATTTGGCCATGAAGTTAATGTGCTCGGCGGTACACGCCTCGGCTGCCATACATAAATCACCCTCGTTTTCACGATCTTCATCGTCAACCAGAATGATCATCTTACCAGCTTTGATATCTTCAATTACTTCTTCTATAGGACTTACTGCCATAGCATTCACGAGTAAAAAGGTTAGTTCAATACCCGACTAAAGGGTGCTTTAGAGGAACCCATGTTCGGCTAGGAACCCCGGGGTTATATGAGCCTGCTCTTTCTGACCGTTGCCGGCAAGCCTTCCACCGGCGAGGAGCAGATTTTCTATATATTTACCGATCACATCCACCTCAATGTTTACACCATGGCCAGCTTTGAGCTGACCAAGGGTGGTAACCTTGAGGGTGTGTGGAATAATAGATACAGAAAAGGTACCGGGTGCGCAACTGTTAACAGTAAGACTAATACCGTCTATTGTTACGGAACCTTTCTCAATTATGTACTTCGAGTGAACTTCGGGCAAGGTGAAGGTGAAGATAGTGTAATCACCCACCGGTTCTATCCGTTTCACATCGGCCATGCAGTCTATATGACCCGAGACCAGATGGCCACCAAGCCGGTCTGAGAGTTTCAGAGCCCGCTCCATGTTGATGGAATCGCCTACGGTAAACTTCCCAAGCTTGGTACGGGAGAGCGTTTCCGGCGAGACATCTGCGGTGAAACGACGACCTGTAATATTATAGGCAGTAAGACATGCTCCCGAACACGCTATGGATTCGCCTTCCATTGGCTCATCCAGGTCAAAGCCTGCTTCGAGATCAAAAGCCACACCTCCGCCCACTGTTCTCCTGGCCAGTAATTTGCCGACGCCTTGTATTATTCCTGTGAACATATTATCCGGCCTGGACGGATGCTATGCACCCGCCTCCAATTCCTTAGCTTTCTGCTCGAATTCATCAGCAGTGGCTGCATGCTTGAAATTACGATGAATTGAAGCGATAGTCCTGTACGCATCAGCAGCCTTGGCTGGCTCCTCTGCCTCAATATAAATTCCGGCAAGAGTTTCGAGCAACTCGACACTGCCACGCGGATTATTGTTGTTCTGATGGGTATCGAGGATGTCGAAACACGCCTCCACAGCCTTACCATAGTTCTTCTGACCGCGATATACCTCTACAAATTTAGAAGAAAGCGCCATAAGACTCATGGGATCATCAAATTCAATACAGAGATCCCAGGCACGCTTGTAATGATTCTCTGCACCTGTGAAATCACCCTTGGCAAGACAGACATGCCCAAGCTGGTTAGCTGCATTGGCAATCCCGGTCTTATCTCCCTTTTCCTCGTAACCGAGAAGGGCATTATGCAGGGAAATTGCTGCCTGGGAAAGGTTACCGTTATCAAGAAAGCGCTTGCCTTCCTCATAATCGGCCTTTACTGGATCCGCAGGCTTTTTATTCTTATCATCACTATCACCGGTCATCGGACCGATGGAATTTAAATTCTGAATCGGATTACTCATTGTTATTCTTTTTTACCTCCCTGAATTGCCGCAAGCGCGATCGAGGCCTCGTTGGCAACAGTAGTGGAAATCATACGGCCTTTCTCCCAGATCAGCAGCTCAGCCTCATCTCCGGACAAAGCCATAATTTGAATGGACGCCTCAGAAGCAGTGATTCGACCAAGCAGCCGTACAACATGACCACGGACTGCCGCATCAGGATGCTCCAGGAAATGAAAAAGGTTAAAAAACGGAGTGTCACGGATCAGATCCGGCCTCGTTTCCGCAATTTCACCCAAGGCCCATAGCACCTGTACTCTGGTTGTGTCCTGGCCCAGGAAATTGAGCAGATACCTGGTAAAGGCTCCAAAGATATCTGGCCGGCCAGCGATCACGCTCCCAAGCGTTTCGACCATTCCCCAGTGGGTAGCCGCAGAATCATTGCACGCCTCATAGAGACGATGTAATAACTCTGAGACCTGTCCTGGCTCGCGGGTCGCAACTCGGGCACTTACCTGGCCTATCATCCAGGCCACATGCCACCTCTGGTCATCATAGGGAGTATAAAGCAACCGTTGCATGAGCCGGACAGTCTTCTTGTCGTCAAAACAAAGCGCAACAAGACCGTCGACATCAGACTGCTCGACCATCTCCTTCACCAACCGTTTGTTGGCCCGCTGCTTCTTCCTGTTTTTGTCGGGAGCAGGCTCGACCACTGGCCGGTTCTCATCCAGCATCTGCTGTACAGCTTCCTGCTGGAGACCATTCTCCTTTCGGGCTTTGATGCGACTGGCGATGTCTTTAATCTCAGTGTGCAGACGTACGAAGTAGAGAACACCTCGGACCGGGCGACCATCGACATTGCCTTTGTCCATTACCTCGTGGTACTGCTCATCATAGTTCTCTATCCGGCCCGTGAGGTAATCATCTTCCGGCAGCAACTCCCAGGCAAAGTCCCAGTTGTCCTTACAGGCATGAACCAGCGCCTCAACCATGGCGGCACCAACATTGTGGCCGGTTGCGTCACTGGTATAAATTGCTCCACACTGGCATTCACCTACCGGGAACTCATTGAGCTTTCTTTCGGCAGCATCACCGGGACGTCCTACCTTTTGCCCGCAAAACGGGCACCACGGCGGATTCTTGATATCTGACTTACTCATGGAAACTCTTTGTTAAGGTGGATTTCTGACTTCGGCTTACTGCAGCTTCTCTGCTAGCGCTGCATTGAAGTTTGGATCCACCGAATATCCGAGTTCCTGAGCTTTCAGCATATGCTTGTGTGCCTCTGCGAATTCCTGCTTGAAATAGAGGGATACTGCAAGATTATTGTGACCAAGCGCAGAGTCAGGTTCAATCTCAAGAGCCTTGAGGGCCGCGGTGACAGCTCGGTCATCTTCGCCCTTCATGGTGAGCACGGAAGTGAGGTTCAGCCAGGCTGTAACAAGTTTAGGGTCATATTTCAGAGCAAGGTCGTAATTCTCGATTGCTTTCTCCAGCTCGTTGCTCTGCTGACAGATAAGGCCGAGATTTGCGTAGGCCTGTGCTGATTCCGGCTGAACTTTGACAGCTTGCTCGTTGAGAGCCTTCGCTTTATCGAGTTTACCCTGACCAAAGAAAATTGCGCCGAGATTTACCATGCTGTCAGCATTCAGGGGATCAATCTCGATAGCTTTTTCAAGGGATTTAATCGCGTCTTCAATCCTACCCGCCTTCATGTATACCAGGCCGAGATGATGATGGGCCATCAACGACTCCGGATGTTGCTCGCACTTCTTCTCAAGTTCTTCGATGATCTTTACGAGATCTTCGCTAAGTTGCTCTGCCATTGCTCACCTCAATATTAAAAAATGTCTTTCATCCGGATGAAAGCATATTATGCTCTCCCCGGATGGGATTATATCACGTCAGTACAGCAACATCAGCCAGATGCATGACCAACATTGCTGCTTACTTGTAGACCTAAAAACGGTCTACACTATAGACACCATCGATCGACATGCAAGAAGAAAAAAGTCGGTTTTTCACATTTGTGCGACCCTGTTCAACTATTGAATTTATCTGTGCAGGAGATTACCAGCTCCTTGCTCTGATGAGCCAGAACCTGTCTAGCCTGCACAACGTCTCGACTAATCTGTTCGGCGAGATCCTTCACACCACTGAATTTTCGTTCGCTGCGGATAAACTCAAGCAGATTGACTTTTATAGGTTTACCGTAGATATCCTGATTGAAATCGAAAATATGTGTTTCTGCGACCAACTCATCTTCGCCAAAGGTGGGGTTGCGACCGATATTGATTATGCCACCATAACATTTTCCGTCACAAATAACTTGTGAAACATATACCCCCAGCCTAGGCACCAGGTCCTCTTTGGCAAAACGAAGGTTGGCAGTGGGAAAGCCGATCTGCTTGCCGCCACGTTGTTTTCCGTATTGTACTTCACCGCGGATCTGGTAACTTCGACCGAGAAGCCTTCGGGCCTCGCCCATGTTACCTTCTGCAAGCAAAGTTCTTATACGGGTTGAGCTGACAAGCATATCACCTACATACTGAGCCTCGACTACGGTCACCGAAAATCCTTTCTCTTCCCCTTGCTTTTTGAGAAAGGGGATATTTCCTGACCGGTTTTTCCCAAAGGCATAATCGTACCCCACCACCAACTCTTTCATGCCAAGTCCACCGAGCAGAACTTCGTCGACGAAGTATTCGGCCGTTGTCTTGGCAAACTCCTTGGTAAATGGGACGACCAGCATCACGTCGATACCGGCCATCTCAACGAGCTCTATTTTCTGCTCGCAATTGGAAATCAGCTTAATTCCCCCAGGCCGAAGAACCTGCAGCGGATGAGGGTCGAATGTTATGGCAACACTTTTCCCGTTCAGCCTGTTGGCCCTGGCCGCAACTTCGGCAAATAACTGCTGATGCCCAAGGTGAACACCATCAAAATTCCCAATGGTGACACAGGCGTTAACCAGCGGTCCGTCGATATCCTCAATCTTCCTTACTATTCTCATTTCTTAAAAACTAATTTGATATTTTTTTAACTTTTGTGAAAAATAAAGTGTTGACAAAAAACTCACGATCAAGCATTATCACGGCCGTTGTCGCAAGCCGAAGTGGCGGAATTGGTAGACGCGCTAGGTTCAGGGTCTAGTGGGGGCATCCCCGTGGAAGTTCGAGTCTTCTCTTCGGCACCAAATGAATAAAGGGTTACAGTCTTCATGACTGTAACCCTTTTTTTATTTGATAGTGAAATCATCATCGAATCTCCTTCCTTAATGTAGACAGTGCTGGCCTGGCGGATTTGCATCCTAAACCAAGTGCATAACTTTATATTCTTTTGTCTTGCCCTGCGTATCCCGGCATACTCTCCATGTCCGATAATCCGTACAATCTGCTTTTCGGGCCACAGATACAGAATGCCCAGAAAAGCAGGATGCCGTATATCATGAAATCGCCTTTCACGCAATCATGTTAGAACATCCGGAGGATGAGCAGCCAGCCGGAAATGCATACCCTTTCTCCAGCAGCCCAACACAAGCAAGCCCGGCAGGGATCTGATGATGACACTGACACTATGTACATAAGTTATAAAAAAACTACTCATTTTCAAAAAATCCCGATACTATAGCCGATCTCAACTGCCAGAGGATCTGTAATCAAAATAATTTTGCCAGGAATTTCGAGCCGACTTGATTTCTACATGGTGGTACCACCACCTCCTTCCACTCCAATATTTTCATAATCAAGCACGATTCTTCTTGATATATAAAGAAAATTTAATAAATATTTCACTTTCACTTTCACTACCCTGCATCATTCTCTTGAAGGGAAAATGAAAACCCTGACAACCCCGCAAGGGTGGCTATATCAATAAAAGTTATAGGTTATTTCAGCAAATCTGAACGTTTGCTGCCCTTTCCTTTGCTCCTTTCACTGTTTCACTTTCCGACATACACCTGAAACTTTAACAACTTAGAACGAAACCCAACCTCGATCGCCTCCGAAGTCAGACCTTGACTGCACTCTGAAAAGACCCTAATATGAGGCTTCGCACATTAATCATCTGCCTGATTTTTAAGGCGGATGGAGCAAATATTTCATTTTTCTAATCGAGGAATTCAAGAATGCTTGAACTCAAAAAAGGTGTAGATATCCTGGAAGCAGTCGGAGGAATTGCTACCATAGAGGATGCAAAAGCCGTTCTTTCCGAGCGACTTGACGAAACCAACCAGCAAAAGTTATCCGTTGTAAAAAATCAGGATGCTCTCATCAAGATCGCCAACGCTATTGTAATGTGCGGCCCTGAGAAAGTTTTCATCAATACCGGCAACGATGATGACCAGCAGTGGATTCGTGAGTATTCCCTGCAAAAAGGTGAAGAAGCCAAGCTTGCCAAGCCAGGCCACACCATTCACTTTGACCTGCCTCAGGACCAGGCCCGACTGGTGAATCAGACCTATTACATCATCAACGAAGGCGAACAGATGAGTTCGCTGGCAAAATCGCTCTTACGTGACGAGGCTCTGGACTACGTAAAAGAATTCATGCCCGGCGTTATGGCCAATAAGGTCATGATGATTGGCTTTTACGCACGCGGTCCTGTCGGAGCTGAAGCTGCCATCCCAGCCATAGAAATCTCCTCTTCATCCTATGTTATGCATTCTGCCGAGCTCCTCTATCGTAACTGCTACGAGGCTTTTGACAAGGAAACTGAACGAGCCGGACTTTTTTACACCAACGTGCACGCCGAAGGTAATAATACCCCGGAAGATGTACCCAATGCCCGGATTCTTATGGACAGAAGCTGGCAAACCACGTTTTCTACCTTCTGTACTTATGCAGGTAATACCCTGCTGCTTAAAAAAGGTAATCACCGGTTTTCTGTCGATTACGCGACCTATTACAAACTTGGCGAGCAAATCTCCGAGCACATGTTTATCACAGGCCTGACCGGTCCCAACGGCAGAAAAACCTTCTTCGCCGGTGCTGCCCCTTCCGGATGCGGCAAGACAACCACAGCCATGGTCGGTACAGACTTTGTCGGGGATGATCTGGCCCAGATGTGGATCGCAAAGGATGGTTCTTTACGGGCAATTAACCCTGAAAAGGGTATTTTTGGCATAGTCGAGGATGTTAACCGGGAAGGTGACCCGTACTTGATGGATTGCCTGCGTGGTGACGGCACCGAAGTAATCTGGTCCAACGTACTGATAGATGATAAAGGTGTACCGCACTGGGTCGGTAACGGTGAGCCTGTACCAGAGAGAGGCATAAACTTTCAGGGTGAGTGGTACAATGGCAAACTCAACTCAGACGGCAAGCCAGTTCCCATGTCACACAAAAATTCACGCTGCACCCTGCTTGCATCCGCCATCGCCAATCATGCCACCGAGATCTCCGAATCCCCTGAGGGAGTGCCGGTAAAAATTATTACGTATTCCGGTCGTGATGCCGATACCATGCCACCCGTCTGGGTTGCCAAGTCAATGAACGAGGGTGTTGTGATAGGCGCTTCCATCGTATCAAAGGCCACGGCTACCGAGGTGGGCGCCTCCGGTGTACGCAGACAACCCTGGGCGAACGCACCTTTTATCCCCGGTGCTCTTGCCGATTACATGAAAGCTCAGTTTATCTTTTTCAATTCACCCGAGTTTTCCGATTCTGACAGACCAATCATGGCCGGACTCAACTATTTCCTCACCCATGAGAACAGAGGTGGTTCAGGGACCGGGTTGCTTGGTGAAAAACGGGATGTGCGCGCCTGGCTCGGCTGGCTTGAACTCTATGCACACGGAGATGTAGAGGCCATCGAAACCCCGATCGGCTTGATTCCGAAATATGAAGACCTGAAGAAACTCTTCAATGGAATTGACAAGGAATATCCTAAAGCTCTCTACAACATGCAGTTTGCCCTCTATGTGGATAATATAGTCGGAAGGATTGATCTTCAAACCGACGCCTACCAGAAAGAGACTGGCATCCCTGTCGAGCTTTTTGAGGTTTACCAAAGGCAGAGAAATGCGCTTATTGATCTCAAGGCCAAGTACGGAAGTGTTGTCAGTGCTGATGACCTGATCCTGAGTCAGCCTTAGGCGGAAACAGCTTTTTCACCGCTCTGAAAACGAGTTACATACCAGAAAATTCAGGTCGAGGGTCCCCACCCTCGGCCTTTTTTGTTTTTTGGGAAAAAATACGTCTTGCTTACAAACAGTTACCTTGCCAACTCAGCCAACCGGACCTATTGTAGAGGCTGATAAGTTATGAGAGAAAAAACGCCTGACAACACAAACCACGCAACCTCATCTACATAACCTCGCTACACGCACATCAGGATGCTCCCCGTAATTTCCAGGATTGAACGTGACTGAAAACCAGCACCCTACCCAGACAGTTACCCAGACCAATAACCAACAACAGGCAAACCTCTTTTCACTGGTGCTCTCTGCAGCACGAATCAATCACACTGTGCAAAAGATTGATTCCGCCAACTGGGAGATACACGTCAACCATCAGGATTACCCCAAGGCCGATTACGAATTGGGTGTCTTTATCGAGGAAAATCGAAACTGGCCGCCAAGCCAACCGGCTCAGGATCAATTTGCCCCAATATTTCAGGCACACACCCTGCTCCTGATTGGCATAATGGTTCTCTTTTTTTCTGTTACCGGAAGCTGGTCACCACTGTCGGAGTGGTTTCAACAAGGCGCAGTCAACTCCAGCCAGATTCTTAACGATGGGGAATATTACCGGCTGGTAACTGCACTGACACTTCATTCAGACATAGTTCACTTGTTGAGTAATTGCTTTCTTGGCGCTTTCCTGTTGCACTTTTATTTTCGCATTCTCGGAAACGGAATCGGCCTGGCCGCCCTGCTTGTTGCTGCAACTTCAGCAAATATGCTGAATGTTATCGGTCACGGGCCAGGCCATCTCTCTGTTGGTTTTTCCACAGCGGTTTTCTCGGTAATTGGAATATTATCTGCTATTAATTTCCGACATTACAAATTGAAACGTCCAGCCAGACTGCTGCTACCGCTCATGGCAGGGGCTGCGCTGCTGGCAATGCTCGGCAGTAGCGGAGAAAGAACAGACCTGGGCGCCCATTTCTACGGCTTGGCAACAGGGCTTATTACTGGTTTATTTTTAAGTTTTGAGACGGTCCTTAGACAGAGGGAAAAATTTAAACTGCAGCTTATACTGGCACTATCAAGCTGGTTTATTGTACTCATGGCATGGTATTATGCTATCAATTGACGCCATACCCGTGCCCAACCGCCGAATCGGGTTGAAATATTGATACGATTTGGTAGCATCTAAAACAGTAAAGACTTACCTGTTTAGACTTAAAAGTTTATAGAGTTATTCACTTTTTTTCACCCGGACACTGACATGGTTAACTCAGTGTTATCCGGAACATTTCAGTTTAGGAGATTTTTCTATGTCCATGCAGGATCAACAGCCTCCTTGGGGCCGCAAAAACAAGCCCCAGACTCCGGAAGAAATGGTTGCACAGCTTATAAAAAAGCTGCAGGATTTCTTCTCGGAAAACCAGAAACAAAGTCCCGGCCCAAACGGCTCCACGCCAGAACGCAAGCCGGTCAATCCTTTTGCCAGCATAAGCAAAATTCTAGCTATCATCCTTGTGCTCATCATGATCCAAGGTGTCTACTCATCGGTATTCAAGATCCAGCCCAGTGAAGTCGGTGTAGTACTTCGACTTGGTAAATACGTTCGTACCGTTGACCCGGGTCTGCACTTCAAGCTTCCCTACCTCGAAGCTCTGTACAAAGTCGATATTGGGCAGATCAGAAAGCAGGAATTCGGTTTCAGAACCCGCTCCAGCCAAGTCAGTTCATTTGACAGAAGCGCCTATGAAATGGAATCACTGATGCTGACCGCAGACAAAAACGTCATCAACGTTGCCTGGATCGTTCAGTACAAAATCAGCGACCCTTACCAGTATCTTTTCAAAGTAAAAGATGTCACACAGTCTGTTCACGATGCCTCCGAAAGTGTGACCCGTCGTATCGTGGGTAACATGGACTTCGACTATGTTCTCAGTAACCGTGACCTGCTCGCTGCAAGCGTAAAGAGCGAACTGCAGACAGAGCTGAACAGGTTCGAGGCTGGTGTCACTCTGGTTACCGTACAGTTCCAGGATATCAATCCACCGGAACAGGTTAAACCTGCCTTTAACGAAGTGAACGCTGCCGACCAGGACATGAGACGTCTGGTTAACGAGGCACAGGCCCAGTACAACAAAGTTATCCCTAAAGCTCGCGGTACCGCACTGCAGATTATGGAAGAGGCTCGTGGTTACGCCGCTGAGAGATTGAACGAAGCCAACGGTCAGACAGACAGGTTCCTCTCCATTCTGAAAGAATACGAAAAATCACCCGAGGTAACCCGCACCCGTATGTACATCGAGACGATGCAGGACGTGCTGCCCAATGTCGAGTCTGTATACATCATCGACGAGAATCAGCAGTCGCCAATTCCGCTTTTGAACATTGGCAGCTCACCAGCTATCGCAGCCCCGAAGACCAACTAGTGTGGAAACCATAAGGAAGCACAGATGAAACAAATAATACAGTTTTTCTCAGTCGGCCTCATTCTCCTGGCTATCACTGTCATATATGACGGCTTTTATATTTTAGAAGAAGGTCAGCAGGCTGTTGTCACCCAGTTCGGTGCACCTGTCGGCGACCCCGTAACCGATGCCGGACTGCATTTAAAGATGCCATTTATCCAGCAGGTTAATGAGTTTGAAAAGAAGATCCAGATCTGGGACGGTGAACCAAACCAGATCCCTACCAATGATAAGACTTTCGTGTTCCTCGACATTACCGCTCGCTGGAAAATCTCCGACGCACTCCGGTATCTGCAGGCAGCAAGTGGTTCTGAGGTTCGGGCCCAGTCCCTTCTGGATGACATTATCGGCGGTACCGTTCGCGATATGGTGAACAAAAATAATCTGATTGAGATTATCCGCAGTTCTGATTGGTCTGAAGATACCATGACCCCCGGCATCAGTAATGAGGCTATGGGGACCAGACCGGTGATGGGTCGCGACAAAATTGCCGACATTATCCTCGAGACCGCAGGCAGGGCAACCCCACAATACGGCATTGAGCTGGTTGACGTAATGATCAAACGCGTCAACTACATCGAATCCGTACGTGAGAGAGTTTATGACAGAATGATCTCCGAAAGACAGAGAATCGCTGCAGAGAAACGTTCTTTCGGTGAAGGTCAGAAGAATGAGATTCTCGGTACCATTGAGCGAGAGCTGAAAGAGATCATCTCCAACGCCAACCGTGAAGCACTGATAATCCGCGGTAATGCTGATGCCGAGGCAACCCAGATTTATGGTGATGCTTACTCTCAGAACCCTGACTTCTATCAGTTCCTCAAGACTCTTGAAAGCTATGATAAGGTCATTGGTGGTAACACCAATCTGGTTATCTCTTCGGATTCCGATCTCTATCGCTACCTGAAAAGTGTAGAACCAACCAAATAAGCTTACAGAACTTCGGAGTACTAACGAAAAAGGGGGACATTGCTTGCGCAACGTCCCTCTTTTTTATTGGCGTAATTAAAGCAGGTTCACAGCTTGATTACGAATCCAGGCCATCACTTGTTCCGGGATAAGCTGGTTTCTGCTCAGGTTTATACGGTATACGTCCTTTCGTCTCCAGTAGTTCCTGGAATTGATCCAATTCTGCATTTGACTCAAGACTCTCGACATCGAGCTTTTCAAAGCGACAGTTACATTTATTCAACTGACCGTCGCACCATGGACAAATCTCCACAGGGCAACCCAGTACATGAACCTGGCCCACTGCAACCTGGCAGGCGGGGCAGACTTCTTCGCCAATTTCTACGGCAAGTTCTTCCTGCTCTTCGATCGGGCTGTAGGACTTAACAAACTCATCATTCATGCCATGACCGAAAAACTGAAGGATGTCAGCGGGTACTTCATCCTGATTGAATTCTCCGAGGATTTGTGCCTGCCCTTCAGATACCACAGCATTATACACATGGTTGGCAGTAGTCAACGCCAACAGGATGACTCCCTGAATAGTGTCCAGTCGCTGAATTTTTACCACAGCCTCTTCCCGGGTTTCCGGCAACACCCTGTAAAACTCAAGCAAAACCTCCAGCGCTTCAGAGTTATTTTTGTATTTCTCGACCAATTTTTTCGCTGAATCTCTCTCGGAATCGGTTACCCCGTACTCGATAAATATATCTAGTTCTCCGATCAACTTCTGCTGGGACTTCTCGGGCAACATCATTTTCCTGACTCCTGTATTATCAATTCTCAATGTAAAAGTATTATTTTCAGGCCACACTGCCTGGCTAAACCTCAGTCACTTTTTTTGCAAACCGCTATAAATTACACACCCGTCATTTACCAGGCACTAAAAATTGTCGCAAACAGTAGCTTGAAATACATTCAGGAGTGGTGCTCACCCATCAAAACAGTACCCCAGCTCATGAGCTGACAGGTGGCTACCTGCAAGAGCTCAACTTTGATTGTTGCGTAACCTTCGTACAGCCTCATGCGAACCGCTATGCCCCGCCTGACGGGCAACCACATCGAAATAAAAAGAAAAATTGCGTTGTTCTCTATTTTCGGCTATATTACTGACGAATCGATGGAAATACGGTCCCAACATGGTCATCTGTTCACCCCGCTATCAGCACCATGCCAGCCCGCCAGGACCGCTCCTTTCGGCAGCAAATTTCATGCACCCAGACATTTTCATTCTACTGTAATCGTACCGTCTGTGCATCAATCAGCAGTAACTTTCCCTAACGCTTGCCGAATAAATTACTGAAGTGTGTGTTACCATTTCTGGTCACCGTTTCAACAGCTACGAGGTATACCTATGTCCCAGGAATTTGCGCAGCTTTGTATTGATGGTCAAACCTATACTCTTCCGATCGTTGAAGGTACTGCTGGTCAAAAAGCTATTGATATCAGAACGCTACTTAAAGATAGCGGCTACATCACTCTCGACAGCGGCTACATGAATACCGGCTCCTGCACCAGTTCCATTACCTATCTCGACGGCGGAAAAGGAATTCTCAACTACCGCGGTTACGCCATTGAAGATCTCGCAGAAAACTGCCAGTTCATCGAAGTAGCCTACCTTATCCTCAATGGGGAACTGCCGAACTTTGAGCAACTCGAACAGTTCAAAAGGGATATGCGTCGGTTTGCCCTGATTCATGAGGACATGATCCATTTCTTCGATCACTTCCCGCCTAACGCCTCACCAATGTCCATCCTTTCCACCATGGTTGGTTCGCTGCACAATTTCTACCCGGAAATGGATGTCGAAGAAGATCCTTATGGCGGAATTATTGTAACCACTGCACGACTAGTGTCAAAAATCAGAACAATCGCAGCCTTTTCCTATAAAAAGAATATAGGCCATCCATTGGTCTACCCCAATGCAAAATTGAACTATGTGCAGAACTTCCTGCACATGATGTTCGATCGTCCAAATATGCCCTACGTCATCAAACCTGAAGTGGCTTCCGCATTGAACAAACTGCTCATTCTCCACGCCGACCATGAGCAGAATTGCTCAACATCAACTGTCCGCCTGGTAGGCAGCGCCGGAGTTAACCTCTACGCTTCGATCTCAGCAGGCATCAGCGCCCTCTGGGGGCCGCTCCATGGTGGTGCCAACCAGGCAGTTCTTGAAATGCTCGAACTGATCTATGCAGATGACTGTAATTACAAAAAATATATAGAGAAGGCCAAAGATAAAAATGATCCGTTCAGGCTCTCCGGTTTCGGCCACAGGGTATATAAGACATTCGATCCGCGTGCTAAAATCATCAAGGATGCCTGCCATGAAGTGCTTGTTGCTCTGGAAATTGAGGATCCATTGCTTGACATTGCACTGGAACTTGAGGAACGCGTAAGAAAAGACGATTATTTTCTCTCCAGAAACCTCTACCCCAATGTGGACTTTTACAGCGGTATCATTTACCGGGCCATAGGCATTCCCACAAATATGTTTACCGTTATGTTTGCTCTCGGCCGACTGCCAGGCTGGATTGCCCAGTGGCGTGAAATGAAAGAAGATAAACACAATTCAAAAATCGGCAGACCCCGACAGGTATATACTGGCCACAATCTCCGACAATTCATACCGATGCACCAGCGCAAGTAATTCAGCATACCCGGTTCTGCAAAATAAAAAGGGAGCGAATCCGGCTGGATCGCTCCCTTTTCTTATGCAATTACGCCCATGCAAAAATGGTTATCAGGATTTAGCCAGACTTTTCCCGATCTCAACATTAACCACCAACGGCACATCAAGTTTCATAGCGCCTTCCATGGCCAATCGAACCATCTCGCTGGTCTCTTCAACCGCATGTTCAGGCACCTCTAAAACGAGTTCATCGTGAATCTGCAGCAACAGCTTTGCCGGGCTGCCTGTTTCTGCGATCTTGTGCTCAACCTGCAGCATGGCAAGCTTGATAATATCGGCTGCTGTACCCTGGATTGGGGTGTTAATCGCCATGCGCTCTGCAAACTCTCTGCGCATTTTGTTCTTAACATCTATCTCGGGACAGCCTCGGCGTCTATGCATCAACGTGGTCACATACCCATCGTTTCTCGCCTGCTCGACAATATCCTCCATAAACTGTTTCACTCCGGAATAGTGAGCAAAATACTTATCAATAAAATTCTGCGCATCCTTTCTGCTGATATTCAGCTGGTTGGAGAGACCAAAACTGCTCATGCCGTAAACAATTCCGAAATTGATGCTCTTGGCAACTCTGCGCATATCCGGAGTTACCAGCATAGGGGATACTCCAAAGATCTGTGCCGCCGTTCTGGAATGAATATCCTCTCCTGCGTTAAAAGCTGCGAGCAGGGCCTCATCCTGCGAGTAATGGGCCAGAACCCGAAGATCGATCTGAGAATAATCAGCAGACACAAAAGTATAGCCCTCCGCCGGCACGAACGCCTGGCGAATCCGATTGCCCTCTTCAGTTCGAATCGGAATATTCTGCAGATTAGGATTACTGGACGAGAGACGTCCGGTAGCAGTAACTGCCTGGTTGAATGAAGTGTGGATTCTCCCAGTAATTTTATCACGCAGAGAGGACAGCTTATCCACATATGTCGACTGCAGCTTGGCGAGTGTACGGTACTCAAGGATGAGGGCTGGCAGTTCGTGCTTAGAGGCAAGTTTTTCAAGCACTTTAACATCGGTCGAATAGCCTGTTTTGGTCTTCCTGCCATGGGGAAGCTCTAAATCCTCAAAAAGTAACTGACCAAGCTGCTTAGGTGAATTTATATTAAACGTTTTTCCTGCGAGTTCATAAATGCTTGCCTCAATTGCTTCGAGTTTGCCCGCGAACTCAAGCGAGAGTTCTTTCAGAATCTGCTCATCCACACAGATTCCCCTCACCTCCATATCGGCTAATACCGGGACAAGCGGCATTTCGAGATCATAAAAAAGCTGATCGAGATCTTTCTCAACTATCTGCGGTTCGAACTCCTGCCAGAGTTGCAGGGTGCCATAAACATCTTCACAGCTGTAATCACATGCTTCTTTCAGACCTACATAGGCAAAACAGTCTTCACGACTATCTTTGCCGACGACATCCTTAAAGGCTGTCATTTTTATACCGCGATCAAAACAGAGATCATCAAGCTTCAATGAACGCCCTGGAACTTCAAGCAGGTGAGCCGCAATCATGGTATCGATCAGTCTGCCAGCAAGGCGAATGCCCCAATGCTGATCGAGTACGGTAAAATCATATTTCAGATTATGAGCGATTTTGGCAATGGTCGGATCGGAAAACAGCGGCTCCAGTATTGATTTAACCAACTCCTTATCAAGTTGGCCTGCCACCCGTTCCCCTGCTTCGTCACGATGTCCAACCGGCACATACCAGGCCTGATCTGAGTCTGCACAGAGAGAAATACCCACCAGTTTGGCAACGCGAGCGTCAAGCGAGGTGGTTTCAGTATCAAACACCACCGAACCGCACTCTTGCAATTTTTCTACAACCGCCTTCAGCTCACCCTCATCGGTAACCAGTGAAAATCCGTCTGTCGATATTTTCTCCGACGTATCGATATCCTTCAGAAAGGTGGTAAACTCGAGTTCAGTAAAGAGGGCTGCAAGTTTTGCATCGTCGGGTTTCTGAATCGAATAAACATCGAGTGCCACTGGTACTTCGGCATCCTCCTTGAGCCTGATCAAATCTTTGGAAAGATAGGCGGATTCCCTGTTTTCGATGAGTCGTTCTTTCATCTTGGACTTTTTCATCGACTCAACATTTGCATAGAGACCATCAAGGTCACCGAACTCGGCAATCAATTTTTCCGCGGTTTTCTGCCCTACTCCTGGCACACCTGGGACGTTATCGGAGCTATCGCCAATGAGGGCGAAGATTTCCAGAAGTTTATCCGGGGTGACTTTATACTTTTCGACAACAGCCTCAGAATCCATGACTTTGTCTTTCATGGGGTCCCACATGACAATGGAATCACCAACCAGTTGCAAAAGATCCTTGTCTCCGGAGACGATGACAACGTTATGGCCTTTTTCGGCAAGTTTCCTGGCCGATGAAGCAATGAGATCGTCTGCCTCAATCCCCTGTTCTTCAAGACAGAGTATATTTGAAGACGCTACAAACTCCCGGATATAGGGAAGCTGCTGGGCGAGATCTTCCGGCATTTGCGGCCTGTTGGCCTTGTATTCCTTATAAATTTCATGTCTGAAGACAGGTCCTCGGCTATCCCAGGCAACTGCAATGTATTTCGGGTCGCGTTCGCGCATGATGCGTCGAAGAATATTTATGAATCCAAAAACAGCGTGGGTCATCATGCCCTTACTGTTGGAGAGAGGTTTAACCCCATGGTACGCTCGGTAAATATAGGCGCTGCCATCTATTAAGTAGACATCTTCTTTCACGAAATGAACTCCTTTGGCGACTGTGTTTATATGAAAATGTTTGACCTATCTATACCGCATCACCGATTTCTACGCATGTTTTAATCTCTGCCATTACTGCGAAAGAACATTACCCATTCATTCCCTGGCACAGAAAAACGCTCAATAAAAAAGGCCGCAGACAAAAAACGTCCGCGGCCTGAAATGTTAATATGAGACTCTACTATTACCTTGCGGGCCTTACCCATGAGGCTTGCGGCCCCTTGTCTCCTCTTGTTTCACCAAAATAGACGCTGTCTCCTTCGGTAAGCTGCTCCATATCAATATTTTTCAGCGCATTTTCATGAAAATAGATATCTCTGTTATCAAAAGAGGTTATAAAACCATATGACTCAAAAGGGGATAGTTTACGAATAACTCCTATCTTATCTGTTTCATCGTTGGTGTGTGCCTTAACGTTTTTCCTCTTCTTGCGAAGACATTCCTTTAACTGTAAAGCCAGGATATCAAAGGCCTCTGTCAGCAGCGGTCGAACGGTTTCTCCTTTTCTGGCAACAACTACTGTGTCATTCGGAATAGTCGCGATAATCTTGATCTCAAACCCTCCTTCCTTATGATGAGCAGTTCCTTCGATGGAGACGCGCAGGTGAAGAACCAGACCGGCGTAATGACGCACCAACTTGTTCTTCTCCTCTTCGATCTTAGTCTGCCATCCTTTGCGTAACTCAACATTCCGGGCTTCGATCTTAAGTTCCATAGAGTTCCTCCGTTGAATACTTCGATAGTGGTGCACTTTCTCCACCATCCACTGCATGCGACGTAGCGCATTCCCTGATGATTTCAGAACAGAGCGCCTTACCGGCCAGAGATAACCTTCAGCCACTCTCGTTCATCACCTTTACTTACAGTATATTTCGCAGAGGCTCAGAATCAAGCTTAGGGAAGTTGTTTAGGCACAAGAAAATTATGATCCAAACGAATTCGATATCGAATATTGGCAAAGTATGGCGGATTGACAGGGAATACAGTAGAATGTATTCGCCTTTCCGATCACCACCCCTTTAACTATTCGTGATTAAATGAATAATCATCCAGTAGGTATTGTTCTGCTCAATATGGGCGGCCCGGACACTCTTGAAGATGTCCCTCAGTTTCTCTACAATCTCTTTTCCGACAGAGACATAATTAAACTAGGGCCTTCTTTTTTGCAGAAGCCACTCGCCCGTTTGATTTCCAGACGAAGAGCTGCCAAAAGTCAGTCCATCTATAAAAAAATAGGTGGTGGCTCTCCGCTAAGAAAAATAAGTGAGCAACAGGCTGCCCGGCTGGAAAGAGAATTATCCGCAGACGGGAAGTTCATCGTTCGTGTTGCTATGCGGTACTGGGCGCCGAGCTGTGAGGAGGCCCTCACCGAGTTAGCGGACAAGGGTGTTGCAAAAATTATCGCCCTGCCTCTCTACCCGCACTACACCAAGGCAACCTCCGGATCTTCCATTAACGACCTGATCGCTACCCATAAAAGGTGTATGCCTCAAATCCCGCTGGAGATTGTCCGTTCGTGGCCGGAAGAACCTGGGTATCTCGATGTTCTGGCCCAACGAATCTCTGCTACCGCAGAGGAATTCAAGGGAGAGCCATTCGAGTTGGTTTATAGCGCGCACAGCCTGCCGGTGTCGTTTATCAAAGAAGGTGATCCCTACGTTGATGAGCTCGCTAAAACCATCACCGGTATCGAGGAGCGGTTGCAGCTCAAGGGAACACTGTGTTACCAGTCGAGAAGTGGCCCCGTCGAGTGGCTCTCGCCTGAAACATCTGAGACCATAGACAGGCTGGCAGCCAACGGGTGTACAAACATTCTGATGGTGCCGATAAGTTTCGTTTCAGATCACGTTGAAACGCTTTATGAGATTGATATGCTTTTTAAAGATCACGCCGCAGAGCTTGGAGTTCGCCTTATTTCAACTCCCTCGCTCAATTCTGACCCAGCTTTCATCTCGTCCCTGCGCTCCATCATTCTTAGACAACTCAAAAACAACTAACCTGCTGTGTAGAAAAAAATGGGGATGAGCTGCCAGCATACAGCTCATCCCCATTCAGTTATTGTCTTGAGTCAGACAGGTCCAGGTAAAATATCCCCACCGTTCCAACAACAGATCCGCAGCTGATGACTAGGTCACCCCGGGAGGATTATGGGTCTGAAATCTTCTCATCCGCACATTCATCAAAATTCCCAACGCCGCGACAGTGGTCAACAAAGAGGACCCGCCATAGGAAACCAGTGGCAAAGGAATACCAACAACCGGTAAAAATCCGAGTATCATCAAGAGATTTATTACCGCCTGCCAGAAGATCAACATAACAATTCCATACGCAAGCAATACACCAAACCTGTCGCGGGCATTCATCGCCACATACAGTCCCCAGAGCAGCATAAAAAAATAACAACCGAGAAAGAAAAGACAACCAACAAAGCCCCACTCCTCTCCCCAGACCGAGAAAGCAAAGTCGGTGTGCCGCTCCGGCAAGAAGTGCAGGTGTCCCTGGGTACCTTCCATATATCCTTTACCGAATTTTCCACCACTGCCTACAGCAATCTTGGATTGAAAAATCTGATACCCACTGCCCATCATATCCTGCTCGGGATTGAGAAAGGTTTGAATGCGCTGCTTCTGATAAGGTCGCAGTAATTTTTCCCAGGCGAAAACCACCACCACCAAAGCGGAGGTCCCTAAAGTTGCGATGGTGGAAAATTTCACTTTTACAAAGAGCGTCATCGACACAAAGATGATGCCAAGCATCAGCGCCGTACCGAGATCCGGCTGCAGCAAGATCAGCAAAAAGGGAAAGCCTGTCAGCAAGATGGGCATGAGCAGTTGCTTGAGGTTATAACCGTCGATGACCTCTTTTCTGGAATAATAGCTGGCCAAGGAAATGACAAGCATCAGCTTGGCAGGTTCTGAGGGCTGAAGATTAAAAAAACCAAGGTCAATCCAACGCTGTGCACCACCTGCCTTACTGCCGACAAAGTACGATAGGAGTAAAAGCATGATAACAAGGAAATAGAACGGATAATTCCAGATATGCAGATCGTTATAGTCAAAACTCAGAATGACCAGACAACAGGCCGCACCCATCAGGAAAAAATACGCCTGCCTCAGATAGGGTGGTGTCCCATATGGTTTGGGTGGGTAGGAAGCACTGTAAAGATTAAACAGTGCCATACCACAAACAAGTAGAATAAGCAGCAGCAGTACGAAATCAAAATTTTCAAAATGCCGCCGGTCAACACGAATCATATATATATCCTCTCTCCTGGCTGAAACTCCTTTTTGACCGGTTTCAATCAGGCTTGATTTTCCTTTTCTTCATTCGCTTGTAATTCATTAAGATAATCCTCGAAATACTTCTCAAGGACTACCTTGGCGATAGGTGCTGCAGTCGAGGACCCGCCAAGCCCATGCTCGACAATGACAGTCAACGCAATCTCAGGGTCATCCGCCGGCGCATAACAGGTGAAAAGTGCATGGTCCCGATAATTATAAGGAATGTCATCGTCTTTCAATCCACGGTACTTTGCCACACGAACGACCTGGGATGTACCAGTCTTACCGGCTATTGTCAGGCCATCGATCGCAATTTTACGAGCAGTGCCTTTTTTCCCGTGAACCACGTCTACCATGCCTTGATGAATGATATCCATAAACCGGGAATCGAATTTTTCATCGGCCACAACTATCGGCTCGAATGTATCGGTAACTTCACCGCTGGGATCGACAACTTTCTCTATCAACTGCGGCTGCATTCTTTTACCATTGGCCGCCAAAGCAGCTGTCATTACCGTGAGCTGGATAGGCGTTGCAAGATTATAGCCTTGGCCAATAGCCACAATTACTGTTTCACCGTCATGCCATCTTTCACCATACCGCTGCCTTTTCCAATTCTTGGTAGGGACGAGGCCACTTTTTTCATGCTCCATCTCCACGCCGGTTTTCTCACCCAGGCCGAATTTTTTGGCATACTCTGCTATAGTATCAACCCCAAGCCACTGCCCTAACTGATAAAAGTAAACATCACAGGACTGCTCAAGAGCCTCTTCCAGATTTACGGAACCATGCCCGCTATGCTTCCAGCAGCGATAGGTTTTATTGCCGAGAGAATAATGACCAGGGCAATAGATTTTGGTTTCGCGATCAACCAGACCTTTCGCGAGGCCAGCCAGACCGATGACCATCTTGTAGGTTGAGCCAGGCGGGTAGTTTGCCTGGACAATCTTGTTGAGCAACGGATGCTGTGGATTATCACGCAGGGCGTTCCAGTTCTTGTGTGAGATACCGCCGATGAACTGATCGAGCACGATTGACGGCGTTGTTGCCAGAACGAGCAAGCGCCCGGTCTTCACCTCCATGGCAACTACTGCACCAGCGCGCTCATCCCTATCCATCAGGTTCTCTGCAACCTTCTGCAGTTCGGCATCTATAGTGAGGTAAATCTGATTGCCCGGCAAGGGATCGATCTGTTTGAGCTGTTTGCGTTCAAAACCTCTGGCATCTACTTCAATATAGCGATGTCCTTTGCCACCCCTGAGATCTGCTTCGCGGAGCTTCTCCAACCCCTGCTTGCCAACAAGGTCCGTGCCGCTATAGATTTTCTGATCTGACTTTTCAAGCTCTGCCTTACTGATCACACCAAGGTAACCGATAGTATTGGAGGCAAGATTCCCGTACTCATACACCCTGACAGGTTTCACCTCAATACGAATACCTGGAAACTCCTGATTGTGGTTTTCAATATAGGCCAGGGTCTGCCAGTCAATATCTTCTTTGAGAGTGATCGGCAAATACCGTGGCACTCCCGAGGATTTGCGAATCCTCTCCCATAGAAGGGATATATCTTCCTTTAACACCGGCGCAAGACGTTTCAGTACTTCCTCGATGTCATGGCTGTCCTCACGCATGAGAACCACATTAAAAGAAGGCCTGTTGGTAACAATCTCACGCCCTTTTCTGTCGAGTATGTGGCCACGGGGAGCTGCTATTTCCTGAACTCTCACCCTGTTACTGTAAGCATGTTCCTTGTAATCATCGCCGTGGAGAATCTGCAATGACCAGAGCCTGGATATGATAATCGAGAAAAATGGTATAATAACAGCGACTCCGCCAAGCAAACGTCTCCGCAAAAGGTCTACAGCCTCTTCGTCCCGCTCGCTGAATTCCTCGACCTCTTTAAAAAACAACTTCATATACTTTTCCCTCTACGCTTAAAGCGGGTTCCTCGTTCTGTTTTTCAAGCGCCGAGATCGTGCACTGCGCATCTGCAAATGCTCATAGAGGCTGTTGAAAACAAGGAAAAATGGAATTGCAGCTAATATGAGCAATAAGGTGTCCTGGACAACCTGCCCCCAGGACCAATCTGGTATAGCATGAGCCGCGGAGATGGTTGCGAAAAAATACAACCCGATCTGCAGCAGGAAATAGCTTACGCCAACCATTGGAATCTGATAGGCACTCTCTTTGACCGGACTGTTGACAGTGATAGTCTTCAGGATGACAAAAACCGCAAGGAAAATGAACGGGTAATAACCCAGATTTGCCGCTACAAGCACATCGAGCATCCACCCCAGTGAAAACGACAGGAACACCCCGGGTATCCAGGGCAGCTTATATGCAGAAAAAGCAACCAACAGAAATATTATGTCAGGTCGGGCGAAATTACCGGGTAGAAGCTGCAGCATGGAGGTTTGCACTACAACCAGCAAAACCCCCAGGAGAAGATAGATCATGGCAACCAGCATCTGACTATCTCTCTGCCTCCATATACATTTCACGCAAGATTTTTTTACGGTCAGTGAGGTCAACAAAAACTACTTCAAGTTTTTGAAAATCCACGCTCGGCTCAACCTCTATTTCCTGAAACATGCCACGCTCCATGATGCGAACATTGGAGACACGCCCCAGCGGAATACCAGCCGGGAATATACCACCGATACCGGCAGTTACAATATAATCACCTTTTGCGACATCATCATTTTTCAGAACATACTGCAGTACGTAGCCATGCTCTCCGGCACCTTTTAAGATGCCGCGCACTCTGTTTTTCTGAAGCATTGCATCAATTGCACTACTGGGCGCATTTGCCAGCAAGACCTTGGAATAATTTTCAGAAGCATGAATAATCTGGCCTACCACCCCGCGCGGATTGACCACCACCATACCCTCAACCACATCATCTTCCGAGCCACGGTCAATAATTATAGTCTGGAACCAGAGTGACGGATCTTTACCCACAACTCGTGCGGTTATACGGCCAAACCCCTCTTGCTGTTTGAACTCAAGCAACTCCTCGTAGTGTTTGTACTTCTGATACCCTTCCCGACGTTCGCTCAACTCCAGCATGTACTTATCGACCAACGCCTTCAGCCGTTTATTGTCTTCTCTGACTTCGATCAGGGCTATATAATCGTCTTTTATCGCCGCGACCCCGGATAATGAGTGCGTGACCGCTGATTGCAATGGAGCTATCAGGTCAAGCGTTACCCTGTGCAACGCCCCAAAGCGCCCGCCCAGCATTGAGGCAAGCAAAAGAAGGCCCACCACCAGCAGAGTCCCGAACAATAGCAGGATTCGCACTGAAAGCAGGCCAGATTGTCCATTTCTCGCTTTCGCTCGATTTCTCACGGATCTCCACTTAACATTCATCGGCTAGAAACCGATACCACCTTGGCGTCCAACCGCCAGGTTGAACCGATACATTCCAACACAACCTGCCAGGCGAAAAAACGGCCTGTGCAAGCCGGTTAATAGATGGTGACTTCTCGCAGAATATCCAGATTGTCCAGAGCCTTGCCCGAGCCAAGTACCACTGAAGAAAGCGGATCATCTGCTACGATAATCGGCATTCCTGTAGCCTCTTTCAAGCACTTATCAAGATTCTTCAACAGTGCTCCACCACCGGTCAGCACAATTCCCTGATCGACGATATCAGCAGCAAGTTCTGGTGGAGTCACCTCAAGTGCCACCCTTACGGCCTCAACAATCACGTCTACCTGCTCGGCAATTGCAGACTGAATCTCGTCGGCTGAAATAGTGAGAGTTTTCGGAACACCTGAAACCAGGTCGCGTCCCTTGATTTCCATGGTCTCGTATGGCTCTTCCGGCATAACATTACCGATAGTGGTCTTAATCGACTCTGAAGTTCTCTCACCAATCGCCAGGTTATGTTTGCGCTTGATGTACTGCAGAATAGCCTCATCCATCTTATCGCCAGCAACACGAACTGATTTGGCATAAACAATTCCGGCAAGGGAAATCACTGCAACCTCTGTGGTGCCACCACCGATATCGATGATCATGTTCGCTGTCGGCTCAGTAATAGGCAAATCTGCACCGATCGCGGCTGCCATTGGCTCTTCGATGAGATATACTTCGCGGGCACCGGCCGACTCTGCAGATTCTTTTACCGCACGCTTTTCCACCTGGGTAATTCCGGATGGAACCGAGATCATAATACGCGGATGAACAAGGGTACGCCTGTTATGAACTTTGTTGATGAAATAACGTAGCATAGCCTCAGTCACTTCAAAATCGGCGATTACGCCATCCTTGATCGGCCTGATTGCTTTGATGTTGCCCGGTGTCTTGCCGAGCATCATTTTCGCCTCCTGCCCAACTGCAAGCACTTTGCTCATCCTGCCATCCTGGCGGACCGCAACAACGGAGGGCTCACGCAACACGATCCCTTTACCTTTGACGTACAACACACAATTGGCTGTGCCTAGATCTATTGCAAGATCGTTAGAGAGCCAACCAAAAAGAAAGTTAAATGGTGAATACATACAGCCTTCCTTGGAGTAAAAAAACCACCTTCAGTGGGGAAATTAGATGATCAATTCAGCGGGATATCGACTTGGTGTTTTACCCCCCTCAATCGCGTAAATTCAAGGTCTCTAAGAGATCACTTACAAAACTCCAAACCATAACAAACCACCATAGGGTTTGGCAACAAATTAGGTGTCGGCTACAATAATAGAAGAAATTTCGTTGACAGCGATTTCAAAGCCAGGTATATAATCGGTCACAAATTGCAGAGAGCAAAATGTGGGGCTATAGCTCAGCTGGGAGAGCGCTTGAATGGCATTCAAGAGGTCGGCGGTTCGATCCCGCCTAGCTCCACCACAGATATAAAAAGGTTACACAATTAATTTTGTGTAACCTTTTCTTTTTGCGTCACACTTCACTTTCCATCATCCCGTCGTCCGACTCAGCACACATTTGCCACACTGGCTCCACACGAACAACAGCATCATCGATGCACAATCAAATACACACCCATAGTTTAATTTTAACTACTTATGGTATGCCCTGCCCGATAGTAAGCACCCTTGCTGCACATTCCCTCATGACAAAGTATACATGCAGACCCAAAAAACATTGGTGCAGTGATAATCATCGCAGGGGATTGAATAAGCTCCCTCATCTGAAATAAGAAAAATGAAGTGTTCCTCACATGACCCTTTTAATCCGGTTATGGAGCACAGAGCTTAAAGAAGCTTTTGAACAGCCACCGGAACCGAAAGCACATAGGGGCTATGTTCCCGCAGTGCATCAGAGATTGCGTCTCGTGCCATCCGCGCAGCCTCCATCGTTTCGTACTCCCCGTAGAACACATACACCTGCCCGGAATTTTGTCTGTCTTCCAGGATGAAAAAGTTGTCGGCTTCCTGTCTATATTCTTCGGCGTCAAGCATCTGCTCAATATTTTCCTGCGCATTTTCGGCTGAGAGCACCATGAGCTGCATGGTATATTTGCTGTCACTTTCACCATGCAACCAGTTCTCACCTGCGGCCAGGCGGCGGAAGTATTCATTCTCCAAGCCCGGATCTGTTACCAAATCAACTTTTGTTACCGAAGACTCAATAACAGCACTCTCCATTTCAGGGACTTTCTTGATATTCGAACCCTGTATATTGATACTTGAGACGGTAGCTTCAGCTGGTTTTATTACTTTTTTTGGCTCTGCGCTCACGGTTCCGACTGTATCCTGTCCCGCCCTCAAATGTTCTGTACTGGCCGGTTTTACTTCAGTCATCTCAGTTACAGGCGCACCGGGCTGAAACTCAATGTTTTCGGTGGAATCGTCCAGAGACTTTTCAAATATCAGGTCTATATCCTCATTCGAGAGACCTTCAACGACACTCTCTGCTTCGGTTTGAACAGTGCCGTCGATCTCAGCCACGATCTCTTCTGCCCCGCCCTGTGATTCAGATGATTCGGTTTCTTCTGCCACAATCCTTTTAGCGGAACCTTTTTTCAGAGTCACCGGCTTGCGCGTTACCCGCTCTTCAATAATTTTTTTCCCAACTGTGGGCTGTGGTACTATGCTGACTACTTCCTTGACGAAATCGTCATCACCAATGATCACCGAATTTTCTTCCTTATCGGCTTCCTCAGCATATGCCTTGGACAGATCTGGTTTAACTATCTGGCTGGAGTCTTCGGACAGGTCTGCAACTCCTGACGCTTCCTGTTTCAATGTACTCGCTTCGGCGGCGCCTTCCGGCAATTCTGATTTGAGAGCAACCAACTCATCAATCTCTATTTCATTTATTGTGGTGGGTTCATTTTCTAAACCGGCACTATTATCAACAATAACATCATGCCCTGCCGGTGTACCTTGTTCAGGCTGTTTTCTTTCTGTGAGACCGATTTCGGCTGATGCCTGCTCTAATATTGTTTCAGGTTCTTCAATAATAGGCCGCTGCCCGGCAACAGCTTCAATTGGTTCGTAGCTCTCTTTTTTATTGCCTGTCACCAACACAAAAACAACAGCAAGAGTGGCCACAATGGCTCCACCTGCCATCAACATCTTCTTGTTTGAATAACCGCCAGGCCCAGGTAGTACTGCCCCTTTAATCCCTGCTCCGGTTCCACCCTCGCCGCTTTCTGCATTTTCCAACATGACACAAAAGGAAGCCCCTGAGTTTCCTCGTTTCAGCACTTCGTCTGCGCAGCTATTGATCTTCCTGAAATTTCCCCTCGAGACCTGATTAATTCGCGCAACAGCTTCCGTAGTAAACGAACCGGCATCGACTTGAGCCAGACGCCCTGTACACATTTCAATATACAGGGCGGTCTCAGACTCACTCAGCGGTTGCAGACCATAACGTTTTTCAACAACCTCATTCAGATTACAAATATGCAACTGTTCCAAGTTCTCCAACAGGCCAGGCCGGCCTATAAAGAGGATCTGCATACGGAAATTGTTAGCGTTAACCATGTCCAGCATTTTACGAATGCGCTCGAGTGTAGCCAGATATATTCGTTCTGCGCCATCGAAAACCAACGTCAAACGCTCAGGTAAACTTGCTGCTGATTCGGCGATCTCCCCCACCGCCGCCGCGACGCCTTTTCTTGTAAGATCTGTCACCTCGACCCCGACAATCCGGGCAACGACCTTTACAACATTTTCAAATGACAGCACAGTCTTACTAAAATATATCAGCCGGCAGCCATCAACTGATTCGTTGGCAACCATCTTACCTATTACCGATTTGCCGCTTCCCGCCTCTCCGGTTACCACCACCATTGGCACGCCTTCCGCCAGGTCCTGCCTGATATTCTTCAATAGATTCAGACGCCCTATCTCGGGATGAAAATTTTGCGGAATAAACTCCTCAGAAAAAGGTGAAAATTCCTTAGGGGTGGCCTCTGTCATTTTGTCGTCTATCTTCATTTCTCTATATCCATCTGGAACTGCCGCCCTTAATCATAAACCAGACATTTTGCAGCAATTCCAATCTCGCTGTAACGTTCAATTCCTGTTGTCCTTTCACTTGGAACAGGTACAACCATTCACCTAATCCTGCCATTATATGACCAATCGCGCACCAATCCTACCATTGTCGGCACTTCGCTTCAACCGCTCTGAAATCGATCCGGCAGTTCGCTGCCTTCAATATCCATAATCGCCTGGTACAACTTTATTTAAAAGATGAGCTTTTCCGGCAGGTCTCTTGTTGGTACGTAACAGGCTCTGTGTTTAATATTTTAATGAGTATTTTACGATACAGATGCATTTTCCCTCTGCCGATTGCTCTGCATCGCATATTATTGACATCCTGGAAAACTACGGTTAACTTCATTCATGCCAGTATTTCAACTAACAGATAATATTGTATTTCCCCACCCTGACCTCGCAGAGGATAGCGGGCTGCTTGCCGTAGGCGGCGACCTCAGCCCCGAACGTCTCATTAAAGCTTATAGTAACGGGATTTTCCCATGGTACTCGGAAGGTGATCCTATTCTCTGGTGGTTCACTGCCCCGAGACTGGTATTGTTTCCCAACGAACTCAGGGTCTCTAAAAGATTAGCCCGAACCATCCGAAAGCAACCGTTTGAAATCAGCTTTGATCGGGATTTTGAGCAGGTCATCCATAACTGCGCCAGCTGCAGGACCAAAAAAGGTGAAGAGACCTGGATCATTAATGAAATGCAAAACGCATATATCGAATTACACAGGCGTGGCTACTGTCATAGCGTCGAGTGCTGGCAAAAAGGCCTACTCGCCGGTGGTCTTTACGGGGTTCTGATAGACAAGGTCTTTTTCGGAGAATCGATGTTCACCCGGATTACTGATGGCTCAAAGATAGCCTTTGTTGCGCTGATTGAACACCTCAAAAGAATTGGGGTTCAGCTGGTTGACTGCCAGATGACAACGGAACACTTGCTCCGCTTCGGAGCACGAGAGGTTGAGGGAAAAACGTTTCAACAATTGTTGGATAAATATATCCAATCATCCAACCCTGATGGTAGGTGGACGAATGAGCAAAAATGAGAAGAGAACAGGAACCTGTCCAGGCTGTATAAAGGAAAGAGAACTGACCCCATTTGATAACCTTGAACTCTGCTCCGAATGCGGGTCGATCGCGGAAATGATTGCCAGAGACAAAGATCGGGTCACTCGAATCAAAAATCTGCTGCCAGAAAGGAAAAATGGCGATCCGGTGGTACTTCCGGAAGTTCTGGATGCTGTTCGCTACAGGACTAAAGATCGGGAACACAATAGCTGGTACGTCTCCATCAGCGAAATGAAAGGTGAACCAGTTGAAATTTTTGCTTCCACTGCCTTTGACCGGGACCAGCACCTTCAGTCAAGAATATCCAATCTGACAACAATTACCCGGCTGGTCTCCCTGGTTTTACGGCATATAGCACTTGGTGAAGATCTGACTCTGGAAAAGACCCTAACCCAACTACACAGAAGCTCCAGGCAACGCGACGATCTACCGGATATGCTGGTAAAGGTTCTCAGTAAGTATGCGAACCGCCCAGAGGATATTGCCAGACACGAAGTTGAAACACCCTGATCTTTTCAGAGCAGTGTTTCGCAACCTGCTGGAGGTGATCAGCACTCCAGGTAAAACTCATAGGGGATATTGGACTTGTCGAAGTGCCGCAAGACCTTGTGCAGTGCATGCAGGTTCGGCACCTTGAAGTTAAGTTGCCAGGCCGGCTCAAGGGTGGAATATTTAGAAAGCAGCTGAAGGTGGGTGACATCCAATTCTTCTGGTGCATTTCCCAGGGACTGCATAACTTCAGCCCGGGACGCCCGTAGGATGTGCAACTCCTGTTGCTTGCGCACAGATGTTTCCCGAAGTTGCCAGCTGATATTTACCGCGTCTTCGCGCCTGAACTTGATGGAGTGCAATCGAGTGCATTTTTTGTGGTGTACTGAGAACCCTTTCTCGGTGAGTAACGCGCAATTATCCTTGTTGGCAGGGTTTGGCTTACAACAGGAAGAGAGCTTCACAACTACGGGATCCAGTGTGGTCAGCTGAATTTTATTAAAGGCTCCGGTTGGTGTGAAAAGTGGAGACACACCATCGAACATATCATTTTTAATCCTGGCCATAACATCATAAAGCCGCAGACGCCCCTCACCAGTACGACCGTAAAGTTCCTCCAGCGTGTCGACATGGAAATCCCTGAGCAGTTGAAGCAATGGTTCCCCCTCCAGAACATGAAACGGGAAACCGTAACGGAGCATCTCCTGCCTGAGAAGCGATTCACCGACCTGACGGGTAACTCTTCTCCGTCGAATCCTGAATCCTCTGGCCAATTCAGCTCTGGCCCTGGGCGTCTTACAGATATTAATGACATGCTGCTCAAAGCGAACCGGCTCCTTGGCTCGTATGATTCGGACCATGGAACCATCCGTCAGCACATGATCAGCAGGCACCCTGGTATTTCGTATCATCGCACCGAGACAGGTCCGGCCAATCTCAGTATGGACCCGAAAGGCAAAGTCGAGAACCGTTGATTTAAACGGCAGACAGATAAGATCTCCCTGGGGCGTATAGGTGTAAATTTCTTTCTTGCCACTGGCGGCGATGACATCCCGGTACGAGAACGACTCGTCTGAACTCAATACATCGAAGAGTTCCTGAACCTCTTTGACAAAATGTCCCTGCTTACCCGACTTTGAACTCCAGTTACGAAAAAGGCCCCGCTGAGCCTTTCTGGCCATCTCATAGTCCCGTATTTTAAAGAGGAATTTCTGACCCTTAATGATAGCCCTTGCGTGGAGCCCCTGATAGCCTGTCGGCTTCGGATTGGCTATAAAGTCACGGATAGTTCGGGGAATAGGACGGAATGTCTCGTTGATTATGCCCAGGGCGCGATAACAGGAATGGCGATCTTTAACGACAATAACGATCTCCATCGGAGTTTCGATGCGTTTCAGGAGCAACCGGTTGGTAGCATCGTAATAAGCCCAAAGTTCTTTAGTACGCATATTCACTTCGGCGGGAAGCTCATATGCCTTCACCTGCTGCCTGAGTGCCTGTACTATTTCCAGGCCGATTGGTGACTTGCCCAACTGCCTGATATGACTGTTAAGCTTAGCACCCTGTTTGGGATATTTAAAAAGCAGAGCCAGATTATACATCTGCCTCTTAATGGTAAATAAGCCGAACACGGTTGCCAAAGGCGCATAAATATCTATTGTTTCATCAGCTATTCTCTGGCGCTTCTTGCGCGGCAATGCCTGCAGGGTACGCAGATTGTGCAGCCGGTCGGCAAGTTTAACAAGCATAACTTCCGGTCGCAGTGCCGCACCTGAAAATATTTTTCTGTGCGTTCTCTGGGAATTATGTTGCTTACTGCCCGAAACATGCGTTACTTTTGTGCAACCCTCAACGATTGCCTGAACATAGTGACCAAATCGATCACCTACCACTTCAGCCGTCACTTCCTCCACATCTTCAACAGTGTCATGTAACAGTGCAGCAGCAAGAATTTCCGGATGGATGATATCCATCTCTTCGGCTAGAATTTTGGCAACTGAACAAGGATGAAGGATATACGCATCACCAGATTTACGCCATTGATCATAATGGGCCTCAATTGCAAAATCGAGTGCTTCCCAGAAAACAACCTGATCCGGAGAATCTCCCAAGAGGTCAAGCATCTGCCGACGGTAAGAAACTATATCAAAAGGAATACGACGCATACTCTCCTTTTAGGCGCATGCCAGCATCGGCACAGATATATATCTGCCCGCTAAAACCATGCTACACTGAAGAAAACTAATAAAATAACAGACAATCTTGTCTCAGAATAACAGAATTCCCCGTTCAGGGGGAACAAATTTCATTTCATGACTCAAAAAAGATACTCACGAAAAAAGCATCATTCCAAATCCTCTCACAAAAGAGGATCATCGTCGAAAGACCAAACAATACAACATTTTGAAAAGCAGGTTTTGGCCTACCTCTACACCTCCACAGAACCGGCAAGCATGGCCGACATCACCCGGGCTGTTACCGGAAAGAGTACACTGACCCAAGAGGTCAAAGGTACTTTTACTCATCTGTTACATACTAAAACATTAACCAAGGCGGACAAGAAGAGATTTCAACTCAGTCCCAATGCTCCTCTTTACGAGGGCACATTGCAGCAACATCCGAGAGGCTTTGGTTTCGTATCCGTCGCTGTCAAGCACGCCAAGGCTCCCGATCTGGCCAAGGATATCCACATCACTTCGAACAGGATGGGCGGTGCCATGCACGGCGACCGGGTTCTGGTTCACACCCGGCGTGGCGGCTCTTCCGGACGCCCTGAAGGTACAATCTTAAAAGTTTTGAACCCTGGGGCAGACACAATTGCAGGTACTATAGAATTAACACGGCGCGGTTGCTTCGTTCACCCGGATGACAGCAGATTCCCTTTTACTGTCGAAGTGAACCCTGCCGGCTTCGACAACCTTGCCAATGGCATTGCAGTCATCGCCCAGTTCCGTCGTCCTGAAAAACCATCGCCTGTTATAAAAGGGAAGATCATCGAACTCCTTGGGCCAGCCGATAATATCGATGTACAAATGCGGCTGGTGATTGAAAAGTTCCATCTGTCACACATCTTCAGCGATGAAACCCTGGCAGAAGCGAACCAACTGCATGAAAGCGTTAAGCTAACCGAGGACCGTGAAGATTTACGTGACATCCTGCATGTAACAATAGATGGGGAAACAGCCAAAGATTTTGATGACGCAGTCTGTGTTACCAAAACCGCACAGGGTTTCCAACTCCATGTGTCAATTGCCGATGTCTCTCACTATGTGAAACCCGGCTCGGCCATCGACACGGATGCATATCAAAGGGGTACATCCATATATTTTCCAGGCAGAGTAATTCCCATGCTGCCCGAGAAGTTGTCTAATAATCTTTGCAGCCTTATCCCCAACGTAGATCGAATGGCAGTGACAGCAGTCCTGGATTTCGACCATTCCGGCAAGCGGATCGGTAAGCGGTTCTGCAGATCCGTTATTAAAAGTCATAACAGATTTACCTACACCACGGTTGCCCAGCTTGTTATAGATAAAGATGAAGAGACTCGAAACGCTTTTGGTCCCTTTCTTACCATGCTTGATCATGCAAACGACCTCGCCCGGGTACTCCTCGCCAGGCGACTGGAGAGAGGCTCTATTGGTTTTTCATTGCCCGAAGCCGAAATCCAACTTGATACAGACGGTCATATCGAGAGCATAACCAGAGCTGAACGGAATTTTGCCCATCAGATAATCGAAGAGTTTATGCTGGCAGCCAATGAAGCGGTGGCAGAAACCTTCACCAGGAAACATCGTCAAAGCCTCTATCGAATTCACGAATTGCCGGATCATGACAAAATTGTGGAATTCAGCGAATTCGCCAAGACGCTCGATCTTCAGCTCCCCCCACCCGAATCAACTGCTGAGTGGTTTGGCAAAGTTCTTAAACTCTGTAAAGGTTCACCCAAGGAGTATATCGTTAACAACCTTCTGCTAAGAGCAATGCAGCAGGCCAGATATTCTTCGGACAATGTCGGGCATTTTGCTCTGGCAGCTACAGATTACACCCATTTCACCTCCCCTATCCGTCGCTACCCCGATCTCATCGTCCACAGAGAGCTCTGTGCAATGCTGGCGGAACAGAGCACACGCAAAAAACAGACCAAAGCAGAAAACACTATAAAGAATGACCTGCGCGAAGTCGGGATATTCCTCTCCGGCAGAGAACGGACCGCAGTCTCATCAGAGCGCGACATGGCCGACCGGCTCAAACTGCTCTATATGGAAAAGCATCTTGGTGAATCGTTCAAAGCAATCATTTCCGGCGTAACTGACTTTGCGTTCTTTGTCGAATTGTTGGATCTCTTCATAAGCGGATCTGTCTCACTTGAGTCACTCAATGACGACTATTACCTCTTTGACGGCAAACATCATCGAGTCATTGGTGAGGTAAGCGGCAAGATCTATCAAATTGGTGATATCATCAGCGTTACCGCAAGCGATGTTGATAGAAATAAAAACAGAATTTACTTCGAACCATCTTCACAGCAATAACGAGTAGAAAGACTTAAAAATCAGTCCATCTAGCCGACAGGGCCTATATTGATCGATATTTTTGCACCTTGACTTGCTGCACTATTTCGAATTAAGTACTCTCAGGAAGGTACTGATTAATACTTTTTTTTCTAAAGATATATTTTACGGTTAACTCGTTCTGGAGGATAGTTCATATGGAAGAAACCAGCATGCTTGCGTCGTTATTCGGCAATCCTTTTGCCAAGGGGCTTGCTTTAGGCTTAGTGATCTGTATCATCTTGTGTTCGTTTATGTACATTCGCGGACTGCTTCGCAGACGTGAACTCAGTAAAGAGGTTGACCGTCTGCGCAACCATCTGCACACCAAACTGGAAATCGATTCTACTGATAACGAACGGCGTAAGGCAGAGCTGACCCGTCTGAAGCAGGAGCGCGACAATCTCCGCATTACTGTGCAGTCACTGAACCAGAAGCCTGGTCGAAAAGAGATTCGTCAATACTACATCTATCAGACCGCAATCGACATCATGTTCGAAAAAGCTCCAGGGTTTGCACCAGCCTGGCAGGTTACCCTGAAGGAGGCTGAGAGACTGTTCGAAAAATCTGAAAGTGGTGTGGTACCTCTGCTTAAAAGACTGATGCCTTCTACCGCTGACAAGCAGGTTGAAGAGTACGAAAAAATCAGCAGAATCTCAATGGATACCACCAGCAAGAAAAACTGAGATTTTTCTGCACGAGCGGAAATTCGACGTCAGTTTCAATTACTTCAAGCAGGGATTGACCGAAACAACGGTTCAATCTCTGCTTGTTGTTTAAGCCCTCTGCCAACACCCCTCCTTTTACAATTTCCTTTTCCTGACAGATATCATGCATCAAGACCGTGAGCTTTTATCCCAGGTGGCCATTGTCCTCGTCCACCCGAAATTTGCAGAAAATGTAGGTTCTGCCGCGAGGGTCGCTTTTAATATGGGCATCAGCAGAATCATTCTGGTCCGCGACGAAATGCCGGACCGGGAAAACATGGCCAAAATGGCCACCCACAAAGCTGCACATCTTCTCGACTCGATAGAGGTATATTCCACCCTGGAGGAAGCACTGAAACCCTTTTCGATTATCGTCGGCACCACGGCCCGACTCGGCAAAAAGAGAACCATCGAGCGTAATCCCAGGGAAGTGATAGAAGCGGTTATCCCCGATCTCCCCAACAACCATATGGCCATAATGTTCGGCCCGGAAGATACCGGCCTGACCAATGACGAACTAAAATACTGCAATTACACCTCATGCATTCCGACAGCCGATTTTTCATCACTCAATCTGGCCCAGGCTGTCGCTATCCACTGCTATGAACTGTATTTCAGTATAGTTCACGCCCCCAACGCTGTTGAGCCCAATCCAAGATATGCATCATCTTTCGAACTCGAAGGGATGTATAAGCATGTGGAGGATGCCTTATTACGTATTGATTTTCTGAAAGAAAAAAGTCATACATACTGGATGAGCAACATCAGGCAGTTCCTTGGAAGAGTCAGACTTTCCTCTAAAGACGCCAGCGTCATTCGTGGTATTTGTCGCCAGTTTTTATGGTACAAGGGGAAAAACCAGAAAGAATGATTTACTATGAGAGCCGACGATGGACACACGCGATATCCCCAGACCCTTTGCCATTCCATCAAATAAATTCTACCCTCCCCATATTGACGAATCTCAATCCCTGCTCCGCACCGGCCTGCTGAACTCTAAACTTCCGCATAAAATCCGGAACAAAAAAGCAATCATCATAGAAGCCCAGGCTGGCCAGGGAAAAACGACCCTCGTCTCGCAATTCATCAATCATCACAATATTGATTTTATCTGGTACCAGATCGGCCCTGAAGATTCCGACCCGGTATTGCTGCTCTCATCGCTACTGGCAAATTTCAATCAGAAATTTACCGATTTTCACTCCCCGCAACTCACCACCATACTCCGGGACGGAGTCGTCGGTCCCCTCGACCTGAAAAAATGTGCCAACATCCTGCTTGGTGATCTGAACATCTACCTCCAGCAGGATATGTTCATTGTTTTTGATGATCTACATTTACTCACCGGCAGCATACTCACCAACAATCTGCTTGAGTATATGATCGACACATCTCCGCCGCGACTCCATTTTATACTCATCTCAAGGCACCCTCTCGAGATGAAATGTAAAACCTTCCGGGACAGCAGTAAAATCAGCTATCTGAGCACCAGTGATCTCGCACTCGACAATAGAGAAATCGAAGACCTTTTCACCAATGTTTTCGAAAGAGATATCACCCGCCAGGACGCGATTGATATCCACCGCATGACTAACGGCTGGATAATGGGCATCGTACTCGCCAGCCACCCGATGAGCGGCCGCAATCACTTTTGGCAAAACTCCACCAATGACTCTGTCATTGCCCCGGATTCAGACCAGGGACACATGCTTGATTATTTCCAGGATGAAATTTTCGACAAGATCCCGGAGGAGTTACACACTCCGTTCTTCCGTCTATCATTCATCAGTGAAATTCCCGTTCAACTCGCTACGATCCTTACCGGTATCGAAGACTTTGGAAACATCCTCTCAGAAATGGCCAGAGAGAATTTTTTCGTCTACAGACTTGATGACAACAAATCTGTATTCAGGTTCCATCACTTTTTTCAGGAATTCCTCCAATTGCAGGGTACAGCTCTGTTCAGCAACACCGAAATCCAGTCGATCCATACCAGGGAAGCCGAGTACTATCTGGAACTGGACATGGTTGAAAAAGCCCTTGCCTGCTACCGGAAAGCTGAGGACTACCTGACTATGGACCGTATCCTGCAAACCAGAGGTATGGAACTTGTATCCAAAAACCGGACATTTACCATTTTTGCCCTGTTAAATTCGATCCCAAAAGAGACTCTTTTTGAATATAACTGGCTGACCTTTTTTGCCGGATTGATGCAAAACGATTATTCGCCCCAGACAACCCTGCCATATTACGAACGGGCTATCGAGCTGTTTATGGAAAGCCGTGATCCCATAGGTGAAATTTTGTGTCTGTCCCAGATGATTTATTTCCATTTCGTCATCACCGGCAAATACAATGTAGGCTCACGACTGCTCCCCAACACTGCTCACCTTTTAAAGGCACACGAACAATCCCTCCCGGACACGGTAAAAATTCTTGCTGCCCGTAATCTTGCCTGCGGTCACTGCTTCTTTGATAGCCAAATGGATAAAGCCAGAAATTATATCCATATGGCCAACACCCTCTCCAAACGTTATGACAGTAGAAATTTCCAAGCCTCCGCCCGTTTTACCAAGGGATATATTGAATTACTCTGTGGCAATAGGGCAAAATTTCTGCGTGAGGCTGAAAAATGCTACTCCCTGTCAAACGACCCGTTAGTTGGGATGTCAAACAAACTGACCATTCACGTGATGTACCTCTGTTACCTCTCCATGGTCGGTGATTTCCTCAACTTTAAAATCGCACAGGAAGCAATTCAGAAAAGCATTGACCGGACAATCGTCGACCAGACTGTGGCTGCGCCATATATTTATGTATGGGGAGCCGCCTGCTACATCTCCATGGGCCAGACCGATACCTCAATGGAGCTTTTGAACAAGGGATTCGGTATCACTTCAACAGCCTCCAGTCATCACATGCACAGTCAATTGTTACAGTGGCTTGCTTATGGACATGCGCTACAGGGGAGCAATGAAGAGGCCGTACATTTCATAGAAGAATCTATTACTCTTCGATCAGACACAGGCGGAGTCTTTTATGAACTGTTCAATAATATTATGGCAGGCGCCATCTATGCCCGCACTGGGCAGGGCGATAAGGCCGCAGCGCTATTAGACGACGGTGTCGCCAGAACACAGCTTATTCCGTCTACCTTCCTGCATATCTGTGCACTCTTTCAGCGCAGTTACTGCAAGCTGGTCTACGTCGATACTGAAAGCGCCCTCGATGATCTCGAAGCTGGATTGTCTCTTATGAAAAGCAACGGCTACACCCATTTCTGGGGGTGGGAGCCTGTTATGATGACTAAGCTGCTGACACTGGCCGTCCAGTTTGATATCGAGAGAAGCTTCGCACAGATGCTCTGCCAGGAACGATTAAAAATGCATCTTGGAGAAAATGGCGAACCCACTCCCCTGCTCAACTTTTCCCTCCTCGACAGCTTCCAGATAAGTCTTGGCACAACCATTATTAGCCATTCTAAAGATCTCACCCCATCCCAGCGTGAGCTTCTAGGCCTGTTGATAACTGCCAAAGGTCAGAGAATAAGCCAGGAGAGAATCCAGCTTGAACTATGGCCGGACAACACTCCGGAAAATGCCCGCAAGAGTTTTGACACCCTGCTTACCCGACTGAGAAAGGAGCTCTCTAAAAATGAAATACTTCAGGTTCGGGATTACATCCACATGCAGAAAGGAATTCTCTGTCTGAGCAACTATCAGATGGATTCCCTGCAATTTACCGATGCGGCCCGCAGAGGAATTGTTCACGCCAAAAATAGCGACTGGTGGCAGGCTGGCAACGCCTTCCAGCACGCACTCTACCACTGGAAAGGTTCTTTGCCTGAAGATAGTTTCAAGAGTGAACAGGTCCTGACCTACAATGATCAACTCGCCAATACCCTTATCGAATTTACGACGACCTGGGCACGTCATATGGCAGAAACCGGCCGCACCGATGAAGCTATAGCCCTTATCGAAAGAGTGCTGCAAACCAACAAGCTTGAAGAAGAGCTAGTCACTCTGCTCTATGCACTACACTCTAAAAACAACAGCCCGATCAAAGCTAAAGAGACATTGGAACGATATAAAGTGGCATTGAAAAAAGTTGAATATTCACAACGGGAGATCGATGAGTACATAGAGGTAATCCTCGCCACAGCAAAGGAGACGGTATTCGAGCAATCCAGTTCTTCCTACTAGGAAGTCAGGATTCAACACCTTCCCCCTGCTCCTGTGAAATGAGCGTGTGCTATACTCCTGCCCCCCCCTCTTCTATTCCGGCAAGAGGGCACATCTCACACAGTGGTGAACTCTTTTTGCAATAGTCCTTGCCGACCATAACGATCAGGGCGTGATACTCACCATAAAGTTGCGGGTCCGGCTCCAGCCTGCTGGTGAATTCTTCCTGCAATTCGTTGTAATCACACTCTTCAGCTACCAGCCCGTGTCTGGAAAAAACCCGATGGGTATAGTTGTCGACCACAAAGACCGGATGGTTTCCGCAATACAGCAGTATTACATCTGCAGTCTCAGGTCCTACCCCCTTTACCGTCAGCAGATTTGACCTGGCATCCTCAGTGCTGCCGGCAAGCAATGCGTCCAGATCGCCCCCATAGCATCCTGAGATCATCTTCAGTAGATTATGGAGGCGCTTCGCTTTCACATTATAATAGCCTGATGGCCTGATGAGTTCGGCCAACTCATCAGCCGGGGTAGCATGCATTGCCGCAAATGAAAGCAGACCTGCGTCCCGGAGATTATCCATTGCCTTGGCTACATTCGTCCAATTAGTATTCTGGACCAAAACCGCACCGACAAGGATTTCAAACTCCGTTTCACCCGGCCACCAGTTTTTTTGCGGGCCATAATGCTGATAGAGACGATCGTAAACTTCTAAAAATGATTTGGCCCGCATAATGCGAAATCCTTTATGAGCAGATATTATTTCTTTATGACAGGCCAATTTTCAGGGGAATCACCAAGGCAAATCCCTATATCATCAGCCGTTAATATTTTGTCTGAATCAAGATTTACCTTCTTTCTTGAACGGATCGCATCTTCCAGGGGTACGCCTTTCATTGTGGAGTGCACAAAAGCCACCATCTGCCCAAATTTACCCTCTTCAACTATGCGCACCGCTGCAGCTCCAAAACGAAGTGCCAACAGTCTGTCAAACGTGGTAGGTGAACCGCCTCGCTGCAAATGACCTAGCACCAGCGATCTGGTATCTTTGTCTGTTCGCCGGCGGATCTGATCGGCAACATACTCCCCTACCCCACCAAGCACCACCTCTTCACGGCCAAGTTCGCCTACGCCTTTATTAAAAGATTCACCAGACTTCGTCACCGCCCCCTCGGCAACCACAACTATTGAATAATGCTTGCCATACAACTCATTATCCGTAATCTTCTCGCACACATAGTCCATATCAAAGGGGATCTCGGGAATCAAAATGGCATCAGCTCCACCAGAAATCCCCGAATAGAGTGCAATCCAGCCCGAATCCCGTCCCATAACCTCTACAACCATAACCCGATTATGCGATTTTGCTGTGGAGTGCAATTTATCAAGAGCTTCAGTTGCCGTTGATACAGCGGTATCAAAACCGAATGTTCGATCCGTCTCTTCCAGATCATTGTCGATTGTTTTCGGAATTCCGATCACCGGCATCCCCTTCAGGGCGAACCTGTGAGCTATTTCAAGGCTACCATCTCCTCCAATGGCGATATGACAGTCAAACCCCATTCGATGGAAATTTCGAAGTATCTTATCAGAAACATCAACAATCTGGATCTCACCGGCAAGATTCTCCACAGGTCGTGCAAATGGATGACCCTTATTGGCAGACCCGAGAATCGTGCCTCCCATGGCGTAAATCTCGGATACATCCTTAGGGGTGAGCCTGATCATCTTGTCTATATCCAGAAAACCGCCGTACCCATCCCGGCTGCCATAGACGTCCCAGCCTCGTTTGTAACATGAGTGTACAACCGCAAATATCACCGCATTCAGACCTGGGGCATCGCCTCCCCCTGTTGAAATGACTATTTTTTTCATATTAGATACCTTCTGAATAATGAACGGATGTTGAGGTTTGACAAAGGGTCAACTTCTTCCGGTTCAGGCTGCGTTAATGAACACAGACTATTTATAGAGAGATAACAAAACATTATACATTCAATGGTGTCCGATGAGTCACTGCAAAATAATATAAACAATATCACCTTCATTTTCAGCGGTTCAAGTAAAAAACTTGTTGCACAATGGCACTGGTTATGTAATCAACAGAGTGACCTCAATTCAAAAGCAGCAGGAAAGGTTCTATTAAATAAGATTCTTAATTGACATCTCATATTCTGCACTTACCTTTTGTGGCACAAGAAGAAACTTCCCCAGGGAAGTCAAACCAGTAACAGTTCAACAATGTAAGCAAAATTGTTGAAACCGAGGAGGCAATATGTCTGATTTCAGTGTAACAGACTTAGCTGTAGAAAAACTAAAAGAATACATGGAGCAGAACAATATCGATTCTGCTCTGCGTGTCGCCCTCATGCAGGGTGGCTGAGCTGGACCCTCTCTGGGCTTGGCTCTGGATGAGCCAAAAGATAACGACAAAGTATACGAGAACGACACCCTGAAGTTTCTGGTTGAAGAGAGCCTGCTGACTACTTGTGGTTCTATCACCGTAGACTTCATCGACGCTGGACCTCGTTCCGGTTTCGGTATCACCTCCTCCAACCCAATTGGCGGCGGTGGCTGTAGCTCTGGAGACTGTTCTTCAGGCAGCTGCGGCTGATTCTCACATACTTTCATATATATGAGTTCTGATTCGTTCAGAACTTATCGAAAGTTGAAGGGGCTTTCTCGGTTACGAGAAAGCCCCTTTTTTTATTACCTTTTCCTCTTCCTCATACCCTTCCCCTCCTGCTTGACACAACTTTTAACGATTCTTATGTTCTCAGCGCTGAGATGTTCACTATTCCATGTAACCGAGGTTAGTTATCTGTCATCGAGAAAGGCAGACCCGGGAGGGGAAAATGCAATTTGACAAATTCACATTAAAATCGCAGGAAGCTATCCAGGCTGCACAACAGCTTGCGAGGGATAACGGACAACAGGAGATTCGGCCAGCCCATGTGGCACGGGTGATTCTGGAACAAAAGGGAGGTGTGGTCTCTTCGATTCTGAAAAAAATGGGTGTCGATCCTTCACAGGTTCTTGCTGACTGCATTTCTCAGATTGAAGCCATCCCGAAGGTGAGCGGCACCGGCGCCGGACAGATATACCTCTCCAATAATCTCCAGAAAGTTCTCGACTCCGCTTTCAAGATTGCCGGGTCTATGCAGGACGAATTTGTGAGCCAGGAGCATATCTTCCTGGCTATTATCAGGAATGACTCAGACGATTTTGCTAAATCATTGAAAAACAGAGGGGTTACTGAAAACAAATTCCTGGAAGCATTGCAGTCAATCAGAGGTGATCACAGGGTAACAGACCCCTATCCTGAAGAAAAGTATCAGGCTCTCGAGAAATACGGTATCAACCTCACCAATCAAGCCAAACTCGGTAAACTCGATCCGGTTATCGGACGTGACAATGAAATACGGAGAATCGTCCAGGTACTCTCCAGAAGGACGAAGAATAACCCGGTACTGATCGGTGAACCGGGAGTCGGCAAGACTGCCATTGTCGAGGGACTCGCACAAAGAATAGTTAACGGTGATATTCCCGCTACGCTTAAAGACAAGCAGGTCGTAACTCTCGATCTTGGCGCGATGGTTGCCGGGGCGAAGTACCGCGGCGAATTTGAAGATCGACTGAAAGCAGTCCTGCAAGAGGTTCAGAAAAAAGCTGGGGCTATCATCCTCTTTATTGATGAAATCCATACACTGGTCGGTGCCGGAGCGGCCGAGGGCTCAATGGATGCCTCAAACATGCTCAAACCAGCGCTTGCAAGGGGTGAGCTCCATTGCGTCGGTGCAACTACACTGGATGAATACCGCAAATACATAGAAAAAGACAGCGCCCTGGAAAGACGCTTTCAACCGGTGATAGTTCAGGAGCCAACAGTCGAAGATACCATAGCTATCCTGCGGGGCATAAAAGATAAGTACGAAGTACACCACGGTGTACGAATACAGGATTCTGCCACTGTAGCTGCGGTAACCCTTTCAAACAGATATATAACCGACCGCTTCCTGCCCGACAAGGCGATAGACCTCATCGATGAAGCAGCCTCCCAGCTTCGAATAGAGATCGACTCCATGCCAACAGAGATCGATGAACTTGAAAGAAAACGTATCAAACTGGAAATAGAACAGGAGGCCCTTAAAAAAGAAGATGACAAGGTCTCAATTGACAGGCTTGGAGAGATCCGTGAAAAGCTCGCCAATCTTACCGAGCAACTCAACGGCATGCGGGGTCAATGGTCCCTCGAAAAAGAGACTATTCAGAAAATACGCGATATAAAAGGAAAGATCGATGAGCTTCATGTGGAAGAACAGCAGGCCGAGAGGAGAGGAGATCTCAGCACCGTCGCTGAAATCCGCTAC